>CAYOSX010000001.1:0-66803 GCA_964406745.1 uncultured Opitutus sp.
GGGAGGCCAACATGCCGGTGGACAATGTTGACCGCGCAATCAAGAAGGGCACGGGCGAGCTCCCGGGCGTGAGCTACGAAGACATTGTGTACGAGGGCTACGGGCCGGGTGGCGTGGCGTTCATTGTCAAAGTCACCACGGACAACAAGAATCGCGCCGCCTCCGACATCCGCAGTCTGTTTACCCGGCACGGCGGCAACCTCGCAGTCACCGGCGCCGTGGCGTTCCAGTTTCTCCATGCCGGCCAGTTCCTGATCGCGAAGGAGACGGTGGACGAGGATCGGCTCATGGAGGTCGTCCTTGAGGCGGGAGGCGATGACGTCATTTCGACCGACGATGGTCACGAGGTGCGATGCGACGTGCATGCCTTCGACAAGATGCTGCATGCCCTCGAGGATGCGGGCATCAAGACCGAGAGTGCGGAACTCGCCTACATCCCGAACACGACGGTTCCGCTCACGGATGTCTCCCTCGCGAAGTCGGTGGTCTCTCTGCACAACGCGCTCGACGAGCATGACGACGTGCAGGCCGTCTTCTCGAATGAAGAAATGGATGAGGCGATCAGCGCCGCCGTCAACGGGTAGGTCACGGAGGTTCCCGTCGCCGCGGTCTTGCCATCCGGCGATCATTGAGCACCGGTGATTTCCATGCGCATCGCTGTCATCGCCGACACCCATGATCGCTTTCCGCCGGGACTGCCTGAGAGGCTCAAGTCGGCGGATGAAATCTGGCATCTGGGAGACGTCTGCAACCCGTCGACGCTGGTGGAGTTCGAGCAACTTGGCCCGCCCCTCCGGGTCGTGTTGGGCAACAATGACTGGCATGCACCCTGGCCACTCGAATTGTCGCTCAAACGCGAGGGCGTGAGCTGTCACCTCGTACACATCCCGCCGCGACGGGCGCCGCGGGGCTGCCGGCTCCTGCTGCATGGGCACACCCATGTGCCCAGGGACGAGGTCGACGTTCACGGCGTGCGCTGGCTGAATCCCGGCTGCATTTCGTACGCGAGCAGGGGAGCTCCGCCCAGCTTTGCCTGGCTTGAGCTGGCGGAGGGGGCCATCCGTTGGAAAGTCGTTCGCCTCTGACTCAGGCGGGAGACGAAATTGCGAGGGGATTGAGTGGCCGTCCGCTCGACAAGTAATGTCTGACCACCTTCACTGCGACGCCAAGGTGAGTGATGCGTTTCAATCCGATCTTTTCAGCGCCGAGGCGCCTTCAAACCTGGGGGCGGGACGGTCCGATGTGCTCTTCGAGCGGAGCGCGCGCGCGCGGCATTATCGGCTGACGCTGCGGCGGGATGGCACGGCCGTGGCGATCATTCCGTTGCGCGGAAGCGAACGGGAGGCCCGCGCGTTTGTGGCCCAGCATGCCGAATGGCTTGAACGCGCCCGCGCGCGGCAGTCGCGGCGGCCGCGCGGGGCCGAGGTGTGGACGCCGGGCACCCGGGTGATGTGGCGCGGCGATCCGGTCGAGATCCGGGTGGCCTCGGATGCGCCCCGCCCGGCGGTCTGCCTGGCGGCGGACGTGTTCCGCGTGGCAGGATTTGACCGTGATCTCCGGCCCACGCTCGAAGCGCACTTCCTGCGCCTCGCGAAGGTGGAACTGCCGGCCCGCACGTGGGAGCTGGCGGCAGTGACGGGTGTCGCGGTGTCGTCCGTCACCGTGCGCAACCAGCGCACCCGCTGGGGCTCGTGTTCGACGAACGGCGTGATTTCCCTGAACTGGCGCCTCGTGCAGACGCCGTATTCAGTTCGTGATTACATCATTTACCACGAACTCATGCATTTGCGGGAGATGAATCATTCCGGACGATTCTGGGCAAAAGTGGCCGAGGTCTGTCCGGGTTGGGAGGACGCGGAACGCTGGCTCAAGCTGAACGGCTCCCTGCTGGGGCTTTGAATCCCACGCATGCGGGTGCCTGCCGGCAAGATTCCGGGCGCGCGGCGGCAACGTTCCCCGTTGATGCCCGCTCAATCCTCTGCCGCGCGTGGATCAAGCGCGTCGCGCACCATGCTCAGCAGCATGTCGACCGAGAACGGCTTCGGCAGGAAGCCGGCGAGCCCGCGTCCGGCAAAGCGGTCGATGATCGCCTGCTCGTTGAAGCCCGAGGTGAGGATGACGCGAAGCTGCGGGTTGAGCGCACGCATGCGTCGGAGCGCCTCCTCTCCGTCGAGGCGCGGCATGGTGAGGTCGAGCAGAACGATGGCGTAGCGTTGCGGGTTGAGGCGTACACGATCGACCCCTTCCTGTCCGTCGACTGCCTGCTCCACCTCGAAGCCGGCCCTAACAAGGGCGGCGGTGGCGAGCTCGCGGACGGCGCGCTCGTCGTCGACCACCAGGGCGATGCCTTTTCCGGTCCACGATTTCTTGGACGTGGCCGGCGGAGGAACGGCCGGACTGAGGGGATCGCCGGTCGCGGGCAGAACGATCTTGAAGGTCGAACCCTTGCCGCGATCGCTGTAGACTTTGATGGCTCCCTTGTGGCCGTGGACGATGCCGAGCACCGCCGCGAGTCCGAGTCCGCGTCCCGTGAATTTCGTGGTGAAGAAGGGCTCGAAAATGCGGGCCTTGGTTTCTGCGGTCATGCCTTCGCCCGTATCGCTCACCTCGAGCATGAGGTAGTCGCCGGGTTCGAGGTGGTCGGAGAACGCCATGCTTTGGAGGTACTCCTGGGTGGCGTGCAGGCGTCCGGTCTGCACATTGATGACTCCCGGGTGCTCGCCCAGGGCTTCAGACGCGTTGATGACGAGGTTCATCACGATCTGGCGAATCTGGTTGGCGTCTCCTTGGAAGGACGGAAGGCTTGGGGCCAGATGACACTGAAGGTCCGCCTTCTTGCTTACAGAGGCGCGGAGAAGGGGGACCGTTTCCTCGATCAGGCGGCTGAGATCGAGCGGCTCAACGAGGAATCGACCCTTGCCGGCGTAGGCGAGCAGTTGCTTGCATAATTCAGCCGCCCGCAAGGAGGCTTGCTCCACGTATCCAAGCGCGAGGTTGGCCTGGTCCTGGGACGGTTGCAGCTCGAGACGGGCAAGGCTGGCGTTGCCGAGGATGCCGGTGAGCAGATTGTTGAAGTCGTGGGCGATGCCGCCCGCGAGCACGCCGAGGCTTTCGAATTTCTGGGTTTCCTGCATCCGGCGCTCGAGGGCGAGACGGTCGCGTTCGGCGCGGCGTTGGGCGGAGAGGTCCTGAAACGTCGCGAGGCAGCCGCGGGCCCTGCCGGCCTCATCGCGAAGAGGGACGGCGTTGACGAGCAGTTCGATGCGCCGCCCGTCGGCGTGAACCACCGTTTCAACGAAGTTGAGCAGAGGCTCGTTCTCCGCGGCCGCGCGCTGCATGGGCAGCTCGTGGGGTTTCAGGATGCGGCCGCCCTGTTCGACGTGGAAGTGTTGCGGGGCATCATTGCCCGGAGCGGTGAGGGAAACGTTGGCGCCGCGCGAGACATCGAGCATTTCCGCAAAGGCGCGATTGGTGCGGATGGTCGTGCAATTGGCGTCCTCTGCGATGCCGACTCCGACGGGCAGCAGATCGAAGAGCGCCTGCACCTCGTCGATGCGTTCGTGCAAGGAGGCGTTGAGGCGGAGGACCTGCGCTTCGGCCTCTTGGCGAGAGCGTACCTCCGCGGTGAGCCGTTCGTTGGCGGCGGTGAGGTCGGCGGTGCGTTCGCGCACACGATCTTCCAAGGCCGTATTCAACCTTCGAAGGTCCTCCTGGCTTGGGAGGTTGAGGGCCAGGGGGGCGATGCGGACCAACGTGATGGCCGTCGCGAGGGAGATCAGCGCGGTGATCGCCTTGGCGCCTCCTGACCACCAATAATGAGGCTGCCAAAGGGACCATACTTCGAGCAGATGGGTTGTCCCGCATGCGACGATGAAAGCCCCGAACATGAGGAAGACCCCGCGGAAGGGCATATCCCGCCGCTTGCGGACAAAGTGGAGCAGGATCAGCGGAATTGAATAGAACGCCAGGCCGATCACCGTGTCAGACACGGCGTGGAGGATGACGAGCCTGCTGTCCCATTCCGAATCACCTTCGGACAATCTGAAGAGACTCGCGCTGAAGGGACTGAGCCATGTGGGTGACGGCGCCGGCACGATTGGGGGGAGGCTAGTGGTGACGTCGACCTTGGCAAACGAACTGCGCGGAATTCTCGCGAATTCGCCCGTCGTTCACCGGATCGGTAAAGTCACTCGTGTAGCTGGCGAACAACTACCCAAATGGTTCGGGTAAAACGGACCTGATTCTCCAAGCTTAGCGGAAGTCGACCAACTCCACATCGAAGACGAGGGTCGCCTTCGGCGGGATTTTGCCGCGAATCCCTTTTTCACCGTAAGCCAGCCAGTAGGGGATGATCAGCGTTCGCTTCTCGCCTTTCTTCATGGTGAGAAAGGCTTCGTCCCATCCGGCGATCACCTTGCCTGCACCCACTTGAAAATTGAGCGGACCGTTCCCTTCGTCGTGACTGCTGTCGAACGGCACGCCGTCGATGAACCAAGAGTCGTAGTGGGCAGTGACCCATTGTCCGCGTGAAGGAGTCTCCTCGCCGGATCCCGCCTCACGAACGACGTACCTCATCCCGCGCGGTGTTTCGCGCGCGCCCGGATACTTCTTGGCGATCAGCATCAGGTCGCGATCTGGCCAAAGGTGAACCCCGAGTGCCTCGCGCATGGCACTGTTGATCGGGAGGCCAGGATCCTTCCGCGCGTAGGCGCCGGAGCGAACCACAAAGGCGAGGGTGATCAACGCCACTCCAAGGAACGCGAGGACGAAAAAGTTGCGCATGGTGGTAAGGTTGGTCGAGGCGGCCCGTGAAACAGGTCAGAGGAACGAGCAGATGTACTCGCAGATGCCCGAGGTGACTTCGATCGTGAACCCGCTCTTTCCGGGCACGTCGAAATGCGATCCAGCTGCGTATTCCAGCGTGGCGTTCTGCTCATCGATGGTAACCCGGCAGGATCCAGAAATGATTTCCATGCGCTCAGGCGCGGCAGTGCCGAAATGGTAGGTGCCGGGATAGATCAGACCGAGGGTTTTCTTGGCACCGTCGGGCAGGTGCAGCGTATGGGAGACGACGCGACCGTCGAAGTAGATGTTGGCCTTCGTCGCAACAGTGACTCCGGCAAATTGGGTTGGGAGAGGTGCCATGCAGTCAAGGGGACGAGCGTAGCCGCAGAGTCAAGCGCAGGGGCCGGACCTCCGGAGCGCGTGCCTGGGTTGCGTCGATGACGCCACCCATTCGCGGACAACCGAGACCGGTCAGGGGATGCGCAAGGACGTGCCGACGACGAGCACGTTGGGATTGGCGATGACCTCGCGGTTCGCCTCGAGGATCTCCATCCATCGATTGGCGGTGCCATAATAACGCCGGGAAATGGCGCTAAGCGAATCACCTGAAGCGACCGTGTGGGTGCGCGGTCCCGAGGCTTCCGTCGGCGCGGGAGGAGGCAGGGTCTCTGCAGGTTGAGGCGCCGGCGAGGTGGTCGCCAGTGCGGCTGACGGCGTTCCGGGGCGGGTCGGCGCACCCAACGAAGAAGCGGGCGAAGGTCCCGACACTGTCAGCCGCGTCCGAAGTTGCTGGACCTGGGCGGCCAGAACGGAGGACTGCGCCTGGGTCTGGCGAAGTTGCTCGCGCAGCAGGGCGACTTCACCCGACGAGTCCGAAGCCGAGCTGCGGGTCGAATCCAGCTCCTGTTGAGCCGCGGCAAGGGCCTGGGCGCGCGATTCGGCCAGTTCACTGGCCGAGGCGAGTTGGGAGCGAAGGTTTTCAATTTCCTCACGGGAGGAGGATTCGCTGGCGGCCTGCGGGCGAAGCGATTCGAGTTCGGCGCGGGCCTGCTCGAGCGCGGCGGCGGCGTTCTCGCGCTCCGAATTGACGGCGGTCAGTGCCGTCTGGAGGCGTCCGATCTCGGACTCGCGGACGGTGTAGGCGCGGAGACTGGTGGCCAGGCGGCCTTGCGTATCCGCAAGTTGAGTACGAAGGGATTCAAGGTCGGTGGAGGAGGCATCCGTTGCGGGCGCCGGTTGGGAGCGTGCGGATTCCAACTGGCTCCGCGATTCCTCGAGCTGGCGCGCAAGGGCGTCACGCTCCGCGGTCACACTGGCGAGTTCTGAACGCAGTCCGGACATATCCGGTGCAGCCTGAACCTGGCTGGCGGATTGCCGCACCTGTTCGAGCTCCCGGTTGACAGCGGCCAGCTCCCGCTGGCGTTGATTGGCCTGGTCTTCGGCGGCCTGCAACCGGCTGGACAAACCTGCGACCTGGCGGGTGAGGCGATCGCGCTCATCGGCGATGGAGGAAGTTTGGTTTTTCAGGCGTGAAAATTCCGCCTCCTGCGTCCGTGCCGCGGTGAGGGCGCTCTCGGCCTGCTGCTGCGTACGCTCCAGCTCGCGCATGGCCTGCTGGACGGAAGCATTCTGCTGTTGGAGTTCGGCACGTTCGGCGCGGAGGCGCTCCGCGCTGGCGCGTGCGGCGTCGAGTTCCGTCTTGCCAGCGGAGATCTCCGCAGCGAGGCGGTCACGCTCCTCGCGAAGCTTGGCCAGTTCGCTCTGCGAGGAGGACGTGGCCGCCTGACGGGCCTCGGCGACGGCTTGCGTCAGTCGGTTGCGTTCGTTCTCCGAATTACCGAGGGCTGTCCGGAGTTCACTGACCTCGTTGTCCTTTTGCGCGGACTTTTGGCGAAGGTCGGCCATCTGCTGGTTCAGCGAGGCAACCTGTTCGCGCAGTGCGGTGGTGGCGGCGGCTTCGGAAGGGGCATTTGCGCGCGCGGTGGCGAGTGCTTCGCGGGCTTCCTGCAAGGACCGTTCGAGGGCGTCGCGTTCGGAGGTCAGGCGGCTGGACGTGTCGTTGGCGGCGGTGAGTTGGTTGCGAAGGTCGGTGGCTTCGCGTGTGGCTGCGGCGAGTTGCCGGGCGGCGTCTCCCGCGGATGCAGCGCCAGCCCTGGCTTGGGCGAGTTCGTTTTCGAGCGTGGAGACCCGTTGTTCGGCGGCGGCGAGCTGGCTGCGGACGTTCCCCAGCATTTCGGCTTGGCTGGCGGACGCCTCGATTTGCTGGCGCAACGTGGCGGCCTCCGCTTCGAGGCGGGCAAGCGAGCTGCGGGTGTCGGTGAGCTCGCGTGAGCTGGTCGCGGCGAGATTGCGGGTTGTGGTCAGTTCCGCGCGGGCCTGGTCCAGCTGGCTTTGCACCTGTGCGAGGGAGGTGGCGCCGGAGCCTGCGGCCTGTCGGGCGTCTTGCAGGGCCGCCTGCGATTCAGCCAGGAGACGCGTCTGTTCGGCGAGGCGCTGCTCGAGGGATGCGAATTCGGTGGAGGCGTCGCGTGCCGAGGCGCGGAGGCTGGCCAATTCCTCAGTGGATCGACGGGCGGCCTCGGCCGCTTCCGCTGCGCGCGTATCGGCGGCTTCGCGTGCCGTGTTGGCTTGGGCAATTGCGTCGCGCGCGGAGGCGACCTCTCCGGCGAGAGCCTCGGCTCGGGCCCGTTCCTGTTCGATTGTGGCCAGTAAGGATTCGACATTGGCGGCGTTCGAGCGGGACTGGGACTGAGACGCTAAGGACTGGGCGGTGCGCAAACGGTCCACCTCGGCTTGCGCGCTGAGGGCGGCATCGCGCCATTGGCTGACCTGGCCCTGCAACGGTGCCAGTTCGGAAGCGTTGGCGGATACGCGGGCCACCTCCTCGCGGGCTTCCTGCAATTGACGAGCGAGAGAGTCGCGTTCGGCCTGCGACCGGAGGAGGGAGTCGCGCAGGGCCTCGGCCTGCGTCGAGGCCTCGTTTACGCGGTTCTGCACGGCTTCCAGTTCGGCGCGGGCCCGGGCGAGTTCGGCCTGGGCATCAATGGTCGGCTTGGGTGCGTTTCCGTCGCCGACGTTGATGGTGGGGACCGCGCTGGAGGCAGGGGCGGCGTCAGCGGGAGAAGGAACCGGGGAGACGATCGGGGCCGGCCGGACGATGGATGCCGGCCGTGGCCGCATGAAGACATTGGGACGTCGCTCATCGAGCCGGCGTTTACCTTCCGCGAGTTCCGCGGGCGTCAGCTGTTCGACCAGCGTGGCGAGCGCGCGGCCCGTGGTGCCGTTCTCGGCGGCGATCATCAACCAAACGTAGGCCTCAAGCTTGTCGTGGACGGCTTCGCGGGGATCGGCGTAGATCAAGCCAAGGTTATATTGGGCGACAAAGTTGCCGTCCTCCGCTTTCTGTCGGAGCGAGGCAACTTCGTCTGCGGATGCCGCCGGCAGCGAAGAGGAGCCAATCCCTGCGAGAAGTCCGGCAAAGAAAAGAAGGGTCGTGACAGCGGATCGGAATCGAGGGGCGTTCATGGCTGAAATGGTCGGGAGTCTTCGAATGTGCGGGCGGTTTGCAACGTTGCTCGTCGCAGCGCGGGCGCGGGTGCAAAGTTGGGCAAAAGGTTGAAACCTCGGCAATCCAGCGATGTCCTGTTGAGAGGGAAACTTTGAAACCATGAAAACGCTCGCGCTCTGTCTTGGACTTGCCGCACTCGCCATCGTTCCTGCCAGCCAGGCGCAGGTATTTCGTCCCGAAACGGTGCGGGGAGCCGTGGTCGGCGGGATTGTTGGCGCCGTGGTCGGCCACAACGACGGGCGGCATGGTTGGGAAGGCGCGGCGTACGGCGCGGCGGCCGGGGCGTTGATCGGTTCGTTCGTCGGCGAGTCCCGCGAGCGCCATCTGCCTCCGGTTCCTCGCTACCAGTCGGGCTACTCCCGTACGTATCGTGAACCGCTTTGGCATCGTCACCCGGGATGGGCTTATGAGCGCCGGGATGACCGTTGGATCCGCCGGCCGTATCGCGGTCCGGTGGGCGTGTATCAATATTATGGTTACGATCGCCATCGCATCCGGACGGACCATGCAACCCGGGGGCTGCTGATCGGTGGAGCGCTCGGAGCGATCATCGGGCACAACAATGGCCGCCGGGGCTGGGAAGGCGCGGCGTATGGCGCGGGGGCCGGCTGGCTGGCGGGTACGCTGGCCGATCGTGCGGGCGCTCGTCGTGAGCAGGAGCATCGTGCGTGGATTGAGGAGGGGTGGGAAAGCGTGCGTCGGGAATCACCTGCCCAGGCGCAGCCGGCGGTGATTCATCATCATCACTACTACGGCTCGGGCGCCCGCGGCGTGATGGGCGAAGCCAACGGACTTTTCGGCCGTTGAACCGGCGGCGTATCTTTTTCATGCGTACTCGCAGCCCTTCCATGACTTACCCATTCCATTCGAAGTGTTACCCGGTGGCGATCGCGGCGCTGGCGGTCTTGCTGTCGGGAGGGTGCGCCAGCCAAGGCGTGCGCAATCCGTCCGGTGTTCCGGTGACCGAAATGGGCGCCGACGAACGTGGATTCGTCGCAGGTACCGGCGTCGAGTCTCAGGACTTGGTGGCCGTGACTGACCGGATGGCACGCAGTATTCTCGGCATTCCTGCCATTGCACAGGCGTCCAAGCCGCCCGTCGTGGCGATCGATCCCGTTGTCAACGAGACGAGGTTTCCAATCAACAAGGACATCTTCCTCACCCGCATTCGCACGCAGCTGAACTCGCGTGCGGCCGGCCGGGTGAGTTTTCTGGCGAGGGAAAACATGCGTGCGCTCGAGCGTGAGCGGCAGTTAAAGCAGGACGGCCTCGTGACGGCGTCGGCGGATCCCCACCAGGTCGAGTTTCTTGGGGCCGACTACTTCCTCACGGGAAAACTGCAGGGGATCTCAACGCGGACGAGTCAGGGCGTCAGCGACTACATTCTCTACAGCTTCCAGCTCATCGACGCGCGCACCAGCGTGATCGTCTGGGAGGATATGGCGGAGATCAAGAAGCAGGGCCTTGAAGATGCCGCCTACCGCTAATCCGCACCGAGAATCCGCCATGCACTCTTTCTTTTCCCTTTTCCTGATCGCGTCGTTAATGCTGGTGGTGGCCGGATGTCAGGCTCCGCCGGGACCGTTTGCGCCGCAGGACACCACGCGGTACACGCTCGAAAACACGGAGCGTTTTGTCCTCATGGACGAGCAGGTCCAGACTTCGGTCACCTGCACGGGGCTTCAGGAATTCGTGCGGCCGGCGGATGGTCACCTTGAGGTGGTGGCCAACGTGAAAAATCGCGAAGCCCGGCGCATCCAGGTGCAGATTAGTTGTGTGTTCAAGGACGAGCAGGGGTTTTCCACCGGAGACGAGACTCCGTGGCAAACGCTCATCCTGGGCGAGAACGCCACTGAAGCTGTCCGCTTTTCTTCCATGAATGATCGCGCCCGCAGCTACACGATTCGCGTGCGGCAGGCGCGCTAACTTGAATAGGACGGCTCCGCCGTTCGTCTCACGGTGATGAAACGAAAATTGATGCTCGCGGTGTTTCCGGGGTTGCTTGCCGGTGTGTCGTTCGCGGCCGACCGGTACGTAGGCGAGCGTCCGCCGGTGTCGATTGTCGAGTCGCCACCGGGCCCGCCCGCCACGGGAGCCGACGGTTATCCGCAACGGCTCTATGCACCCGGAGCGGCGCTGATTGCCCCCGATAAGGCGGGAGAGATCGTTGTCCGGTTCCGGGAAGCATATGAGAGAGTCGGTCGTCCCCGGCTTGTCCTGGCGGTAAATCGTGAGCTTGTGGATTCAGAGTCGGGCTTGCGCCTGACGGGACGGTCCGAACGTGTGGAAACCACGCGCGAAGAGGTCACCAGTGATCTGACGCCGACCGGGACGGTTGCGCCGGCCGGTCCCGGCACCCAGGTCAATGTGTCCGTCGGGGGTTCTGCAGGCGAGGCGGTCGCAATTCCGCCCCTTGCCAAGGGCGAGGCTACCACCCGCCGGGAAAAGACGGTGGCAGAGAACACCTATGAGAACTCACCCTCGGAAAAGGTGACACTCGCGGATCGCCAGACCGTGCGTGATCTCGAGCGCCTTTTTGGTCGTCCCCTGCGTGCGGGCGGGGCGGCACTGGTCGATCAAAGGGTCGTGGCGTCGCTGATCGACGACAAACCGGTGGATCACTTCCTTCCCCGATCAGGCGAAGCGGCGAGCAAGGATCGCGAGGCGCTGGCTTTGTCCGCCGACGCGGTGCTGGAAATCCTCATCTCATCACGAACGCTGACGACGCCGGGCCTGACCGGGGATCAAGAGTACCGTGTGCCCGATATTCAGGCGACCTTGGTGCGCTTGAAGGACGGGGCGATCCTTGCGCAGGCGTCGTCCTCAGACGTTTTGGGCAAGGACCGATACGCGGGCCCGATTATCCGCACGTTTGATGTCAACGAAATCGCCGAAGCGACGGCGCTCGCCTTGATGGAGGATTTTGCGGCGACGACTCCGTGATCGGCGACCGACAGTACTTCCGTTCGCTCATTTCCGGTCTGCTCAGGCGCGCCGTGTCAATCGCAAGGGGAACGATGGTGATGGGCTCGCTGGTGGCGCTCTCCGGTTGTCAATCGTGGGAGCCGTTGCCGGTGGTGGTGCCGACGGGTGATCCCTTGATTGACGCCAAGGCCTGGCAGGGGAACGCCCCGGAGAAAGATCGGGTGCTTTGGAACTATCGGGTCGGAGCCATCGCCCTTCGGCGAGGGGAGTGGTATGAGGCGCGCGCCCAGTTCGACGCCGGCTTGCGCACGGCGGCGGGCATCCTTGCTGATGCCGGCTCGAGGGATGCGGCTCGTGCGCGCGGACTGTTTCGGGCGGAGTCGCGCAAGCCTTTCGTTGGCGAGCCCTATGAACGTGTCATGGCCAACTACTATCGTGGCATCCTCTATTGGGCGGAAGGAGAGCCGGACAATGCCCGCGCGGCTTTCCGAAATGGAATGTTCATCGATGGGGACGCAGCGGAGCAGCAGTACGCAGGAGACTTCGTTCTTCTCGACTATCTGGACAGCACCATCACGACCCGGCTGGGTGGTGACGGGGAAGATGCCCTCCGTCGTGCGCAGGAGCGTTCAGCCTTCACGCTGCCCCCCGTCGAGGCGGATGCGAATGTGATGGTTTTTGTCGAGTATGGTCAGGGACCTCGCAAGGTGGCCGAAGGGTCGGACGGGGAGCGCCTGGCTTTCCGAACGCGTCCGTCGCTCGTCGTCCGGGGCGAACTGGTCGTCGGGGGCCGGACCGTCGCGTTGCCCCCGTATGATGATCTCCATTACCAAGCGACCACTCGCGGAGGGCGGGTCATGGACTACATCCTTGGCAACAAGGCGGTCTTCAAACGGAACACGGGAGCGGTCGGCGACGTGGCGCTTGGCGCTGCGGTGGTGGTTGCCTCCGAAGGTCGGGAAGGACCTCCTCCCAAGACGACCGAGGAGCGGGAGAGACAAAAGGAAAACGAGCGCGAGCGCGAGCAGGCGGCCATCGCGCTGGCGACGGTGGGTATCTTCAGCAAGATTGCCAGTGCCGCGGCCCAACCGGCGGCCGATACGCGGACGTGGGATAACCTTCCGCAGTATTTGAGTTTTGCCGCGCTCAGGCTTCCGCCGGGGCATCACGATGCCGTTCTCGATTTTTACGACGAGAACGACAAGCAGCTGCCGTCACGGACCCAGCGTTTCAGCATTCACGTTCCGGCCGATGAAGCCGGCGTCGGGCCTTCGCGGGCGGAGGACGTCATCGTGTTTCGAAGCGACGTCGTGCGCTGAGCTCGTAGGGCGATTCTTATTGGGACGTGTCCGCCGGATCCAGCAGGGAACCGCTCGACGCGATCGGGACGTAACGTTCGTTGGAGATTGCGCTTCAAGCGTCCGCGATTCACTTGGAGCGGTCTCGTCCTGGCATCGTAACCGTCGGGCCGGCCCGTGTCCCGCACCCAAGCTTACTTTCTTTCCGCATGCTGCCGTTCGCCCTGTCGATCTTCACCGGAGCGTTTCTGCTATTCCAAGTCCAGCCGCTGATCGGCAAGTTCATCCTTCCTTGGTTCGGAGGGAGTCCTGGGGTCTGGACGACCTGCATGCTTTTCTTCCAGACCGTCCTGCTTGCCGGTTATGCCTATGCGCACGTGACGTCGCGGTGGTTGCGGCCGCGTCAGCAGGCGGTGGTTCATCTGGCCTTGCTGGTACTGGCAGTGGTGTTGCTGCCGATTGCTCCGTCGGAGTCGTGGAAACCCATCAATGGCGGCAATCCTTCCGTGCGGATTTTGCTCCTGTTATCGGCGACGCTGGGATTGCCTTACTTTGTATTGTCTTCGACCGGCCCCCTGATGCAGCGCTGGTTCAGCCTTTCGCATCCGGGTCGTTCACCGTACAGGCTCTACGCGCTTTCCAACATCGGCTCCTTGCTCGCGTTGGTGAGCTATCCGTTCGTGTTTGAGCCCGCTCTTTCCCGGCAGCAGCAAGCAGCAGTATGGTCCATCGGTCTCTGCGTGTTTGCCGTTGTGTGTGCAATCTGCGCGTTCCGGGTGAGGCGGGTGGCGGAGGTGAGCGAGTCTTTGGCGGACGACGATGCCGGGCAGACGCCCGATGCGCCCCCCAGTGTCTTCAATCGATTTCTCTGGCTGGCGCTTCCGGCGACGGCCTCGGTCCTGTTGCTCGCAACCACGAACAAGCTGTGTCAGGACGTCGCCGTCATTCCATTCTTGTGGGTGCTCCCGCTGGCGCTTTATCTGTTGAGCTTCATTGTCTGCTTTGACCACGCCCGCTGGTACCGGCGCGATGTCTTTGGAGGCCTGTTCATCTTGGGCGCTGCAGTGGTGGCTTATCTATTCTATGCGGAGCACTCCGCGCCGCTGGTGGTTCAGATCTCCGGCTATTCCGCGACCTTGTTTTTCGCATGCATGATCTGCCATGGCGAAGTCTACCGTCTCAAACCTTCGGTGCGGCGGCTGACCGGATACTATCTCATGATTGCGGCCGGAGGTGCGTTGGGTGGTTTCCTCGTGGCGGTGGTCGCACCGCTGGTTTTCAGCCATTATATCGAGTTGCAGATTGGATTGTGCGTCCTCGCCTATCTCCTCGGCATCATCGTGCTTCGTGACGAAAGTCGGGAGGCGGCTTGGGGCGTGGTCGCCGGGGTGGTGGCGGCCGCGGTGCTTGTGCCGCTGTTGTCGGCGTCGTTCTGGAAGCTTTACTTCGGCGAAATGCTTGCGGCTTATCCGGAATACTATCGCGAGCACTGGAAGGAGGCGTTGCTCGTGACTGGCGTTACGCTTTTGTGCTTTGGCGACCTCCGCCGCGGCCTTTCGCGCAGCTGGCAACCGCGAATGGGCGGCTACATCATGTTCGTTACGCTCGGGCTCGGCTTGCTGTTTGTCGTGCAGCTTCATCAGACAAGCCGTCAGGTGGTGAGTGCGGAGCGCAACTTCTACGGGTTGCTCAAGGTCGTGCAGTACAACGCAGATGATCCTCGCATTCATTATTTCTCACTCGTCCATGGCGGGATAACCCACGGCTTGCAGTTCACCGATCCGATCATGGCGACGCTGCCAACGACCTATTATGGCGAGACGAGCGGGGTAGGTCGGGCGCTCAAACAAATGTGGCGGGCGGAGGGACGGCGAATCGGTCTGGTGGGCCTCGGCACCGGTTCACTGGCGGCCTATGGCGAAGAGGACGATTATTTTCGGATCTACGAGATTAACCCCGAAGTAGAACGCCTTGCGCGAACGCGATTCACCTACCTCGAATCGAGCGAGGCCAGCGTTGACGTGATCATGGGCGATGCGCGCGTCTCGATGGAACGCGAGGCGAAGTTGGGCGATCGCCAACGGTTTGACCTGCTGGCCCTGGATGCGTTTAGCAGCGATGCGATTCCTGTTCACCTCCTTACGGCGGAGGCGTTCGAAGTCTACCTTGAACACCTCAAGCCTGACGGAGTGATTGCCGTGCATATCTCAAACCGGTACCTCGACCTCTATCCCGTGGTCGACAATCTGGCCGGACACTTTGGCCTCCGCGTTGTGTACATCGCGGACGACTCCGAGGAAGAGTGGTGGAACTACCGGACGTCGTGGATGCTGCTCTCGCGCAATCAGGAGTTTCTCGATTTGCCTGAGATTGGAGGGGTGGCCAGCGCGCCAGAGGCCCGGGAACGGCCGGTGAAATTATGGACAGATGATTACGCCAGTCTGTTTGACGTGTTGCGATAGGCCCGCACCGTCTTCGCGATGCATTTTTTCACGACAACGATCGGACGACTCCGGTTTATCGGATTTCTGGAGGGTGTGTCTTTTCTGCTTTTGCTTGGGGTAGCCATGCCGCTCAAGTATCTGGCGGATCAACCCGAGGCAGTGCGGGTGGTGGGAATGGCGCACGGTATTCTCTTCCTGCTTTATCTCTGGGCGACGATTTTAGCGGCCATCGAATTCAAGTGGACATGGGGACGCACGCTTGTGGTGGCGGCCGCCAGTCTCTTTCCCTTCGGGCCGTTCTATGCTGACGCGCGCTGGTTAAAACCGCTGAGCAGGCCAAGCGCCCATCAGGTGGAAGGATAAACGAAGAATACCGGCCTTCGGCAGGAGCTTAACTTGACATTATTGGTCCCCTTGCCCCTCTGGAAGGAAGACCGCAAACGGACTGCGTAGGTACACGACTGCCATGGTGGTTTGGTTGCGGTGTCCCATCCCACGACCCCATGCATTCCACCATTCCGGTTCTCCGGAGGACTGTTTCATTCCTTGCGGCTCTTTACCTTGCCGGGGCGGTGCCGATTACCGCTCAACCGGCGGCCCCAAGCGACGACGTTGTTGAGTTACCGCAGTTTCTGGTCACAGACACGCGCGAACTGCCTCCCCCCGAGCCATGGCGTTACGCGCGCATTCCCGGATTTGAGATTCTGTCAAACGCCCGTGATCGCGATGCGGAACGCTTGATCCGGGACTTCGATCTGTTCCGCCAAGCCCTGGCCGTTGTCTGGCCGTTGCCGGAACGTACACACCGCCCCACGACGCTGATCCTCTGCGGTCGCCGTGATGCGTTTGATGCATTTTCGCAACGGGAGTCGTCCCGTGTGGACGTCGGGTCCGCGAGTCTATTCGTTCGTAATCCCGAGCAGGCAGCGATCGTCCTCGACCTGCAGCTCAAGACGTTGGACGTGCTTGCGGACGACGTCGGTATCGATCCGACGGGCAGCACGGATTTCGGATTGGTGGCGGTGGAGCACAACAAGCAGCTCTATCGCGAGTACATCTATCACCTGTTGAGTTCGGCATCTCCGCGCGCCCCGGCCTGGTTTGAGGAGGGTCTCGCACAGATAATGATGGCGATGAAATTCGACCAGAATACGATCCGCTTGGGGGTGATTGAAGACCCTAACACGTTGTCCGTTTCGGCGGCGGCTGTGGCGGGCGTCAACGCATCGGGGGACGCGGATCCGGATCTCCCGGCACTTCCCACAGCACCCGCGGAGGATCGAGATTTCAACGTGGCTTTGGCGCGCAGGGCCCTAGTGCCTTTCGGTGCATTCTTCTCTGTCGCGCACGGGGCGCCCGAGACCCGCAACCCGTTGGGCAATAATATCTGGGCGAAACAGGCATACGCTTTTGTTCATATGTGCCTTTTCGGTCGCGGAGCTCGGTTTCAGCAGCCGTTTGCCTTGTTTTTGCAGCGTTTGGGGCGTGGCGAGCCGGTTTCCGAAGAACTTTTCATCGAGTGCTTCAAGATGAACTACAAGACGATGTCGCTCGAACTGCGGGCATACGTCCAGTTCACGGATTACAAAGCCCAAGGAGCCCGTGCAAGAAAAGGGGAAGGACTCGCCGCGCCAGCCGACGTGGACTTTCGCGAAGCGACCCAATCCGAGGTGGGCCGAATCAAGGGCGAAGCATTGATGTTGGCCGGGAGATTGGATCCGGCGCGCCTCGCGATGATTGCGCCTTACGTTCGCGGTGAACGAGATCCCGAATTGCTGGCCTCTTTGGGCCTGTTGGAGCGAACGCTGGGAAGCGACGAACGGGCGCGTCGCTTCCTCGAGGCTGCGGCAACGGCGTCGGTGGATCGGCCTCGGGTCTATCTTGAGGTGGGAAGACTTCGTTACATGGAAGCAGCGGCCGCCCCATCCGGGGAAGGGGGAATGCTTTCATCGACTCAAGCCGAACACATTCTCTCCGTCTTGCGTAAAGGCCGCACCTATCCTCCCCCCATGCCCGCGCTTTACGAACTTGCTGCGGATACGCTCGCCTCCGCGGCGCAGGTTCCAGCGAAGGAGGATTTGAAGATGTTGATTGAAGGCGTGAATACGTTTCCTCGACGTTCGTCGCTTACGTTGAAAGCGGCGCGCCTCTGCGCGCAGCATGGATACCCGAGTGAGGCTCGGGAACTTGCTGAGTTTGGGCTTCGCTTCGCGACCACCTCGGAACAAAAGGCAGAGTTCGAGTCGCTGCGCTCTACCCTCACTCCATAAACGATCCGCTACACCCGGTGTTTGCTGTCGGCGCAGTCGACCGATTGTGAATGAGTTGTGAATAACTCGCGCTTGTCAAACACCGTGCCTTCAGCGAGTTTTCAGTTCCTCCCGCCAAAATGACGAAGTAGAGCTTAGCTCCTCGTCATTGATCGCCCGGCCCTCGTGGCCGGGCGATTTTTTTTGCAGGGATCGGAAACGGGCCACCGCCCGAACCCTGCCGGCGGCCGGCGGGTGGGCAGGCCGGCAAGATTGGAATTCTTTGAACTTGTCATCGGAACGCCAAGACCCACTTTCCCGCTCTCCTCGTCGCAGCGGTCGCAGATGATCGTGACGAACCCGATGACTTTCGCCCCGTGAAAACCGGACGTTCTGTCCGGAATTCGCGAGAGGTCATCTTTTCGCCAGAAAGTTCTTGCCGACCATTTCGGCGTTCCTCACGTTTCTCCTCTTTTCCCAAATTCCCATCCTTCTTCTCGTATGCCGACCATCAACCAACTCGTGCGCAAAGGGCGTCGCCAAATCAAGGCGAAGTCCAAGTCGCCGGCGCTCTCAGGAAATCCTTTCCGCCGTGGCGTCTGCGTGCAGGTCATGACCCGCACGCCGAAGAAGCCGAAATCTGCCATTCGCAAAGTAGCGAAGGTCCGTCTGACCAATGGTAACGAGGTCATCTCCTACATTCCCGACGAAGGTCACAATCTGCAGGAGCACTCAATTGTCCTCGTTCGCGGTGGTCGTGTGAAAGACTTGCCGGGTGTCCGTTACCACATCGTTCGTGGCACCCTCGACGCGACCGGCGTCGAGAAGCGCCGTCGCAGCCGCTCCAAGTATGGAGTCAAGCGTCCGAAGGCCGCCAAAAAGTAAGCTTTTAACCTGATTTTCGCCCATGTCACGCCGCCACCGAGCTGAGAAACGTCACGTCGAACCCGACGTTCGCTACAAGAGCCCTCTCGTTGCCCATCTGGTCAACGTCATCATGAAGAGTGGGAAAAAGAATCTGGCCGAGCGCGTGGTCTACGGAGCGTTCGAGAAGGTCTCTGAGAAGCTCGAGAAGGGGGATCCCGTCGATCTGTTGATCGGCGCCTTGGAGAACGCCCGTCCGCGCCTTGAGGTCAAGAGCCGCCGCGTCGGTGGTGCGACCTACCAAGTGCCCGTGGAGATCTCGTATGAGCGTCAAGAGAGCTTGGCCCTGCGTTGGATCGTCACCGCGGCCGGCCAGCGAAAAGGCACTCCCATGAGGGATGCCCTCGCCGCCGAGATTATCGACGCTTACAACAATACTGGAAGCGTCGTGAAGAAGAAGGAAGACACGCATAAGATGGCTCAAGCCAACCGTGCCTTCGCCCACCTCCGCTGGTAAGGTCCCATGTCCTCTTCTGCTCCCGCCATTTCCATCGTCACCGACAAGGCGAAGATCTCCCCGGTCAACGCCAAGGGTCGTCCATTCCCTCTTGAGTGGACGCGTAACATCGGCATTGCCGCGCATATCGATGCCGGCAAGACGACCACCAGCGAACGCATTCTCTTCTACTCGGGTGCCGTCCACAAAATGGGCGAGGTTCACGAGGGAACCGCGGTGACCGACTGGATGGAGCAGGAGCGTGAGCGGGGCATCACCATCACCGCCGCGGCCATCTCTTGCGCTTGGAACGCCTCCTGTGGGCCGTGGAAGGGCATCAAGCAGCGTATCAATATTATCGATACTCCAGGACACGTTGATTTCACCGCCGAGGTGGAGCGCTCAATGCGTGTTCTCGATGGAGCGATCGCCGTTTTTTGCGCCGTGGCCGGTGTCCAGCCGCAATCCGAAACTGTCTGGCGCCAGGCCAACAAGTACGGAGTCCCGCGTATCGCCTTCATTAACAAAATGGATCGTGTCGGAGCCGATTTCTATCGGGCGATCCAGGAGATGCGCGATAAGCTGAAGGCCAACGCCCACGCCCTCTTTCTGCCGATCGGCAAGGAGGAAGATTTCACGGGCCTCGTGGATCTGGTCCAGCAGATTGCCTACATTTTTGAGGACCCCACGAACATGGACCTCGAACCGGTCCGTCATCCCATCCCCGCCGACATGGCGGCTCAGGCGAAGGAGTACCGCGAAAAACTCATCGAAGCGGCCTCTGACTTTGATGATGCGCTGGCTGAGAAATACCTCAGTGGCGAAGCGGTTTCCACCGAGGAACTCATGGTCGCCATCCGCAAGGCCACCGTCTCGATGAAGTTTACCGGGGTTGTCCCGGGGTCTGCCTTCAAGAAGAAGGGCGTGCAGCGCCTTCTGGACTGCGTTGTGAACTATCTTCCGAACCCCCTGGAGTTGCCTCCAATGAAGGGGCAGGACAGCGAGGGCGGCGAGGTCGGCATTGTCCCCGATGACAACGCGAAACTGGCCGGCTTGGCATTCAAGCTCTGGACGGATCCTTTCGTCGGCAAGCTGGTGTTCTACCGTGTTTATACTGGCACCCTCCAGAAGGGTATGTCCCTGTACAATCCCCGTACCCGCCGCTCCGAACGTGTCTCACGCTTGGTTTTGATGCGTGCGATGGATCGCGAGGAAATCGACGTAGCCTACTCTGGCGACATTTGCGCGTTGGTTGGTGTGAAGGATGTGATCACGGGTGACACGCTTTGCCATGAAGACGCGGACATCCGTCTTGAGCCCCCGTCTTTCCCCGAGCCCGTCATCGCAATGTCGATCGAGCCGAATTCGAAGAGTGATCAGGAGAAGCTTGGCACCGCTCTTCAGCGCCTTGTGGCCGAGGATCCCACCCTCAAGGTGAAGACGGACCCGGACACGGGCCAGACGATTCTTGCCGGCATGGGTGAGCTCCACCTGGAGATCATCATCGACCGGATGAAGCGTGAATTCAAAGTGGAAGCCACCTCCGGGAAGCCTCAGATCGCGTACCGTGAGACGGTCATTGGCAGCGCCGGCGGCGAAGGTAAGTTCATCCGCCAAACCGGTGGCAAGGGCCAGTACGGTCACGTGGTGGTCAAGATCGAGCCCAACGAAAAGGGCAAGGGCATCGAAGTCATCAACGAGATTGTTGGCGGCGTCATTCCTAAGGAATTCATCAAACCGTCGACCGAAGGCATTCTTGAGGGGTGCAACAACGGTGTCGTCGCCGGCTATCCTGTCGTCGACGCGAAGATTCGCATTGTAGACGGCTCCTTCCACCCGGTCGACTCGTCCGAAATCGCGTTCAAGATGGCAGGCATCTTCGCCTTCAAGGAGGCCATGAAGGCTGCGCAGCCGATCTTGCTCGAGCCCATCATGGGTGTCGAAGTCACCACGCCTGAAGAATTCCAAGGCGATCTCATGGGCGACATCAACCGTCGTCGCGGCGCCATTCAAGGCATGGAAAACAAGGCCGGTGCGTGCATCATCACGGCCCACGTTCCGCTTGAGACCCTGTTTGGATACGTGACGGACATCCGTTCGCTCTCCAAAGGCCGCGCCAGCGCCTCCATCACTCCTTCACATTTCGAACAGGTGCCCAATTCGCTCCTTGGCAAGATTGTCGAGAGCTCCACGAAGGCTCCTGCCCGCTCTTAAACCTCGTTCTTTGTTCCGCATGAAAGGCCAACGCATTCGCATCAAGCTTCAGGGCTTCGATTACCGTGTAATCGACCAGTCCGCCCTGGAGATCGTCGAGACCGCAAAGCGCTCCGGCGCTCGAGTCTCCGGCCCCATCCCGCTGCCGACCCGCATCGAGAAGCTCTCCGTCAATCGCTCCCCGCACGTCGACAAGAAGTCCATGGAGCAATTCGAGACCCGCACGCACAAGCGGCTCATCGATATCATCGAACCCACCGCCCAGACTGTGGATGAGCTCAAGAAGCTCAACCTGCCGTCGGGCGTGGATATCACCATCAACGTCTGAGCCTTCGCGCCCAGCAAACAATAAGTTTCACCAACAGTTTAGCGGCTCTTCCGACGGGCCATACCGTCGGAATCGCTAATGTAGGTCCCACGAAACGGAAACCTCCACCTACCGCTTAGCCCATGATCAGTACACTTATCGGTAAAAAACTCGGCATGACCCAGGTCTACGACGCTCAAAACGTCTTGGTCCCGGTTACCGTAGTCGAAGCTGGACCCTGCGCAGTGGTTCAGGTCAAGACGCTCGAGAACGATGGCTACCATGCTGTCCAACTCGGGTTCTCGAAACAAAAGCTCAAGAACGCCTCGAAGGCGGAGCTCCATCACGCGAAGAAGGCGGGCCTCGAGGCCGCTCCTCGCGTCCTCGGCGAAGTCCGTCTCGCCGAAGCGCCGGCTGCGAAGCTGGGCGATGTCCTCACTGTCGAGACCTTTAAGGAAGGTCAGATGGTCGACGTCATTGGCGTCTCCAAGGGCAAAGGCTTCCAAGGTGTAGTCAAACGGTTCCGCGTTGCCGGTGGACCCGCCTCCCATGGTTCCATGTTCCACCGCCGCATCGGCTCGATCGGCATGCGCCAGACTCCCGGTCGTGTTTGGAAGAATCAGGCAATGCCCGGTCACATGGGGCAGGATCGCCGCACGATCCAAAATCTTCGCATCGTGAAGATCATTGCCGAGAAGAACCTCCTTCTCGTCAAGGGCGCCATCCCGGGGGCCAACGGCGACGACGTTATTGTCCGCACCGCCATCAAGGGGCAGCCCAAGACCGCCTAACCCTAGAGTACACGCAGACATGAAACTCACCGTTTTTAGTTCCGACGGAACCAGCAGCCGCGAACAGGATTTCGCGGATCTTCCGACCTTCGAAGGCGACCGCGGCCTGCAAGCTGTCAAGGAGGTCATCGTCGCAATCAATGCGAACAACCGTCTTGGTACCCATTCCACGAAGACTCGCGGCGAAGTTCGCGGTGGCGGCAAAAAGCCGTGGCGTCAAAAGGGCACCGGCCGCGCCCGTGCCGGCTCCACGCGTTCTCCCATCTGGAGTGGTGGTGGCGTCGTTTTTGGCCCCAAGCCCCGTGATTACTCGAAGAAGATCAATGCAAAGGTGAAGGCCCTGGCTTTCAGTCGGGCGCTTTTCGACCGCGCCTCTGCCGGAGACATCGCCGTCATCGAGGAATTCGATGCCAAGGTTGTGAAGACAAAGGTAGCCAGCCAGATCGTCGCTCGCATCGCCCCCAAGGGCAAGGTGCTGCTCGTCGATGCTCCTTTCACTGCCGAAGCTACTCGCGCAATTCGTAATATCGAACGGGTTTCGCTCCAGGAAGCAGCCAAGCTTAACACCGTAGATCTCGCCCAGTATCGCCGGATCGTCGTGAGCTCGCGAGCCCTCGAAACCATCCTCGCACGCGTCAATGGAGGGAAAAACTAATGCAAGCCGACAAAGTCCTAAAACTCGTCCGTCTCACGGAGAAGGCCAACAAGCTGTCGTCGGAGCTCGGTCAATACACGTTTGAAGTGTTCCCCGACGCCACCAAGGCGGCGGTTGCCCGCGCAGTTGAGAGCACCTTCAAGGTTACGGTGAAACGCGTCAACGTGCAGCATATCCGCGGCAAGAACAAGCGCAGCCGCACCGGACGCCCGAGCAAGACGTCCGACTTCAAGAAGGCCGTCGTGACCCTCAAGGCCGGCGATAAGATCGAACTCGTCTGATAGGCGAGCCCACCAGGAGAAAACATCCCATGGCACTTAAACTCTCTCGACCGCTGACTCCATCGCAGCGCTATACCCATCTCAATCGCTCGCCTGAGCTCACAAAGAAGCGCCCGGAACGCGCCCTCACCGAGCCGAAGCCCAAGACCGGTGGACGTAACGTTTATGGTCGTATCACTTCCCGCCGTCGTGGGGGTGGTCATAAGCGCCTGTATCGAATCATTGATTTCAAGCGCACGGACCGTCTCGATCAGCCGGCAAAGGTGATCGCTTTGGAATACGATCCCAACCGTTCCGCCCGGATCGCATTGGTCCAATATCCGGACGCCGAGAAGCGTTACATCATCGCTCCCCTGGGCTTGAAGGTGGGCGATACGATTGTCGCGTCCGATCGCGCCACCACGAACGATTATCTTGTCGGCAACAACTTCCCCCTGTCGCTAATCCCTCCTTCAACGAAGCTGCACTGTGTGGAGTTGATCCCGGGCCGTGGTGCCCAATTGGGACGCAGCGCCGGGACATCGATTGAACTTGTAGCCGTCGACCAGGACAAGGCCCAGCTCAAGATGCCTTCTGGAGAGCTCCGTTTGGTCAACTCAAACTGCCGCGCCACGATCGGCGAGGTTGGCAATGGTGATCACAACAATCAGTCCCTCGGGAAAGCCGGCCGTAATCGCTGGCTCGGCAAGCGCCCTCGGTCACGTGGCGTTGCGATGAATCCCGTCGATCACCCCAACGGTGGTGGTCAGGGCAAGTCCAAGGGCGGTGGTGGTCGTCAGCACCTCGTCTCGCCTTGGGGTCAGCTCGCCAAGGGGTTCCCGACCCGTCGTCGCTCCAAGCCCTCTAACAGTCTTATCCTTACCCGCCACAACGGTCGCCCGCCGCGCGGCAAGAAGTAATCCCATCGACTCCTCACCATGGCACGTTCCATCAAAAAAGGCTTCTTCGTCGACTATCACCTGCTCGAGAAGATCGAGAAGGCGGCAAAGACCGGCGGCAGCCGCAAGCCAATCCAGACCTGGTCCCGTCGATCGACGATCACGCCGGACTTCATCGGCCACACTTTCAACGTTCACAACGGCAAGGCCTTTGTGGCCGTGTACGTCACCGAGAACATGGTTGGTCACAAGCTGGGCGAGTTCGCCCCAACACGGGTGTTCAAGGCCCACGGTGGCATGACCCGCAAGGAAATCTAACCCTTAACGTCACGTCTGAATTTATAACCAAAAGGGCAGGGTGGCGTTAACCCGTCGCTGCTGTCGCCTCTCCGAGGAATCTCTTCATACCATGGAAGTCCAAGCTCTCACCCGCTACGCCCGCATGTCACCCAAGAAGGTGCGTGAAGTGGCGCGTACCATCCAAGGCCGCAAGGCCCCCGAAGCCGTTGATCTGCTTTCGATCATCCCGCGCAAATCGGCGCAGCTGATCGCCAAGACGCTCAAATCGGCGATCGCGAACGCCGAGAATAACGGCAACCTTTCGGCCGACAGCCTGGTCGTCAAATCGGCCATCGTTGAGATGGGCCCCGTCCTCAAACGCTTCAAGGCTGGCGCCCGTGGCACCGCAATGCCCCGCCGCAAGAAGATGTCGCACATTCGCATCGTCCTGTCGGACGGCAACTCCAACTGATTTACCACCATGGGCCAAAAGACCAACCCGACCGGCTTCCGTCTCGCCGTCCGCCGCAACTGGCAGTCCCGCTGGTACGCGACCAAGCGTGATTTCCCCAAGCTCCTTCTTGAAGACCAGATCATCCGCGAAAAGCTGATGGAGAAACTCAAGCAGGCCTCGGTTCCCCGCATCTTCATCGAACGCGCCAGCAATCGCGTTCGCGTCAAGATCTACACCGCCCGTCCCGGCATTGTCATCGGTCGTAAGGGGCAGGAGATCGAGAAGATCAAGGAGGAACTCGCGAAGCTTACCGGCAAGGACATCCTTCTCGATATCCAGGAAGTTAAGAAACCCGAAATCGAAGCCCAGCTCGTGGCCGAGAACGTGGCTCTTCAACTGGAGCGTCGAATTGCGTTTCGCCGTGCGATGAAGAAGGCGGTCGAGATGGCGATGGCGCTGGGCGCCGAGGGCATTCGTATTCAGTGCTCTGGTCGTCTTGGCGGTGCTGACATCGCTCGTCGCGAATGGCAGCGCAAGGGTCGCGTGCCGCTTCATACGCTCCGCGAAAACATCGACTACGGTTTCTTCGAGGCGCGTACGCTCTTCGGCAAGATCGGGGTCAAGGTCTGGATCTGCAAAAAGGAATCCGACAACAACTGACGTCGCCGCGCCGTTCGACGGCCCGCGCCCGCGGATCTGAAAATCCCAACTCTTAAATCGTTCGTTCCATGGCTCTCGCTCCCGCCCGCACCAAATACCGCAAATCGCAGAAAGGTTCCCGCAAAGGCAACGCCAAGCGCGGTAACACCCTCGCGTTTGGAGAATTCGGCCTCCAGTCTCTCACGCGCGGTCCAATGACCGGTCGTCAGATCGAGGCGGCCCGTGTCACCATCTCGCGTCACCTGAAGCGCAAGGGAAAACTCTGGATTCGCGTGTTCCCTCACAAGCCCGTGACCAAGAAGCCCGCAGAAGTCCGCATGGGCTCCGGCAAGGGCCCTGTGGAGTACTACGTCGCTCAGATCAAACCGGGAGCGGTCCTTTTTGAGCTCGCCGGTGTCCCGGCTACCATCGCAAAGGAGGCATTCCGTCTTGCTGACGCGAAGCTCCCGTTCCGCTGCCGCTTCATCGTTCGCGAAGGCGGTCTCGCTTAACAAGACCTCAAGTCCTCCGCATATGAAGAATAAAGAAATTCGTGAACTTTCCCCTGTAGAGATCGAAAGCCGACTCCGCAGCATCCGGGATCAACTTGTCCAGCTCCGCCTGCGTAAACAAACCGGCCAGGTCGAGAAAACCCATGAGCTGCGCTCCCTTCGCAAGGAAATCGCGCGTCTCGAAACCACCCTCCGCCAAAAGAAGGTGGCAGCCTGACGGTCCTGCCGACGCGGAACCGACTGCATCGAATCCACCCTTTCCCGCGGCCCGCTGAGTCACCCGTCGCAACCCTTCACTTAATTACGTCCGTCATGTCCACCGAGACCCGCAATACGCGCAAAACACTCATTGGCTTCGTCACCAGCCGTTCTGGCGACAAGTCTGTCAAGGTTACCATTCCCTTCAAGGTTCCGCATCCGCGTTACAAGAAGGTCATCAATCGTCAGACCGTCGTGCACGTCCATGACGAAAAGAACGAAACGTCCGTCGGCGACAAGGTCGAGGTGATGGAGACGCGGCCGATAAGCCGCCTCAAGCGCTGGCGGATTGTTTCCGTAGTCGAGCGTGCGGTTTCCGCCACTGGCGAGGCGATCTCCGAATCAGATGTCGCGGCGAAGGTTCCGACCAAGACCTCCAAGGCCTGAATCCCGAACGTTTAACTTAGGAGACACCACATGATCCAACTCCGCTCCATTCTCGAAGTCGCCGATAATACGGGTGCGCGCAAGGCCGCAATGATCTCTAAAAAGGGTCAAAACACCGACAGCGCCGGCGTCGGCGACCTTATTACGGTCCACATCAAAGACAGTGCCACGGACGCTACGGTAAAAAAAGGCGAAGTCGCCAAAGCCGTCGTCGTCCGCACGAAGGCGCCTGTGCGCCGGGCCGACGGCAGCTACCTCCGTTTCGACAGCAACGCCATTGTCATCATCGGCACGGACGGAAATCCCAAGGGCACTCGTATCTTCGGCCCGGTTGCGCGTGAACTGCGTGCAAAGAATTACATGAAGATCATCTCTCTTGCTCCGGAGGTCCTTTAACATGCAGAAGTTTCACATTAAACGCGGTGACGAGGTCGTCGTTATCGCCGGTTCCCACAAAGGCAAGTCAGGCAAGATTCTTGAGATTCTCGCAGCGAAGCAACGCGCTCGCATCGAAGGTGTTGCGATGATCAAGAAGCACCAGAAGAAATCTCAAGAGAATCCGAATGGTGCCATCGTAGAACGTGAAGGTTCGGTACACGTGTCGAATCTCATGCTCAAATCCCGTCACGACGCTTCAAAGAAGCGTCCCGCCCCCGCCAAGGCCTGACGATTCCGGGCTTCGACAAGTCCACGCTTGCCAAAGCCGATTCCGCCCTGCGTTACTGACCCTCTTTTCTCTCTCATCTCTCCTTTTCGCCGTCGGGTCGGAAATCCGATGGCCATGATCCATGAGCAGCTCCTACACACCCACTCTTAAGAAACTCTACGCCGAACAGGTCGTATCCGCTCTGGTGCAGAGTCGCGGCTACAAGAATACCCATCAAGTTCCGAAGATCACGAAGATCACGTTGAACACGGGAATCGATGCCGAGGCGGACAAGAACCAGATTGCCGACATTGCTCGCGACCTGGGTACAATTGCCGGGCAGAAACCGGTCCTTTCCAAGGCAAAGAAGGCCATTTCGAACTTCAAGCTTCGCCAGGGCCAGGTGGTTGGTGCCCACGTCACCTTGCGCGGTGATACCATGTGGGAGTTCCTCTATCGCCTGATCGCCGTGGCCCTTCCGACCATTCGCGACTTTCGCGGCATTTCGTCCAAACTTGATGGGCAGGGGAATTACAACCTCGGTATTTCTGACTTCACCATCTTCCCGGAGATCACGGTGGAGAATGTGAAGAAAACCATGGGTCTTGACGTAACGATTGTCACATCGGCGGATTCCGATGACGAAGCCCGTGAGCTCCTCCGCCTGCTTGGTATGCCCTTCCGCCGCACGGATGCAGCCAAGTCCAACGCTGCCTGATTTATTCATAGAACGCCATGCCGAAGACCTCCGCCATCAACCGCAACGAGAAGCGCAAGCAGCTTTCGTCCAAGTACGCTGCGAAGCGAACTGAACTCAAGGCGATCCTCGCCAATCCCGACACGAACGACGAGGAATTCTTCGCCGCTCAAAAGAAGCTTCAGAAGCTTCCCCGCAATTCCTCCAAGGTTCGCGTTCGTAATCGCTGTTCAATGAGCGGGCGCCCGCGCGCATTCATTGGGAAGTTTGGCGTTTCTCGTATCCAATTTCGGGAACTCGCCCTCTCCGGTAAGATTCCCGGTGTAATCAAATCATCCTGGTAGCGCTTTTCTCCCCGCGGAAGTGCAAGCGCCTCGGCGCTACGGATATGATCCGTTGGGGCTCAACCTAGACAACATCCACCATGACCGATCCCATTTCCGACTGCCTCACACGGCTTCGCAACGCGAGCAAAGCCCGTCTTGAGGAATGTGTAATTCCGCACTCGCGCCTGAAGGAGAGCCTTGCAGCCATCCTCAAAGCCGAAGGCTATGTGGTAGATCACGCCGAAGGCGTTGATGCCCAGGGTCACAAGACGCTTGTGATCAAAATGAAATATGTTGATGGCACGCCGGCTATCACTGGCTTGAAGCGCGTTTCCACTCCTGGACGTCGCCTCTATTTTAGCTATAGCGAGATACCCCGGGTGCTTAACGGACTTGGTATCAGCATCCTCTCGACGTCAAAGGGCCTGATGAAGGATCAAGATTGCCGTCGCAACAAGGCAGGGGGCGAACTCCTCTGCAACGTTTGGTAAGGAGACCCACCACCATGAGTCGTATTGGCAAACTTCCTGTATCTGTTCCCGACAAAGTAAAGGTCGACATCAAGGGGAGCACTGTCTCCGTCGAGGGCCCCAAGGGCAAAATATCCAAGACCTTTGCGCCGGTCGTGAGCATCGTTTTCGCAGACAAGCGGGTCACTGTTTCTCCCACCAAGGATACCAGCCGGTTCGCGCGCGCCATGTATGGAACCGTTCGCTCGGTCATAGCAGGCATGGTCAAGGGCGCCGCTGAAGGCTATTCCAAGGATCTTGAAATTCAGGGCGTGGGTTTCAAGGCGAACCTCAAGGGAAAACAACTCGATCTCGCTCTCGGCTATTCGCACCCGATCCTTTTTGATATCCCCGAGGGAATCAAGGTAACGGTCGTCGATCAGACAAAGGTCAAGATCGAGGGGGCAGACAAGCAGCTCGTGGGTGCCGTCGCAGCTGACATTCGCGCCTTCTATCCGCCCGAGCCGTATAAAGGCAAGGGTGTGCGTATCGTTGGTGAGCGTGTCCGCCGCAAGGAAGGCAAGACCGTCGCCTAAGCCATTAGAACCTTATAGACAAGGGCTCCACCGCCATGAATACCATTTACAAAGCCAATCTTCTTCAGAAGCGCAAATGGCGCATTCGCAAGAAGGTCTCCGGAACTGCCGCCCGTCCCCGTCTCAGCGTCAAGTTCTCGTCCAAGCATGTCTATGCTCAGGCGATCAACGACGAGACTGGGACCACGCTGGTTTTCCTCTCCAGTCTCGACTCCGAGCTGCGCAAGCAAAAGCTCGCTGCCAATCTCGCCGGGGCAAAGGTGCTCGGCGACGCCTTTGCCAAGAAGGCCAAGGAAGCCGGGGTCTCCTCGGTTGTGTTCGATCGCAACGGCGCCCGCTATCACGGTAAAGTCAAAGTCTTCGCCGACGCTGCGCGCGAAGGCGGTCTCCAATTCTAAGTCCATGAGCCAACCCAATTACTCTTCCCGCCGAGACAATCGCCGCGACTCAGCTCCGGCCGACGGCTCGCCTGAGATGGTCGAAAAGGTCGTCTTCATCAATCGGTGCGCCAAGGTCGTTAAGGGCGGCCGTCGCTTCAGCTTCTCCGCTCTCGCGGTCGTGGGTGACCGTAAAGGCAATATCGGTGTGGGTCTTGGCAAGGCCAACGAGGTCCCCGAGGCGATCCGAAAGGGTACCGAGCATGCCAAAAAGCGCATGGTGCATGTGAAGCTGAAGGGCGATACGATTCCTCACGATGTCCTTGGTGTGTATGACGGCGGTCGGGTGCTTCTGAAACCGGCTTCCCCCGGTACGGGCCTGATTGCCGGCGGCGGCGTGCGTGCGGTTCTCGAAGCTGCGGGCATCAAGAACATCCTCACCAAGTCGATGGGTTCCAGCAACCATATCGCCGTGGTGCAGGCGACAATCGCTGCGCTGCGCAAGCTCCGTCTTTCGGAGGATATCTCCCTGGTTCGCAAGGCCTCTTAAAGGGCCCCCTTTTTATCCGAGTCCCGGTCGTCCAGATGCGGCCGGGGCGCCTCAATTAAGGAAATCTCATGAAACTTCACGAACTCAAAAACGTCCCCGGTGCGGTGCACCGCAAGAAGCGCGTCGGTTGCGGCGAAGGCTCAGGCCACGGCAAGACCTCCGGTCGCGGCGGCAAAGGTCAGACCGCTCGCTCCGGTGGCAGCATCCGTCCCGGATTCGAAGGCGGCCAGATGCCTCTTTATCGAAAGCTCCCTCATCGAGGCTTCAACCAGGCGGCATTCCGTGTGGAGCCGGTCGTGGTCAATGTGGGTGATCTTGCCCGTTTGTCGGATACCGTTTCCGACGTCGACGCCAAGGTCCTCGCCGACGCCGGCCTGATCCGCAAGGATGAGAAGTTCGTCAAGGTTCTGGGCGACGGCGAGATCAGCCGTGCTCTCAAGGTGACGGCCAGCAAGTTTTCGGAGTCAGCCAAGGCCAAGATCGAAAAGGCCGGCGGTCAGGCCATTGTTGCCTGAGGTCCAACTCCACGTACCGATCAACCTGATCGGTGTGGCGGACGGTCCTGACCAAACCTAGCGTCCGTCGTTTGCTCTCCCACCATCGAAAAAATCACGACCCGTGCTCTCCGCTTTCACGAACTCGTTGAAGATCCCTGAGCTGAGGCAGCGTATTTTCTATACGCTGTCGCTCCTCTTTATTGCCCGCGTCGCCGCTATCATCCCGCTACCCGGGTTGGATCCGAAGCCGCTGCAGGCGTTCTTCGCCGATCAGACTGCCGCGGGAGGTGGTGCCCTCGTCGGTCTCTATAACATGTTCACGGGAGGCGCCCTCGTAAAGGGGGCGATTGGTGCGTTGGGCATCATGCCCTACATTAGCGCTTCAATTATTTTCCAGCTGATGACCGCGGTGGTCCCGTTCCTAAGCCGGCTCCAGCAGGAAGGCGACGTTGGACGTCAGAAGCTTACCCAGTACACGCGTTACGCGACGGTCCTGATTTGTTTGGTGCAAGGCACCCTGTTGATTCTTGCGTTGGAGAATCCGGATCGGTTGTTCCCTGGCTACGATGTCAATCTCTACGGCGATATCGTGATCGTCAGTAAAACGTGGTTCCTCATCACGTCGGTGATCATCATGACCGCGGGCTGCATGCTCCTCATGTGGTTGGGCGAGCAAATAACACAGCGGGGTATCGGAAACGGCGTGTCCCTCCTGATTACCATTGGTATTCTCTCCGATCTTCCCGGAGCGGCGGCCGCCACCTATCAGCTCTTCTTTGCGCCCATCGGCGTCCAGTCCCTTGGTGTCCCGCAGGCGATCGTGATGCTTTTGCTCTTTGTCGTCGTGACCATGGGCATCATCATGGTGGTTCAGGGGCAGCGGAAGATCCCGGTGCAATACGCCAAGCGCGTGGTCGGCAACAAAGTGATGGGTGGCCAGAGCTCTTTTTTGCCGCTTAAGGTCAATTATTCCGGCGTCATGCCTGTGATCTTCGCGAGTGCGATTCTGCTTTTCCCTCAGCAGATCTTTGCCCAGATCGGCGCAGCGTTCGATCTTAAGTTTCTCGTGGAGTTCTCCAACAACCTGTTGCGCGGGCATTGGGTTTACTACGCCAGTATGGCGATCCTGATCCTTTTCTTCAGCTATTTCTGGGTGTCCGTGATGTTCAAGCCGATCCAGATTGCGGACGATCTGAAGAAGTACGGTGGTTACATTCCCGGCGTTCGCCCAGGTGAACCGACGGCGCAGTTCTTGGATTTTATCATGACTCGCCTGACGTTGGCGGGCGCGATCTTCCTCACGGTGATTGCGGTTATGCCGGATGTTTTGCTCTTTGAGCTCAACGTACCTCAGCGCATAGCGATCTTTTTCGGTGGCACGGGCATGCTCATCACCGTGGGTGTGATTCTCGATACCATGCGCCAGATTGAGACCTTCCTTCTCCAACGGCACTATGACGGGTTCTTGAAGAAGGGTCGCATTCGAGCGCGCAGTACCACCCAGCAATCGGCAATTGGAGAGGCCGCCAGTTCCGACGCGGTACTCAAATTGACTGCGTTCATGGCTGGAATGCTTCTGCTTGGTCTTTCTATCTGGCTTTGGCGCTACTTTAGCGAGGCTGTCTAAATTGGGCTTTACTTCCGTGGAGGGGACAGCCACGTTCTCACTCTTTTCCCTCCGCGGCGATCCCGCGAAGGTAAAGCTAATAGTCCTCGGTTCCAAGCGCCCTGAATGGCTTGGAACCCTCCGTTCTTTGAATATTGAGCACGTCTCTCCGACCCAACTGGTGAGGTCGGGGATTTCGCGTTCCGCCCAAGGCGGGTCTACCGCCTCCGAGCTATCTCAGCTTGCCGCCTTTCGGCGGTGGTTTTGGACGCGTAAACCTGATGCGGGTTTCGTTTTGATCGATTTCCCGGCTACGTTGCTCCAAGCCAAAGTGCTCGACGAATGGCTCGATGCTCGCGGTGAACACCTCACTGCATGTCTGCTTTCCGCAAAGGAGGACGACGCATCGCCCTTGGCCGAACACTATCGCACTCACGGACTCGATCTGATCGATCCGCCTGCAAATCGTAACTGATGGCCGTCCCAATCAAGAATAAGGAAGGCGTCGCCCGGATGCGGGAAGTGTGTGCAATCGCCGCAACCGTGCTTTATCGACTCAAGGAGTTGGTGAAGCCCGGCGTGACGACCTCCGACTTGGACCAGGCCGGAAAGGACTTCATCGCTAACTTGGGCGCGGTCAGCGCTTGTTACGGCTATCGAAACGGCTCCCGTCGATTCCCCGCCCATACGTGTATCTCCGTCAACGAAGAGGTGGTGCACGGAATCGGATCCCTTCGTCGAGTGCTGCGCGATGGTGACATTGTCTCCCTCGACGTCGTCGTCGAAGCGAACGGCTATGTCGGCGACAACGCAGTCACCGTTCCGGTGGGTGAAATCAACGCCGACAAAGCCAGCCTATTGCGGGTTACTGAAGAGTCACTCCGTCTTGGAATCGAGCAGGCCCAGGTCGGAAATCGCATCGGGGATATTTCCAACACGATCCAGACCTACGTCGAATCGCACGGCTTTAGTGTGGTGCGCGACATGGTGGGACACGGGGTGGGGGTATCAATGCATGAAGAGCCGCAGATTCCCAATTTTGGAAAACGGGGCCGCGGTGAAATCATCAAACCTGGGATGACCTTGGCGATCGAGCCGATGGTCAACTTCGGAGGTTATCGGACGAAGACGCTGCCTGATGGCTGGACGATCGTGACTGCCGATGGCTCGCCTGCCGCCCATTTTGAACATACCGTGCTCACTTCTGAAAAAGGACCGGAGGTCCTTACACGTCCCCGAATGCCGGTGACCGTACATTCGATCGCGCACACCGCCGCGCTTTCCTGATTTTTACTCTCTAAACCAATCACAACTCTCAACTCGAACTCACATGCCACGTCTCCTTGGTGTTGAAATTCCCGCGAAGAAGAAAGTCTCCTTCTCTCTCCGTTATATCTACGGCATCGGGCCCGCCCGTGCCGATCAAATCCTCAAGGAAGCGGGTCTGGACGGCGATCTGCGCGCCCAAGACCTTACTGAAGAGCAGCTCAATAAGATCCTCCAAGTGATCACCGAGCCCAAGTGGGTGGTCGAAGGCGACCTGCGCCGCGAGCTTACCGGCAATCTTAAGCGCTTGCAGGCGATCAATTGCTATCGAGGTGTTCGCCACCGCCGCAGCCTCCCGGTTCGCGGTCAGCGTACCAGCACAAATGCCCGCACCCGCAAAGGGCCGCGTCGCACCGTCGGCGTCACCAAAGCCAAAGAATAACCTGTACCCGTCATGGCCGAAGAAAAGTCCGCTCCCAAGAAAGAAAAGGCTCCGAAAGCCGCCGCTGCCGCCGAGTCGTCGACGAAAGCCGCTCCCACCACCGAGAATAAAGGCGCCCCTGCTCCCGCCGCTGAAAAGCCGGTTGAGCTTGTCGGAGGCGTGGCCAAGCAGCCCACGGCCGAAGATCTCCTCAAGGAGGAGATTGGCGCCATCAAGGTTCGCAAGGCAAAGGGCTCGAAGAACGTCACGTCCGGCGTCGCGAATATTCTCGCTTCGTTCAACAACACGATCGTTTCGATCACTGACCAGAAGGGGCAGGTCATTGCTTGGTCGAGCGCGGGCAAGTGCAACTTCCGTGGTTCCCGCAAGTCCACCGCCTATGCGGCTCAGGTTGTTGCCCAAGACGCAGCCCGCAACGCCATGGCTCACGGCCTCAAAGACGTCGTTATTCGCGTGTCGGGTCCTGGACTTGGTCGTGACAGCGCCATCCGGGCCCTCCAGGCGATCGGCCTCGAGATCGTATCCATTGTCGATGTGACTCCGGTGCCGCATAACGGCTGCCGTCCGCCGAAACGTCGCCGCGTCTGAGGCGCTGCATCCTCTCAACCCTTAATTTTCAATATCTTTAGTCATGGCTCGTTACATCGGACCCACCACCCGCATCAGTCGGCGCTTCAACCAGCCGATTTTTGGTGCAACCAAGGCATACGAGAAACGTCAGTATCCGCCCGGTCAACACGGCCCCAAGCTCCGCCGCAAGCTGTCGGAGTACGCCGTTGGCCTTAACGAAAAGCAGAAGCTTCGCTACACCTACGGTTTGCTCGAACGGCAGTTCCGCCGTTTGTTCGAAATCGCCAAGCGTGAGCGCGGCGTCACCGGCGAACGTTTCTTGCAGCTGCTCGAGACCCGGCTGGACAGCGTGGTCTATCTTCTTGGCTTCGCCAAGAGCCGCGCCGCCGCCCGCCAGCTGGTCAATCATGGCCATGTACGCGTAAACGGCCATAAGGTCGACATCGCTTCCTACAGCGTTCAGGCCGGTGACGAGGTGGAGATCAAGAACACGCCGACCTCCCGCCAGATCGCGACCCGTAATCTCGAGGAGAACCGGGGACGTAACGTTCCTGGCTGGCTCACCCTCACCGCCGAGCAGTTCAAGGGCGTCGTCACCCGCCTGCCCAATCGCGATGAAATGGAACCCGCCATCAACGAACAGTTGATCGTCGAGTTCTATTCACGCTTCTAACCACGTTGTGCGCGCTGGTTTGAGTGAGATGTTGAAGTCCACCCTTCCATTTCACTTAAACATAAACCTTTGATTCAAATTCTCATCCGTCATGCCCAAACGCCTCGGTAAGTTCGAACTCCCCAACAAGCTCACGAAGGTCGAGGAAGGCTCCACCTCCACCTACGGCAAGTTCATCGCCGAGCCTTTCGAGGCCGGCTACGGTCACACCATCGGCAACTCGCTCCGCCGCGTTCTTCTCAGTTCGATTGAGGGCGCGGCCATCTCCTCGATCAAGATCGAGAGCGTGAACCACGAATTCCAAAGCATCGATGGCGTCGTTGAAGATGTCACCGACATCGTTCTCAACCTGAAGAAGATCCTGATCGTATCGACCAAGCGCGAGCCGGTCACGCTCTCGATCAAGGTTAGCCGTGCGGGTGCCGTCACCGCCGCTGACATTCAGGCCGACGCGAACATCACGATCGTCAATCCCGACCAGGTCATCTGCACCCTCGACAAGGCCCGCACGTTCGAGGCCGAAATCGAGATTAAGACCGGACGCGGGTACTGCCCCGGTGAACTCAACAAGAAGGAAGATCAGGCGATTGGCGTTATTCCGATCGACTCGCTTTTCTCGCCGGTAAGGCTCGTCAAGTACGCCGTTGAGGCCACGCGTGTCGGTCAGATCACCGATTACGACAAGCTCATCCTTGAGATCTGGACGGACGGTCGCATTACGCCGGACGACTCGCTCAAGCAGGCGTCTTCGATTCTCAAGCATCACCTCGATGTCTTCGATCGCGTCAGCGACGAGGCCTACGAATTCGAAAGCCAGCAAAGTGAGGTCAGCGAGGAGCAAAACAAGCTCCGTAAGCTGCTCAACATGTCGGTTAACGAAATCGAACTCTCCGTCCGTGCCGCCAACTGTCTGAATAATGCCAATATCACCACCGTGGGTGAGCTGGCCATGAAGACGGAGCAGGAGATGCTCAAGTACCGCAACTTCGGCAAAAAATCGCTCAACGAGATCAAGGACAAGCTGGAGGCTCTGGGTCTCTCGCTTGGCATGAAGTTCGACGAGCGCCTTTTGGACGCCAAAAAGGAGCTTTGATTTGGAGCCCGGCATTCCCGGGTTTCCGTAACCAATCCTCAATGGATTGCCTGTCCCTCGGGCGCTCGGTTGGCTCTGCTCTATCGGGCGCTCCGTTGGGTCGTTGATCAGATACATTGTTTCTCGCGCCGCCGGCTCGCTCAACGCTGCGATGCCGGTTGCCGATCGGGAAACTCGCTAAAAAAACCCAATACACTACCACAATGCGTCACAATAAACACCGCGCCTCCCTCGGCGTCACCCGCGAGCATCGCGAAGCGATGCTGTCCAACCTTGCCGTTGGCCTCATCACGCATGGTCGCATCAAGACCACGTTGACCAAGGCGAAGGCCCTGCGCCCCTTTATCGAGCGGGTCGTCACCAAGGCCAAGAAGGCCTCCGCCAAGACTGACAAGAAGGATTCCTCGCATCTCCGCCGCCTCGCTCTGCGCGACGTGCGCAATCCGGCGGCGATCGATCTGCTCTTTGACGAGAAGGTCAAGGAGTTCGCCAACCGTCCGGGTGGTTACACCCGCATCTACAAGCTTGGCGCCCAGCGTCAGGGTGATGCCGCCGAGATGGCATTGATCGAGTTCGTCAAGTCTGACGATCCGGGCTACAAGAAGTCGCGCAAGAAGGGCGCAGCCAAGGCCCGCAAGAGCCCCAAGAAGGCAACGGCTCCTGCTGAAGCCGCTCCCGCTCCCGCTGGCGAGGCCCCCCCGGCCGAGGGCGACAAGCAGGCCTGATCGGCCGAGCTGAGTTTGTTTCTTTCACGGCGCACCGGCACAGTCCGGTGCGCCTTTTTTTTTGCGGTTCCCGTGCGTTGCGTTTCGTGGCGTCTCCTGCACGTTTCGTGGCGTGTTCGATCTCACTACGGGCGCCTTTGTATTCTCGCTGATTATTGCGGCGGTTTTTCTGGGATTGTGGATCTACTACGACCGACGGGATCACGCGCGCTTTGAGGTGGAACGACGGAACACCTCGTTTCACTGCATCCGCTGTGACCACGTCTACGCTCATCCCGGGCACACGGACGTGGGCGTTTGTCCTCGCTGTGGACACGAGAATGGCCGCTTGCGATTCTGACGGAGCATTGCCGGAGAGATCCGTGCAGTTTCCCGTTCTCCTCGCTTGATTCCGGGCGGCGCGCCCGCTCTCTTTTCCTATGGCTCAGACCATTGCCGTTCTTGACTTCGGTTCCCAGTATACGCAGGTCATCGCGCGTCGTATCCGCGAGTGCCAGGTTTACTCGAAGATCTATCACTATTCGACACCCGCTTCTCAATTGAAGGAGGAGGGTGTGATCGGAGTCATCCTGTCAGGGGGGCCGAGCAGCGTATTCTCGAAGCAGGCCCCGATTCCCGATCGAGCGCTCTTTGATCTCGGCGTTCCGGTTCTCGGCATATGTTACGGCATCCAGCTGATGGGGCATTTGCTCGGCGGGCGGGTATCGAAGAGCGACCACCGCGAATATGGCCACGGACTGCTAAAGATCACCAAACCAGGCCGACTGTTCGCGAAGGTGCCGCGCCGGCTCAAGGTCTGGAATTCCCACGGGGACAGGCTCATCAAGATGCCCCCTGGGTTCGCTGCGATCGGCACGACGGACAATTCGGAATATGCCGTCATCGAGGACCGCAAACGGAACTTCTACGGTATCCAGTTTCATCCGGAGGTCTTTCATACCGAACGGGGCGTTGACGTCATTCGCAATTTTCTGGTCGGCGTCTGCGGCGCGAAGCAGGACTGGACCACGCGGGATTACATCAAGCACGCCATCGAGGGGATTCGCGACCAGGTCGGCAAGTCCCGGGTCATTCTCGGGCTCTCCGGCGGGGTGGATTCATCGGTAGCGGCTGCGCTGATACATCGAGCCATCGGCCGTCAGCTGACCTGTGTCTTCGTCGACAACGGCCTGCTGCGAAAGGGCGAGCGCGAGGCAGTCGAGTCCCTCTATGCGCGCCACTTCAAGATCGACCTGCGGGTCGTCGATGCCTCGAGGCTTTTCCTGCGCCGCCTCAAGGGCGTCGAGGACCCGGAGAAGAAGCGCAAGATCATCGGCAACACATTTGTCGAGGTGTTTGAGAAGTCCCTGAAGTCGATCGGACATGCGGACTTTCTTGCCCAGGGAACCTTGTACCCGGACGTCATCGAAAGCATTGCCATCGGCAACAATCCGGCCGCGCTCATCAAGAGCCATCACAATGTCGGGGGTCTGCCTGAGCGGATGAAGCTCAAGTTGCTCGAGCCCCTGCGCGAACTCTTCAAGGACGAGGTCCGGGCGGTCGGCACCGCCCTCGGCCTGCCCAAGGAGGTTGTCTGGCGCCAGCCCTTCCCGGGCCCGGGCTTGGGCGTGCGTGTCTTGGGGGAAATCTCGGCCGAGAAGCTCGAGATCCTGCGCAACGCCGACTACATCCTGCAGCATGAGATGATGAAGTCGGGTCTTTACTGGAAGGTCTGGCAGTCGTTCTGCGTCTTCCTTCCGGTAAAATCGGTCGGAGTGATCGGCGACGAGCGCAATTACGCCTACGTCATTGCGCTTCGCATCGTCGAGAGCATCGACGCGATGACCGCCGACTGGTCACGGGTCCCGTACGATCTGCTGCAACGCATCTCCAGTCGTATCACCAACGAAACCCGAGGCGTCTCCCGCGTGGTGCTCGACATCAGTTCCAAGCCTCCGGCCACGATCGAGTGGGAATAAGAATGGCTCTTTGGGGCAAACCCGCGGTCTGAGGTCAGGACAACGGCATGGCATCATGGATGAAAGTTCTTCGAGGCGTCCTGCTCGCCGGCACGATGGCGGGGGCGCCGCTTGTCGCGGCTGAGCTGTCCGAGGTGCTGGCGACGGCCCGTGCCTATCTGGGCAGTGAAGCTGCCTTGAGCGACCTTAGGTCCGTCCGCTTCACTGGTACGTTGGAGACGATGGAGGCTACGCCTGAAGGTCCCCGCCCGGTGAAAGCCGGGCTGGAGATCTATTTTGAGAAGCCGTTCCGGCAGCGCATTGAGCTCACGATGGGCGATCGCGTGGAGGTCACTGCGCTGGACGAGTACGAAGGGTGGCAGCGTGTGCACGCCATCGATGAATCCCAAGGATGGCGCCTGACGTTGCTTGGCAAGGAGCAGATCCGTCGCCTCCGGGCGAACACGTGGGAGAATCTTTCCTTTTATCACGGACTGGACCGGGCCGGTGGGGAGGTGAAGGATCTAGGAACGGTGGAGCTGGAGGGCCAGCGGGTGCGGAAGGTCGCGTTCATACACGGCCCCGCCATCGTGTTTTTTCGGTATTTCGATGAGTCGACCGGACGGCTTGTGCTGACTGAAACTGAGAAGCAAGGGATCATCCGTGAAGAAGGCGAAGTGCTGGCGGGCGGAATTCGCTTTCCGGCCAAGATAATCACCACGAACAAGTTGCCAGATGGAACTACTCGCGAGGTCGTGGTTTCATTCGAACGCATTGAGGTCAATCAGGACCTTCCTGACGAACTCTTCACCGTGCCTCCCGTGCAGTCGCGTTGAGTCTGGGTGGCGTGCTGAAGCGTATTTCCGTCTCGCTCCGCTTGTGACCGGCGGGTAACACCTCTTTGAATACCGTTTGCCGTGCGCCACCTGTCCATTGCCTCCAAGACCTTCGAAGCTGAACTGAACGAATTCTGCCGGAGTACCGTCGTTCCCCGGGAGATTGCGGACTCGGTGACGACCATCCTCGCGGACGTGCGGCAGCGTGGCGATGAGGCGGTCTCCTACTACGCGGCCAAATTTGACGGCGCCAAGTTGCGGGCGCGCGATTTCCGCGTCAAAACGAGTGATCTTGCGGCCGCGGCGAAACGGATCTCGCCCGTCGAGATGAAGGCCATGGTGGCGGCGCGCGATAATATCGTCGCCTTCAATCAGCGCGGCCTTCCGAAGGATTGGAAAGCGCGCAACAAGCAGGGGGCCGAGATTGGTGAGCTGCACTTTCCGTTGCGGCGTGTCGGTCTTTACGTGCCGGGTGGGGAAGTGCCTCTCGTCTCGACCGTCCTGATGACGGCCACGCTGGCGAAAATCGCAGGATGCCCGGAGGTCGCGGTGTTCACCCCGTCGAATTCGCAGGGGCGCGTGGCCGATGGCCTGCTCGCTGCACTTCACCTCGCCGGTGTTGAAGAGGTGTATCGGATCGGCGGCGTGCAAGCCGTGGGTGCAATGGCCTACGGCACCTTCACCGTTCCGGCCGTGGACAAGGTATTTGGTCCTGGCAATGCGTACGTGTGCGAAGCGAAGCGCCAGGTCTTCGGCACGGTGGGTGTCGATTCGCTGCCCGGCCCCAGTGAGGTCATGATTATCGCGGACGATTCGGCTCGTCCTGACTTTGCGGCTGCCGACTTGCTGGCTCAGGCGGAGCACGGTTCCGGACGGGAAAAGATCTACCTTGTGGCGACCTCGAGCGCGCTCATCGAAGCGATCAACATGGAAATCGAATCCCAAATCAAGACCCTCACACGATCGGAAAAGACCCGTCGCGTGCTGGGGGAAGGCTTCCTCGCGATTCAGGTCAACAACATGGCGGAGGCCGCCCGTGTGGCGAATCATGTCGCCCCGGAGCATCTCGAGTTATTGGTCGTGCCCGCCGCGCAGAAGACCTTGATGCGCACCATTACGACGGCGGGCGCCATCATGCTTGGCAACTACACGCCCACGGCGGTGGGTGACTTCACCGCGGGGCCGAGTCATGTGCTGCCAACCGGTCGTGCCGGAAGGTTCTTCAGCGGACTCCGGGTCGCCGATTTCATGCGCCGGACGAGCATCGTGCGTTACGAACGCGCCAGCATCAAGAAGGCCGCCCCGGTGGTGTCGGCTTTTGCCACCATGGAAAAGCTCGATGCGCACGGCCGCTCGGTGACGATGCGCGCCATGGGCTGACAGCCTTTTGTTGCGCGGTTTTCGCCGGGCCGCCGCCGCGTCAGTCGCCCGCGCGCCGGACCGCCGCCGCGCCGCGCCGTCGAGGGACCAATCTCATGTTCAACGAACTTCAACGCCTGACGCTACCCCACATCGAGCGCCTGCATGCCTATACGCCGGGCGTGCAACCGACCGAACCGGGCTGGGTGAAGCTCAACACCAATGAGTGTCCGTATGCTCCGAGCCCGCGCGTCGCCGAGGCGATCCGACGAGAGCTCGGCAATGACGGTGAAAGCCTCCGCCTTTATCCGAATCCACGGAGCGCCCCCTTGCGACAGTTGATCGCGCGCCTGCATGGCATCACGGAGGACCATGTTATCATTGGCAACGGTTCCGATGATGTGCTGAACCTGCTCGTACGCTGCTTTGCCGGTCCGCAGGCGGCGGCGGGATATACGTTTCCAAGCTACTCGCTCTACCCGGTGCTGATCGCGATTCAGAATGGTGCCTTCCGGACCATCGAGTTCAGCCGCGAGATGACGCTGCCGGTCGAGGCGATCGTCAATTCCCAGGCGCCCGTTTTTTTTCTCACTTCGCCCAACGCACCCACCGGAGTCGGTTTCACCCAGGAGCAGCTTTCCAGCGTGCTGTCACGGTACAAGGGTATGCTGGTGGTGGACGAGGCCTACGCTCCGTTTGCGCGGGAGAATGCCGTGCCGCTCCTCTCGAGGCACCCACGCCTGGTGATCACGCGGACACTCTCCAAGGCGCATGCACTTGCGGGTATCCGTGTGGGCTACGCTCTGGGGCATCCCGATGTGATTGATCTGCTCGATCGGGTACGCGACAGCTACAACGTGAACCGTCTTTCCCAAGCGGCCGCCTTTGCTGCGCTCAGCGATCCGGGTTATTACGACGCGATCATTGGCAAGATTGTACGGACACGCGATTACTGGCTCGGCGAATGGACCGGCCGTCGCGGATGGTTCGCCTATCCGTCGGAAGCCAACTTCATCTTTACGGAGCCGCGCGATCTCTCAGGCCGTGCTGGACCGGATGTTGCCAAGGATCTCTATACCTTCCTGTTGTCGCGCAAGATCCTCGTGCGGTACTTCCCGAGCCACGCCTTGACCGCAACCTTCCTCCGCATCAGCGTCGGCACCGACGATGAAATGCTCGCCGTCAATGAAGCCTTCGACGCATGGCAACAGAACGCAAAGCAACGCTGACTCGTAAAACAGCCGAAACCGACATCGCCCTGACCCTGGCGCTTGACGGGCGGGGTCGCTCGGAGATCGCCACCGGGGTGCCGTTCTTCGACCACATGCTCACCCTGTTTGCCAGGCACGGGCTTTTCGATCTGTCGGTGAATTGCAAAGGCGACGTCGACGTCGATTACCATCACACGGTCGAGGATGTCGGATTGGTCCTTGGGGATGCGTTCAAGCAGGCCCTTGGGGACAAGCTGGGCATCCGGCGCTACGGTTTCTTCCTGCTCCCGATGGACGAGTCGCTTGCCCGAATCGTGGTCGATATCGGCGGGCGTCCCCATCTCGTTTACGACGCCGAGGCGCCGACCATGTTCGTGCGCGATTTCAACATCGTGCTCGTGAAGGAGTTTTGCCGGGCGTTTAGCAACGCGCTCGGCTGCAACCTGCACGTGAAGCTGGAGTACGGTGAGGAGCCGCATCACGTCGCCGAAGCGATTTTCAAGGGCCTGGCCCGGGCGCTCGATGTCGCGACTCAGGTCGATGCCCGTGCGGCGGATCAGTTGCCGAGCACCAAGGGTAAGATCTGAAAACAGACTCGCGCCCGGGGTTTGACCCCGGGCGCAAGGGTCAGGTTGTCTTGGAGTCGGTGGAGGAGCCGAGCAAATGCTGACGCAGTGCGTTGGCTCAGGTTTTGCCGAGAATTCGTGAGAGCTCGCCGAGGAACATGTCCATCTGCTCTTTCGTGCCGATGCTCACGCGGCACCAGTTGCCGTAGGTCCCCTCCGGCACGCCGCTCTCGCGCGTGCTGCCGATGAGGATGTTGGCCTCGCGCATTTTTGCGTTCAGTTCACGGCCGGGGATGCCGGCGTGAAAATAGATGAAGGCGCCTTGAGGGTTCTTCACGTAGTCGATGCCCATCTTGGCGAACTCGGCGCAGACGTAGTTGCGAACATCGGAGTAATTCCTGCGGTTCATTTCGAGGTGGGCTTCGTCCTTCAACGCCTCCTGCGCCGCGATGGCGGCGAGGAAGCTCGGGCCGCTGGTCGAGAACTCGGCCAGCCTGTCGAGCACCTCAGGATGCCCCATCCCGTAGCCGAAACGCAGCCCGGCCATGCCGTGGCCCTTCGAGAAGGTACGGGTCACCAGCAGGTTTTTCCTCACGTTTACCAGCGGAGCCATGGTGTTGGCCTTCAACCCGCTGTCCGCGATCTCCAGGTAGGCCTCGTCGACGAACACGAGGATGTGTTGCGGCACCGACATGATGAAACGCCGCAGTTCGGCCGGATCGGCCAGCGTGCCGGTCGGATTGTTCGGATTGCAGATGTAGACGATGACGGTGTTGTCGTCGATCTCGCGGGCCAGCGCCTTGAAGTCGTAGCCCATGTCGGCGCCGAGCGGCGCGAATTTCACGTCGCCGCCACGTTGCTCGAACCGATTGATGAGCGAGGTGTAACCCATGGCGGTGGTGACCACATTCTTGCCCGGTTTCGCATAGGCGAGTGCGGTGAGCGAGAGGAGCGGGCCGGATCCCGCGGTGGTCATGATGTGGTTTTCTTTCACGCCGTTGTAGGCGGCGCAGAGTTTGATGAACTCCGAGATCTCATCGCGGTTGTAGTAGTTGCCTGTCGAAATTTCCGACGTGAGGCGTTCGAGGGCCTTGGGCGAGAAGCCCCAGACGTTTTCGTTACTGCTGATCTTCACCTTGCCATCAATCTTGACCGGCTGGGCATGGAGCAGGGTGGCGGGAATAAACGTGGTGGCGGACATGAGCGCGGCGCAGGTCAGGCGGCGGGCGAGGGTGGATCGGAGCGTATTCATAGGGAGTGTATCGATTTTATGGATCAGATCGACGCTCCCCATCGAGCACCGGATATGCCGCGTCCGCGGTCGCCGCCGTGCAAAGAAATCATACCGCGATCTTCTTTTTCATGGCACGAAAAAGGGCCGGTCAGTGACCGGCCCGGAAGGAGCAGGACAGACTCTGATGAAGGCTCAGGTCTTTCCGAGGATTCGTGCGAATTCTCCGAGGAAGAGATCCATTTCCTCGCGTGTTCCGAGGCTCACGCGGGCCCACTCACCGTAGGCGCCTTCGGGTACGCCGCTTTCACGGGAGCCGCTGATGAAGACTTTCGCGTCGCGCATCCTGGCGACCAGCTCGGAGCCGGGCATGCCGGCCTGGAAGTAGACGAAGGCTCCTTGGGGAGCGGCGTACTTGACGCCGAGACGATCGAACTCCTTGCAGACGTAGTCACGCACCTCCTTGTAGTTCTTCCGGTTGGCCTCCATGTGCGCCTTGTCCTTGATCGCTTCCTGGGCGGCGATGGCGGCGAGGAAGCTCGGGCCTCCGGTGTGAAACCGGCGCAGATTGGCGAGTACTTCCGGGTTGGCGACGCCATAGCCGGCGCGAAGCCCGGCCATGCCATGGGCCTTGGAGAAGGTGCGGGAGATCAGGAGATTTTTGCGCACCTTGACGAGCGGGGCCATGGTGTTCGCCTGGAGGCCGGTGTCCGACAACTCGAGATACGCCTCGTCCACGAAGACAAGGATGTGCGCCGGCACCGACATGATGAAGCGACGCAGCTCGGCGGGATCGGCGATGACGCCCGTCGGATTGTTCGGATTGCAGATATAAACGATGGCGGTGTTCTCGTCGATCTCGCGCGCCAACGCCTTGAAATCGTAACCCATGTCGGCGCTGAGCGGCGCGAATTTGATGTCGCCGCCGTGCTCCGTAAACGCGCGCGTGAGCTGCGTGTAACCCATGGCGGTGGTGACGACATTCTTGCCCGGTTTCGCATAGGCGAAGGCGGTGAGCATGAGAATCGGTCCGGAGCCTGGCGTCGTGAGGATGAAGTCCTCCTTGACCCCCTCGGCAGCCGCGCAGAGGCGCACCATCTCGGCTACCTCGGTGTGATTGTAATAGTTGCCCGTGACGAGGGCCTCTTGCATGCGGGCGAGGGCTTTTGGCGTGTAGCCGAAGGCGTTCTCATTGCTGCTCAGGCGGGCGCGGGCGTCGCCTTGGGCTTGAAGGGACAGGCCGGGCAGGAGGGTGGCGAACGCGAGGGCGCCAGCAAGCAGGCGACTGCGCGGAGAAGGGAGGGCGGATCGTTTCATAGTGGTGAAGGTCCAGGCTTGCGGGGCGCACGGCCGGGATGCGTAGCGAGGGAGCACCCGGTGTGCCGGCTGCCCGCGGGCACGGAGGAAAAAAACTAATGCGATGCTCCGGAATCAGGTTTTGCCGAGGATGCTCGCCGTCGCCCCGAGGAAGAGCTCCATGTCTTCCTGCGTGCCGATGCTGACCCGCACCCATTCGGCATAGTCGGTCTCCAGCGGACCGAGGCCGAAGGGGCGTGTGACCATGATCTTCTTCTCGAGCATCTTCTTCACGAATTCCGAGGAATCCATGCCGGCCTTGAAAAGGATGAAGGCGCCTTCCGGCTTCGCATAGGCGAGGCCAAGGCGGTCGAACTCCTTGCAAACGTAGGCACGGACCTCCTGGTACTTGCGCACGTTCTCCTGAAGGTGAGCCTGATCCTTGATCGCTTCCTGCGCGGCGATGGCGGCGAGGTAGCTGGGCGAGGCGCCGATGTTGTGGCGCTGCAGCTTCGCCAGTGTATCCGGATGTGCGATACCGTAGCCGGCGCGGAAGCCCGCGAGGGCATAGGCTTTCGAGAACGTGCGGCTGACCACGAGATTGCGACGGACCTTGACCAAAGGCGCCATCGAGTTTGCGGGCACGCCTCCGGCCGAGAGCTCAAGGTAGGCCTCGTCAACGAAGACGAGGACGTTGGCCGGGACCGACATGATGAAGCGGCGGAGCTCCGCCGGATCGGCGAGCACGCCGGTGGGATTGTTCGGATTGCAGATATAGACCATCGACGTGTGGTCATCGATGCTCAGCGCCATGGCCTTGAAATCGTAGCCGAGCTGCTCATTGACCGTGACGTATTTGATGGTGCCACCCCACTTCGCGAACGTGGACGTCAGTTGCGGGTAGCCTGGCGCCGCGGTCACGATGTTGACCCCCTCGCGTCCAAAAGCGGCGCCGGTCATTTCGAGCAAGGGGCCCGACCCGGCGGTGGGAAGGATGTAGTTGGGTGCGACGCTCTCTTTCTCGGCGCAGATGCGCACCATCTCATCGACCTCGTTGCGATTGTAGTAATTGGCGCTTTCAACGTAGCGGATGACCGCTTCCTTCGCCTTCGGGCTGTAGCCGAAGGGGTTTTCGTTGCTGCCGAGGCGCAGGGGACTGGAGCTGTCGGTGGGAGCGGCGGACAAGGCGGTGAGGCCGGCAAGGGCCAGGCCCGCGTGGAGGCAGAGGGAACGCAGGGAGTGTTTTTTCATGGTGGATGGAGGCAGGGTGACGTCCGTCAGGGAGCACCGGCCGTGCCCGGGACCGATCCGATGTCTTGCAAAAAACTCATGGGTCGGGGCGCGATTTTCGGGATGGCGCGGAGCGTGGGCGGGCGTAAGGTGTCAGGTCCATGTCCGCCACCGTCATCGCCGTCATCGACAATGGAATCTGCAACCTGCGCAGCGTGACCAAGGCCCTCGAGGCCGTGGGCGCGGCTCCTCAGGTCGTGCGCACACCGGCTGAAGTCGAGGCGGCGGATGCCGCCGGCCTCGTATTGCCCGGCGTGGGCGCGCTGCGCGATTGCGTGGCTTCGCTCCGGGCCACCGGGCTTTCCGAGACGGTGAAGGCGTGGATTGCCGCGGACCGTCCCTTTCTCGGCGTGTGTCTCGGCATGCAGGCCCTGTTTGAGCGGTCGGAAGAAGGCGGGGTGACGGGCCTCGGGGTCTTTCCGGGCGAAGTTCGCCGATTCCGCCTGCCGAGCGAGTTCAAGGTGCCTCACATGGGATGGAATACGGTGCAATTTGTGCAGCCCCATTCGCCGCTCGGGGAGGGCCTTGCGGTGTCCGGAGAGTCGTTCTACTTCGTCCACAGCTATTATTGCGTGCCGGCAGATCGCAGCTTGGTGCTCGCCGAGTGTGATTACGGCGGTCCGTTCACCGCGGCGATTGGTCGCGGGGTCTGTTTCGCCACCCAGTTTCACCCTGAGAAGAGTCAGGCGAAAGGACTGCAGATCTACCGGAATTTTGCCGCGGTGGCGGAGAAGGGCAGCGCCTTGGCTTCCCGCTGAGATTCAACGTCCTAACCTGACCGGCGCGGAGCACTTATGGTCGGACGCGAACGCGCGACCCCGGCCAACTTTGCTTTGCAAGCCGGGGGAATTTTGTTCTGTTGCCTTGATCATGGCCAACAACGCTACCCTCAAGGTCGATAACAAGGAACTGACCCTGCCCGTCATCACGGGCTCGGAGGGGGAAAAAGGCATCGACATTTCGAAACTGAGGGCCGAGACGGGCTACATCACCTTCGACGACGGTTTTGGGAACACCGGCTCCTGCACGAGTGACATCACCTACATCGATGGCGAGGCGGGCATCCTGCGTTACCGCGGCTACCCGATTGAACAGCTCGCTGAAAAATCGAACTTCGTCGAGACGGCCTACCTGGTGATGAACGGTGAGCTGCCGAAGCCCGATCAACGCGCGAAGTTTTCCCTGTTGCTCACCCAGAATGCACCTCTGCGCGAGGGCATGCTGCGTTTCATCCAGAGTTTCCCCCGGGATGCGCATCCGATGGCTGTGCTTTCCGCGACGCTCAACGCTTTGGGGGCGTACTACCCCCACCTCGCGAGCAACAACCACCAGCGCGACCTCGAGCATTTTGACGAAGCCGCTGCGATCGCGATCTCCAAAGTGCGCACGATCGCCGCGCACACCTTCCGGGTCAGTCGCGGACAGCCCTTCAACTATCCCCGGCCCAACTTCGGTTACTGCGAGAATTTCCTGCATCTGATGTTCTCGGAGCCGTACAACGAGTACGTGCCCACGGCCGAGGTTGCATCCGCCCTCAATCTCTTCCTGCTCCTCCACGCCGATCATGAGCAGAACTGTTCCACCTCGACTGTCCGCATGGTTGCCTCCGCGGGAGCCAACCTCTTCGCTTCGGTCTCGGCCGGCGTGAACGCCCTCTGGGGCCCCCTCCACGGCGGGGCGAACATGGCCGTCATCGAGATGTTGAAGAACATCCACGCCGAGGGTGACGACGGTACGAAATTCATCGCCGCCGCCAAGGCGGGCAAAGGTGACCGTCTGATGGGTTTTGGTCACCGCGTTTACAAAAACTACGACCCGCGTGCGAAGATCATCAAGACGAGCTTCTACAAGGCGCTCGCGTCGCTCGGCATCAAGGACGACCCCCTGCTGAACATCGCCATGAAGCTCGAAGAGGTGGCGCTGAACGACGACTACTTCGTTTCGCGCAAGCTCTACCCGAACGTCGACTTCTACTCCGGGCTCATCATGCGCGCACTCGGCATTCCCGAGAACATGTTCACGGTCATGTTCGCCATCGGGCGGATGCCCGGCTGGATCGCGCAATGGCGGGAGGTCGCGCAGACTCCGAAGCTCAAGATCTACCGCCCGCGGCAGATCTACACGGGTTCGCCGGCGCGCAATATCGTGCCCATCAACCTGCGCTGAACGCGGGAGGACTTACTTTTTCGGCGCCTCGGCGCGGAAGATGTCCTCAAAGGCGAGGCCGGTCAGTCGGCGAATGCCTCCGATCAGCCGCCAGAGGGCGAACATCATCATGATCATGCTGGGGATCACGATGACGGGCCAGCTCAGCAGATTCATGCGTCCCAATTCTTCATTGAACTCCGGAGAGCCCGACGGGCTGCGCAGCAGGTAGCGGGCGAGTCCGTAGTTGAGGACCGCGCTCACCAGAAACGACAAGGCGAGCAGATAGCTCGAGTTTTGAAGCAGGCGGTCGAAGGCCGGTTTGTTGCCACGCTCTTCCAAGGCTGCGTCCACTCTTGGCAGGTCCATGACACTTTCATTGAGCAAAAACTGGCGGACGAGCGGTCGCTTGCTGCGCATCGAAGCGAGCACTGCGAGGCCGATGATCGTCGGTACGGAAGCCTCCTTCACGGCAAACCAGACCCCGTCCATCTTCATCAGCCCGAGGCCGCCGGTGAGCAGTACGCTCACGAATCCTATCACCGAAATGAAGTTCGTCTGGCGCCGTCGGGCGAAATCCCAGATGCCGTAGCCAAGCGGAAAGAGCAGGGCGATGACCAGACCAAGTGCCGGACCCAGATACTCCGGTTTGCTGAACCGCACCAAAATCAACGAAGGCAGGGCGATGTTGCAGACGAGATTGAGGACAAGGTTTTCCTGTTTCGGAGCGGGATGGGTCACGTTGGAGGCGGCGATATGCCATGAAGCCATGAAATGAGGACATGGGGCGATTCATTTCTTGGATTCCCCTCCCGCCGATTTATATCTGCCTGTCGTCATGATCCTTCTCGGTTTCAATATCGACCATAGCGCAACGATCCGGCAGGCCCGGTACCGGCAGTCCGAGAGCACGGTGGGAGGGGCGGTGGAGCCGGATCCGGTGATGTGTGCCGTGCTGGGAGAACGCGCCGGCGCCGATGGCATTACCGTTCATCTTCGGGAGGATCGGCGCCACATCCAGGAGCGTGACGTCTGGCGCCTGCGGGAATCGATCGGCACCCGGCTCAATCTGGAGATGGCCTGCACCCCCGCCATGATCGAGTTCGCGCTCAAGCTGAAGCCCGAGTCGGTCTGCGTCGTCCCGGAAAGCCGCGAGGAGGTCACGACGGAAGGTGGTCTCGACGTCGTTGGGCTTCGAGCGAAGGTGGCCGCGTGCGTCGACGCGATGAACGCCGCGGGAATCATCACGAGTCTCTTCATCGACCCCGATGAGGCGCAGATCGAAATGAGTGCCCAGCTGCGTGCTCCCTGGATCGAGTTGCACACGGGCGCCTATGCCAACGCCTACCAAGGCCCCCGGCGAGCAGAGGAGTTCAAACGCCTCCGCTTGGGCGCCACCTTTGGCCACCAGTGCGGCCTCGTGGTCAACGCCGGCCACGGCATCAATTACATCAACGTGTCCGAAGTCCGTACGCTGCCGCACCTGCACGAGCTAAACATCGGCCACAGCATCATCAGCCGGGCGCTTTTTACGGGGGTCGAGGAAGCGGTGCGCGAGATGAAGGCGCGGATGAAAGGCTAGATCGCGGACTGGTTATCGCGGGGCGCTTATGGAGAATTCTGCTCGCCCCGAAGGCTGCGCCGGGCGCAGCTTGGTGCCATGAACATCGATCTGCCCCCCGGCGGGATCCTGCTTGGCCTCGGTTGCGACTTGATCGAGATCGAGCGCATTCGTGGGGTGTTCGAGCGCCAGGGAAACCGATTTCTGGAACGCGTTTTCACCGAAGAGGAGCGAACGTACTGCCTGGGTATGAAGTTTCCTCACAAACACCTCGCGGCGCGTTTCGCCGCGAAGGAGGCGGTCTCCAAATGCTTTACGACGGGGATCGGCGCGGAGTTGGGCTGGAAATCGGTCTCGATCTACCACGGCAGCCGGCACGAACCGCTGGTGCGATTGGACGAGAAAGGCGAGGCCCTGCTCCGTCACGTCGGCGGCACCCACGTGCGGGTCTCCCTTTCGCACAACGAAACGTCCGCCATGGCAGTTGCCGCCGTGCTGAGGGCGACCTAGGATTCCGTCATGGAGTACGACACGCCCTCTCCTTCGCGCGCCGAGCTTTCGAAGACGCCGTCGTGGGTCATGCTGGGCTTCGTGCTCGGGGTTCTGGCGGTCCTTGGGTTTCAACGCGAGCGGAGCGAGCCCGCACCCGTGAAGACGGATGCACCCGCTGCGGCGGCGCCGACCAAAGGGGTGGTCGATGTTGTCCAGGAGCCTGCTCGCTCCGTCACCAGCCTGGAGGATCGTCCCAGCCTGGCCGTCATCGAGGCTGTGTTTGCCGAGTGGGGCGGGTATGCCTTGTGGGAAAATGAAGTCACGGAAGTCGCGTTGTGGAATTCCCTCACCAACGACTTCACCGACTATTTTGAAGTCCTGCGCACGGGAGCGGGTTACTATTATCGGTCTGTGCCTCGATTGACCCGTCCGTGGACCGATGCCCGGCCACCGCGCGAGTCGCCGCTTCGTTTCACCGAGCCGCACGAGCAGCGCCGCGCCCGGCTTGAAGGTCGCCTTTCGTCCAAAGGGCTGGAGATCGGGCCGACCGGACCGTGGAAGGGGGGCAATGAGACTCCGGCTCCGGATACAAACTTCCTGCCTCCGCTGCCGCCAAAACCAGCCGAGGATGGGTTGTGAATGCCGACCTGTCTTCTCTGACGTATCCCGTCCTGACCTGCGACGAAGCACGCCATTTCGAAGCGGCGCGTTTTGGTGGCGACGAGGTGAAGGAGTGGCCGGCCATGTGTGCGGCCGGCGCCGGGGTGGCCCGGGCGGTGCTGGCGGATTTTGAGGAACTGGGACCTTTTCCCGCGAACGCGCGTGTCCTCGTGCTCGCAGGGAAGGGCCACAATGGAGGCGATGCGTTGCTCGCTGCGCTATCGATCGGCCGGGCGTTTGCCGGCGCTTCATTCGATGTCGCGCTCGCAGGCGGCGAACACGCGCTCAAGCCCTTGGCGGCCCGTGCGTGGAAGGAGTTGATCCACGCCGCCCGTGGAAGGGTCCGGTTGATCCGCCTCGACGCTCTCGCCGAATCCTACGATCTCGTGCTCGACGGCATTTTCGGCTTCCAGTTTCGTCCCCCGCTCGCCAGCGCGGCCGCACGGTGGCTTCGACGGGTGAACGAGCTCCCGGTCCGGCTTCGCGCTGCGGTGGATCTGCCGAGCGGCCTGGGGGAGCCGGACGCGTTTCGGGCCGACTTCACCTATGCGACCGGCCTCGTCAAGGCACCGCTGCTCGACCTGGCCAATGCCGGCCGCCTCCGCCTGGTCGACCTCGGTTTCGCGGCGGGCCCGGCGTATCCAGAAAATCGTGACTGGGTGTTGGGTGGCCGGCTGCTTGATCCGCTCCGCAGCCTTCGTCCCGCCTCCGTGGACAAGCGCACATTCGGCCACCTGTTCGTGATTGGCGGTTCCCGAAGCTATCCGGGTGCCGTGCTCATGAGCGTGCTGGCGGCGTTGCGGAGCGGCGTGGGCCTCGTGACGGCCTTCGTGCCCGAGTCGCTGGCGGCATCCTTCGCCGCGCGGGCGCCGGAAGCCATGTGGGTGGGGTGGCCCGAGGCGCCGGACGGCGGGCTGGCGATGGAGGGCACGCATCTACTTGAGTCCCGCCTCGAGCGGGCGACGGCCGTGCTGATCGGCCCGGGCCTCGGCCGCGAACCTGAGACGCTGGCCTGGGTGAAGGATTTCGTGGCGCGCCAAAAACACCCGCTCGTGCTCGATGCCGATGCGCTCCAGCCGGATGTGGTGCGCGGGGGACGGGCGCCGCGTATTCTCACGCCACACGCCGGTGAGTTCGCGCGCATCGGCGGCGGGGCCTCCTTGCCGGAGGTGGCGAAAGGCCTTTCAGGGGCGGTCGTCTTGAAGGGAGCCGTTACCCGGATATGCGACGGAGACCGGGTTTATCACAGCCTCTGCGGAGGTCCGGTCCTTGCGCGGGGAGGCAGCGGCGACCTCCTGGCAGGATTGATTGGCGGACTGCTGGCGCAGAACCCCGCCGACCCCTTGTTGGCGGCATGCCGCGGGACCGTCTGGCACGGGATGGCGGCGGACCGGTTGGCGCGCGCCGGCGGGCAGGTGGCGGTCCGGACCACCGACGTGCTCGACCACCTCGCGTCGGTGCTGCGTGCGACCTGACGCCGGCGTCACGCCCCCAAGGCGGCGATCTTTTCGCGCAAGTGGGTCTGGCGGGTCTTTGCCTCGCTGTTGCGCACGGCCATGGCGTAGGCGGCGGGCTCGCCGACGATGAAGACCTTTTTCTTCCCGCGCGTGATGGCGGTGTAGAGCAGGTTGCGTTGAAGCATCATGAAGTGCGCCTTGAGCAGGGGCACGATCACCACGGGGTACTCGCTACCCTGCGATTTGTGGATGCTGATCGCGTAGGCAAGGGCCAGGTCGCCGAGGTCGCCGCGTTCGAAAGTTTGTGTGGTGCCGTCGAAATCCGCCGTCATCGTGCCGGCTTCGGCGTCCACGCCGGTGATGACCCCGATGTCTCCGTTGAAGAGGTTTTTGTCGTAGTTGTTGCGCAGCTGGATGACCTTGTCGCCGGCGCGGAACTCTCCCGCGGGACCCCGGAGCGCCGGCGCCCTGGCGCCCGGACGGCCGGGATTCAACGCGGCCTGGAGTTGCACATTGAGGTTGGCCACGCCGGCCGCGCCCTTGTGCATGGGGGCAAGCACCTGGACGTCATTGATCGGTTTGAACCAGGCGTAGTGGCGCGGCACATACGTGGTGCAGAGGTCAATGGTCTTGCGCACACAGTCCTCGGCTGATTCGGCCACGATGAACGTCAGGTCGCTCCACGCCTGTGCCTCGGCCACGTCGCGCACTGCGGGCGGGAGTGACGGGTCCCCGGCGTTGATGGCGTGGGCGGTCGTGACGATCGCGCTCTGACCCTTCTGGCGAAAGATGACGCTGAGACGGGTGACAGGCACGCGGTCGGTGGCGATGAGGTCTTTGAGCACATTGCCGGCGCCGACGGACGGCAACTGATCGGTGTCGCCGACCAACAGCAGATGCGCCCGGGACGGGACCGCCTGGAAGAGGGCGGCCGCCAGGCGCGTATCGAGCATGGAGGCCTCGTCGACGACCAGGAAGTCCGTCGCCAGAGGCTGGTGTTCGTTGGCCTGAAAGCCGCCCTTGGCCGGGTCGAACTTGAGCAACCGGTGGATCGTGGTGGCAAAGCCCCCGGTGGTCTCGGCGAGGCGCTGGGCAGCACGGCCGGTGGGAGCGGCGAGATGCATGCGCACCTTCTTCGCCTTCAGGATGTCCACGAGCGCGCGGATGATGCTGGTTTTTCCGGTTCCGGGGCCGCCGGTCAGGATCGAAAGTTTGTGGCCAAGCGCGAGCTTGAGCGCGGTGCGCTGGTGGTCGGCAAAGGCAAAGCCCGCCTTTTTTTCGGCCCATTCGACGGCGGCATCGATTTTGATCGGGGGGAGGCCGCTGCCGACGCGCTGCAATCGAGTGACGACCCCGGCAATCTTCTGCTCTGCCCGGTCGTTGACGGGGAGCTGGATCAAGGCCGAGCCCGGCAGGGGCGCGCCGCCGTGGGACGCAGGCATTTCCTGGCGCACCACCCCGCGGGCGGAGACCAGCGCTTCGATGCGTCGCTCGACGCGCTCGGAAGTGGTTTCGAGCAGACCGGCCGCGTAATCGCGCAAATCCCCCTCCCGGATGGCGGTGTGTCCTTCTTCCTGCAGGGTTTCGAGGGCGAAGATGATTCCCGCGTCGAGACGCGGGGCTGCGTCGTTGGCGAAACCGAGGTTGATCGCGATCCGATCCGCGGTCTTGAAGCCGATGCCGTCGATCTCGCGCGCGACCGTGTACGGTTCTGTCATGAGGATGCGCTTGGAATCCGCTCCGTAGGCTTTGACCAGTTTGACGCACTGGCTGGAGGTCACCCCGTAGGTCTGCAGGAAAATGTAGAGTTCGCGGAAGGCGCGCTGGTCGTCCCAGGCCTTCTTGATGGCGGTGGCGCGTACCTTGCCGATGCCGGGCACGGTGCGGAGGCGGCCGGACTCCTCGCTCAGCACGCGAAAGGTGTCCGTGCCGAAGGCGTCGACGACCTTGTTGGCGTAGGCCTTGCCAATGCCGGGAACGAGGCCGCTCCCCAAGTATTTGCGAATCCCATACACGGACGACGGCAGGGAGCTGGTGAACGACACGATGCGGAACTGGTCTCCGTGCTGGGCGTGCCGCGTCCATTCGCCGGTCAGCTGGAGGGTCTCGCCACATTGCACGCCCGGCAGGGCCCCGACGATGGTGACCTTGCCGTCGCTCTCGTCGCCCCGGAATTCGGCGATGGTGTAGTGGTTCTCCTCATTGAGGAAGATGATGCGTTCGAGAACGCCCTTGAGGGTACTGGTGTTCGAAGACGGCACGGACGGGGTCGGATCAACACGGGTTTCGGCCGGATTGCAAATGCGCGGAGTTGCCTGCGGGCGGGATTTTTGACCGACTGCGTCCATGGACCTATTCCGGCAGGAGGAGTTGTTGCCGATCATCCAGCTCGCGATCACGCCCGTCATTTTGATCACGGGCCTGGGGTCCCTCCTTTTGACGATGACCAACCGCATGGCGCGCATCGTCGATCGCACGCGGTCGCTGGCCGGGCAGGTTCGGTCGGCGGGTCCCGATGACCGGCTTCACGCGGAGCAGCAGCTGAGGATCATGTTTCGACGGGCGAGATTCATCCGTCTGGCGGTGACGTTGAACACGTTGAGCATCTTTTGTGCGGGTCTGCTCGTGGTGTTCATCTTCGTCGGAGCGATCTGGAGGCTGGAGATGGCGGCGGGAATCGTGGCCCTTTTCTTTGCGAGCGTAAGCTTTCTTGTCGCGGCACTCGTGGCGTTCCTGCGCGACATCTTCATGTCCCTCGCGGCCCTGCGCCTCGAGGTGGACCGGGCGCTCAACAGCGTGGCGCGGCAACCCTGACGTGGGGCGTTTCGCGCCGGTTCGGGATGCGTTTATCCCGGCCGCACGCGCGAGTCGCTCGCGGCCTTCCTCTTTTTCGGGAAGTCCGCGATCGCGTGCAGGCCACGACTCTCCTTGCGCTGAAGCGCGCAGGCGACGATGAGCTCGGCGACCTGGCAGAGGTTGCGCAGTTCAAGCAGCTGCGGGTCCACGGAAAAGTTCCAGTAGTACTCCTTGATCTCGCGCGAGAGGGTTGCGATGCGCGTTCGCGCCCGTTCGAGCCGCTTCGTGGTGCGCATGATGCCGACGTAGTCCCACATCACATGGCGAAGCTCCGTCCAGTTGTGGCTGACCACGACCCGTTCGTCCGAATCGTGTCCGCCGAGGTCGACCCACTCGGGAAGGGCCCCGTTTTCGGCCGTCTTCAGTCGCTTGAGATAACGCTCGACCGACGCCGCCCCGCGGTGGGCCATGACCACCGCCTCGAGCAGGGAGTTGCTCGCGAGCCGATTCGCCCCGTGCAGGCCGGTGCAGGCGACCTCGCCGCAAGCGTAGAGGCCGGGCAGGGAGGTTTCCGCGGCAAGGTTGGTCGCGACGCCGCCGCAGGTGTAGTGAGCGGCGGGGACGACGGGCAGGTAGTCCTTGGCGAGATTGTAGCCGAGGCGCTTGCAGGTCTGGTAAATCTGGGGGAAACGCTCGCGCAGGAACGGCTCCGTCCGGTGGGTGATGTCGAGCCAGACGTGCGGAGAGCCCGACTTCTTCATCTCCGTGTCGATCGCGCGCGCCACGATGTCGCGGGGCGCGAGGTCCGCCATCGGATGGTATCCGCGCATGAACGCCTCGCCGGCGAGGTTGCGAAGGATGGCGCCCTCGCCGCGCACCGCCTCGCTGACGAGGAAACGGTCGTTGGTTGTTGAATACAACGTGGTCGGATGGAACTGGATGAATTCCATGTTCCGCACTTCGACCCCGGCCCGGTAGGCCATGGCGATGCCATCGCCGGTGGCGATGTCGGGGTTGGTTGTGTAGAGGTACACCTGGCCGGCTCCGCCCGAGGCGAGCACGATGACAGGCGTGCGAAAGGCGACCACCCTCCCGTCGCGAACATCGAGCGCATACAGACCGCGCACGCGGTCCGGTCCGGCCACGCGGTGGCGTCCGGGCTTGCGGCGTGTGATGATGTCGACGGCGAAGAAATGTTCGAACAGCGCGACCTGCGGCTCGAGGGCGATGGCGCGCAGCAAGGCCTCCTCGATGGCTTTGCCCGTCATGTCTTTCACATGCAGGATCCGCCGTTCGCTATGCCCGCCTTCGCGTCCGAGATCGTAGGCGCCGCGCTTGTTGCGGGAGAACGTGAGGCCGAGGTCGACCAGTTCCTGCACCCGGGCGGGGCCTTCGCGTACGATCTGCTCGACGACCTTGCGGTTGCACAGGCCGTCCCCGGCGACGAGCGTGTCATCGACGTGCTTGGCGAAGTCGTCCTTGCGGTCCGTGACGACCGCGATGCCGCCTTGGGCCCAGTTGGTGTTGGAATCGGCCTTGTTCTTCTTCGTCAGGATGGCGACCGACTTCCCCTGCCGGGCGATTTTCAGGGCAAAGCTCAGGCCGGCGATGCCGCTGCCGACAACGATCACATCATAGTGACGGGACATGGAGGAAAAGCGCCGGGAGGCGCCGTCAGAGGACGACGTTGTCGATCAACCGGACTTCATCGACCCAGGCGGCGATGGCCATGATTGCCTTGCCGGGGATGACATCGCGCACCGGCTCCATCGTGCAGCGGTCGACGACCGACGCATAGATGATGCGGATGCGCCGGTGCTCGCCGAGCAGGTGGGTGGCCTCGGCGACGAGGCGGTCTGAACGGCATTCGCCTGATTCGACCATGGACTTCGCCATTTGCAGCGCCCGGTTGATGGCGAGCGACTCGATGCGTTGGGTGGGGGTGAGGTGGCGGTTGCGCGAGCTCAACGCGAGACCGTCCGGGTCGCGCTGGGTCGGTGCGGAGACGATATCGACCATGAAATGCAGGTCGTTGACCATCTTCTTGATCACGGCGACCTGCTGGGCGTCCTTCTGGCCGAACACCGCGAAATCCGGCCGGACGATGTTGAAGAGCTTGGCGACAATGGTCGTGACGCCCCGGAAATGGTTGGGGCGTGAAACCCCCTCCAGCGGTTTGCTGATGAACTCCTCAAGGACGTAGGTGGAGTAGCCTTTGGGGTAAAGCTCCTCGGCGCTGGGGGCGAAAACCACCCCGGCCCCGGCTTCGCGGCATTTCTCCACATCGCTTGCGAGTTCCCGCGGGTAGCGGGTGAAGTCCTCGTTTGGACCAAACTGCGTGGGGTTGACAAAGATCGAAACCACGACGGTGTCTGCGCGTTCGGCGGCGAGGCGGATCAGGCTGAGGTGGCCGTCGTGCAAGGCGCCCATGGTGGGGACGAGCCCGACAATCTGCCCCTTGGACCGGAGGTCCTCGGCCAGTGTCTGCATTTCAAATACCGATGTAAGGGTCTGCATGAGCTCGGGAGCGCGACAACGCGAGGCTTGAACTAAGCCGTGGCCCGGCGCTTATTCAAGTTTTTCGCCGACTCTCCCGCCCATGATCCGCATCAACGAAAACTACCTGAAGCTCAAGGCTTCGTACCTCTTCTCGGATATCGCCAAGCGCGTCTCCGCCTATACGCAGGCCAATCCCGACAAGCCTGTCATTCGCCTGGGCATCGGCGATGTCACCGAGCCCCTGCCGCAGGTTTGCATCGAGGCCCTCCATGCCGGGGCCGACGAGCTCGCCAATCGTGCGACCTTCAAGGGCTACGGTCCCGAGCAGGGGTACGCCTTCCTGCGTGAAGTCATTGCGCAAAACGACTACGCGGCCCGTGGCTGCAAGATCGACGCGGACGAGATATTCGTGTCGGACGGCTCGAAGTGCGATTGCGGCAACATCCAGGAAATCTTCGCGACGGAAGGGCTGAAGCTCGCGATTCCGGATCCGGTGTATCCGGTTTATGTCGACACGAACGTGATGGCCGGGCGCACCGGGCCCAATCTCGACGGCCGTTATTCAGGCATCACCTACCTCGAGTCGACCCCGGGCAATGGTTACGTGCCCTCGATCCCGACGGAGGCGACGGACCTCATCTACCTTTGCTTCCCCAACAATCCCACGGGGGCGGTTGCCACGCGGGAGCAACTCGCCGCTTGGGTCGCCTACGCACGGGCGAACAAGGCGATCATTCTCTTCGACAGCGCCTATGAGGCCTACATCCGCGACCCGAAGATTCCGCATAGCATCTACGAGATCGACGGCGCGCGCGAGTGTGCGATCGAGTTCCGCAGTTTTTCGAAGACGGCTGGATTCACCGGGACCCGTTGCGCGTACACGGTGGTGCCGAAGTCGCTCATGGCCTACGATGCGGCCGGCGGTGCGCATGCCGTCCATGCGCTCTGGAACCGCCGTCACACGACGAAGTTCAATGGGGTTTCCTATCCGGTGCAAAAGGCCGCCGCCGCGATCTACACCGAGAAAGGCAAGGCTCAGGTCAAGGCGATGACCGACGCCTACCTGGTCAATGCGTCCCTCATCCGTGATGCCGTGACCAAGCTCGGCTACGCATGCGTCGGCGGGGACAACGCGCCCTACATCTGGATCAACACCGGGCGCGATTCCTGGGAGTTCTTCGATCTCCTTCTCAACAAGGCGCAGGTCGTCTGCACGCCTGGCGCCGGCTTCGGCAAGTGTGGCGAAGGGCATGTGCGCATCAGCGCCTTCAATAGCCGCGAGAACGTGGAGAAGGCGCTCGAGCGCATCGCCGCGGCCTTGAAGTAAGGACGCGCAGGCCCTGGGGCACAAAAAAGGCGCGCAGGAGAATCCTGCGCGCCCGCCAGGGCAAAAGGGAATTTGGGCGTCGGGGCCGTTCGTCAGACCGTTTCCAACGCGGCTGGCTGGGAATCGTGCACCCAGAAGCGGAGGACGGTCAGGTGTTCAACCTTCACGTCGTAGCCCCATTCGGTGTCGGTCATCGTCACGCGACCCGGGCGGCCCGTCTCGCGAATCGACTTGGCCGAGAGCTCCGCAAACGACTTCGCCGCATTGAGGCGGGCGACGGCAAAGGCGGCTTCGATGGAGGCGAAACGACCGCAGGGGACGACCTTCTGATTGGCTTTGCCTTGGGCATCCTGCTCCAACGAAAACTGCAAGACGGTGAAGGCGGTGGCGGAGGGTGTTTCGCGCGGTTCCATGATTAAAACCATAGCCCAAGCGCCGGGAAAAGGTAAGGAGATTTCCCTAGAAAACGGCCGGTATTATTACTTAGCCCGGTTGGGTAGTCCCCGCCCTTGCGAGCTTGCCGGAGACGCCCGCCCGGACCCCATGCATCACTGCGACGTCGGCCTCGAATCGGGCAACTGGGCGACGACTTCATTCGCGAGATGGCCGACGGATTCGCTCAGCGCTTCCACCAAGCCTGCGTAATCGCCATTCCACGGTAGATCGGGCGCGATCACCACACGACGGGAGACCACATTGCCGTGTTTCGCTTCAACGATTTCGACAACCGCTGCGAAGCGCGCGACGGCCTCGGGTGTCTCACGCGTGCCCTCGCAGCGAATCACCGTCACGCTGATGTCATAGTCGCGCTCGCGATCAAAGGGGAACGGATGCGCATACACCCGGCCAACCGCCTCCGTGGCCGTGAGACGGGCTCGGAGCACGCGGGCGATTCCGGCTTCAAGGGGCTCCGCCCACCGGGCGAAATCTTCATAGACCACCTCGTTCCGTCCGTTTCGAACGACGAGTGAACGACTCTTGAGGTACGCCGGCAGTTCGACTGTGCGCAGGCCGAGACGCAGGGTTCCTTCCGGCGCGCCGGGCGACGAGGGCAGGCCCGGTCCGGTGAGCACAAAGAATCGCGTCGGATCGGGCGCGGGTTCGGGGATGATCTGGCAGCCGGTGAACAGGGAGGCCAGGGAGGCGGCGAGGCACGTAAACCAGAGGGGACGCAAACGGCGCAACGGGAAGGGGACGGGAGCGGTCATCGGGACGAGGGCGTTTCAGGAGGACGGCGTCCGGTCAGGAGCGCGCCGGGATTGCGTTCAAGGTAATCGGCGAGCCGTTGCACGGACTCGGCAGCAGCAGCGAGTTGATGAAAAGCCTGGTTGGCGCCGTCGCCGAGTCCCTGCTGCGCATTGACGAAGGCACCGAGCGAATCGAGCACGCGTTCGAAGGAAGCGAGCGAGTCGCGTACTTCGCCGAGCGTGGTGGTGAAGCCCTCCGCCGCCGGGTCGACCTGGGAGTCGATGTTGGCAATGAGCGCCCGCAGGTCGGCGACGGCGCCATTGACGTTTGTGAGCGTGTTCTTGATCTCCGGGTCGCTGGTCAACGTGGCCAGCGAAGTGCCTGCCTTCGTCCATTCGGCGACCAGCGCCTTGCTGTCGAGGTCCTTGAGGTGGCCGCGCACGTCTGCCAGCAATCCCTGCAACTCGCGCGACAAGCGTCCGAAGTCGACTTGATTGATGTTGGCGAGGATCTCCGTGAAGCTCGCCTGGAATTGCGAGATGGTCGAGGGCACGGCGGGAATAAGCGCGTAGCGTTCATCGCGGTCGACCTCCGGCAGGGGGAACTCGGTTTTGTCGAAGAAATCGAGCTCAACATAGAGGAGGCCGGTGGCGAGACCGATGACCCCCAACTGCGCGCGCAGTCCGCGATCGATCAGGCGTTCGAGTTCCGCACGGGAGGAAACATCGATGGGCGCGCCGCGCTCGTCGCTCAGGATGTTGCGGCTCAGTTCGCAGACCACGGCGACGACGGATTGGTTGGCCTCCTCGTTGTAGCGCAGGTTGATGCTCGCCACCCGACCGACGCGTACCCCGCGCAGCTTGACCGGCGAGCCGAGGTCGAGACCGTGGATCGTCTCGTCGAAGTAGACGACGAAGCGCTGGGGCTTGGAAAAAAAGTTGACCCCGCCAAAGGAGAACAAGGCGATCAACCCGAGGCCGAGCGCACCCAGTACAAAGAAACCAACGACTGCGGGACTGACCTTCGTTTTCACAGTGGGCAAGGGAAGGGGATTATCCGGGCGGACTCAATGAAGGGTTTGGAAAGTTTGGGCCGGGTTCTGCCGACGACTCGTCTCCCCGGTTTAGAAAGGCGCGTACGCGCGGATTGGGCGATGACTCGAGCAAAGCACGCGGGGGACCTTCCGCGATGATGCCCTTCGACTCCTTGTCGAGCATGATCACGCGGTCTGCGATGCTGAAGATCGAGGCGAGTTCGTGGGAGACGACCACGCACGTCGTGCCGAGGGTTTCGCGGATCTCGATGATGAGTTCATCAAGGCTGCGCGACATCAGCGGATCCAGCCCGGCGGAGGGTTCGTCGAAGAACACGATCTGGGGGTCGAGCGCGAGTGCGCGCGCCAGCCCGGCCCGCTTCTTCATACCGCCGCTGATCTCAGAGGGATAGTAGTCTTCGTAGCCGCAAAGGCCGACCTGCGCCAGTTTGAGGCAGGCAAGCTCCTCGCGCTCGCGGCGCGTGAGCGGGGTGTACTCCTCGAGCGGAAGCATGACGTTCTCGCGCAACGAGAGCGACGACCAGAGTGCCCCGCTTTGGTAGAGGACGCCAAACGTCTTGAGCAACTGCCGGCGCCGCGACGCGTCCGCGTCGATAAACGACTCGCCGAAGAAGCGCACGCCGCCGGCGAGCGGACGGTGCACGCCAATGAGGTTCTTGAGCAGCGTGCTCTTGCCGCAGCCCGACGCACCGATGATGAAGAACACTTCACCGCGACCGACGCTGAAGGTGACGTCTTCGAGGATGACGGTGCCGTCATACCCACACTGCAATCCGGTGACGTCGATGGCTGCTGGGTTGTCCACGGTGCTCACCAGCCGAGAATGTTGAAGATCACCGCGTACAATGCATCGGCGACGATGATCAGGAGGATGGCGGTGACGACCGCCGAGGTGGCGGCGAGGCCGACGCCGGTGGCGCTTCGCTGCGCCTGCAGCCCGCGCAGGCAGCCGGCAAGGCCGACAATCAGGCCGAACGTGAGCGCCTTGATCAGGCCGGTGCTGATGTCCGACAGATCAATCATCGTCAGGGTCTCGACCCAGTAGGCGGTGGGCGGGATATCGAGGATGATGAGCGACACCGCCATGCCGCCGAGGATGCCGAGCCCGTTGGCGTAGAGTGCGAGCAAGGGCATCATGAGGCCCAGGGCGACAATCCGCGGCATCACCAGAAAATCCACGGCGCGGATACCGAGCGTTTCCAGGGCGTCGATCTCCTCGTTGGCCTTCATGTTGCCCAGCGTCGCGGCGTACGCGGCACCCGTGTGGCCGGCGAGGACGATCGCCGTCATCACGGAACCCATTTCGCGCACCATCGTAAGGCCGACCAGATCCGCGACCCAGATGTCCGCGCCGAATTGCCGGAGGATGACCGCCCCCGTGTAGGCAAGGGTGAGGCCCACGAGAAAAGCGATGAGACTGACGATGGGCAGGGACATCGCCCCGCACTGCTGCATCTCATAGACGCAGTCCCGCCAGCGGAACTTGTGCGGATGCTTGAGAAGATGAATCGAACTCAGGGTGCACTCTCCGACGAACTGGATGATCTCCCGGACCTTCGCAGTCACGTCGGTCGCGGCGAGGCCGACGGAGGTCAGAAAGCCGGGCGAACGATCACGCGGGATGCGCGAGTCCCGCGTCGAGTCGAACTGGGCCAGCAGACGTCGTACGGCCGGGAGCAAGCCCTCGGCGTCGAACTCGCTCCCATGGGCTTCGCACCACAGGTTGGTTTCGTGCGCAAAGAGGACGACGGAGCTGTCCCAGCTCTCAATCTCACCCATCTCGATCGCCACGCGGGCAGGATGGCAACCGGCCAGCGTCTTAGCTGGAGAGGGTCGCTGGGCCGTGATCTGCCACCGGCCGCCCAAGGCGAGCACCATGGCGTCAGCCTCGTGACGGACGGAAACCGTGGGACGAAGCTCGGCGGACGGTGCAGACATTGAGGTGAGGATCCACGTCGTGTCCGGGCGGGCAAAGCCAAATTTCTTGCGGGCTCGTGCCGGGTGGGGGAGCGTCATCGATTTCATGACGACCCGCACCGTCCTCTTCGACCTCGACGGCACCCTCATCGAGCATCTGCCGGCCATCCATCGCAGCTACTCGCACACGCTCCCGCAGCTCGGGTTGGCTGCCCCCACCTACGAGCAGGTGAAGAGTGCCATTGGCGGTGGTCTGGAAAAGGCCATGCTTACGTTTGTCAGCGAAGCCCAGCTGCCGGAGGCCCTGCGAATCTATCGCGCCCATTGGGACGCCACGATGCTGGAAGGTGCGAGCCTCATGCCGGGCGCACGCGAGCTGTTGGCAGGGCTGACTGCGCGCGGTGTGACGTGTGCGGTGTTCACCAATAAGTTCGGCGTCTCAGCCCGCGCCGTTTGCGAGCATCTGGGCGTCTCTTCGTGGCTCCGTGCCGTCTATGGCGCCAAGGATACCGCTTGGTTGAAACCGCAGCGTGAGTTCGCCCAGCACGTGATGTCAGAGCTCGGCGCCGAACCGGCGACAACGGTCTTGGTCGGCGACTCGCCGTACGACGTCGACGCCGCGCGCCTGGCGGGTCTTGGGTTCGCCGGCGTGACCACCGGCACCCACACCGAGGAGCAGCTGCGCTCGGCGGGCGCCCACATGATCTATCCGGACCTCGTTGCACTTCACCACGCGTGGCTGGAATAAGGCGTCCGTTCAGGGATGGATTGCGGGCTTTTCGTTTGCCCGGCGCCCACTAGGAGAGGGAACCACCTGGAATTCAGGGAGATGTGCGGGCAATGACTTGTCCTGTATTCATGCGGCAATTCGGGTCTGTGAGTAACTTGTCAGTCGCCTGAGGGCGAAATCTTGCGCTATAGCGTTTTCGCATTTGGATTGGATTCTTAAGTTGCTGATTGAAAGCATAATAAGAACATAAAAGACAGAAATCCGAATTGTGAACATCGGCGTCAAGCCTCCAATTCTCCCTGTCAATAGATCGGCGTTTGGTAGATTTTGAGAGTTTTTGGTGGAAATCTCTCACGGTCTGTCCTGTGCTCGCGTTTTATGGCATCTGTTTCCGTCGCGCCCGATTTGAAGACCCGGCTCTTGAGGCTATCTCACGATCTCGGCAGGGAGGAGCGGGATCTTGCCATTCTCGGTGAGGGCAACACCTCGGCGCGGGTTTCGGATCAGACCTTCTGGGTCAAGGCCAGCGGTTCGAACCTTGGGTCTCTTTCTGAAGCGGGCGTGACTGAGTGCCGTTTTGGAGGCCTGCTCCCTCTGCTCAAGGCCCGTTCGATGAGCGACACGGCGGTGGATAACGCTTTGCTCGCCGCGCGGGTAGACACCGCCGCCCGCAAACCGTCAGTCGAGGCGATTTTCCACGCCTACCTCCTGACCCTGCCCGGAGTGAACTTTGTCGGCCACACCCACCCGATCGCTGTCAACGCCCTGCTCTGCACCAAATACGGACGTACCTTCGCGAAGCGCCGTCTGTTTCCCGACGAGATCGTCTGTTGCGGGGTCGAGAGCGTTTTCGTCCCTTACACCGATCCGGGCCTGAAGCTTTCGCAGGCAATGAAACGGGCCGTGGAGGGTTTCATCAAACGTGTGCAGCGGGCGCCGCGCGTGATTTTGCTCGAGAACCATGGTCTCATCGCCCTCGGCGGCACGCCCGAGGCCGTGCTTGCCGCCACGCTTATGGCGGTAAAGGCTGCCCGCATCTTCGTGGGCGCTGCGTCCACCGGCGCCGCCCCGCGTTTCCTTACCCCTGCCCAGGTCGTCCGCATCGCCGGCCGTCCCGACGAACACTACCGCCAAAAGGCGCTCGGCCTCTGACCGGCGCGAACTTTTCTCCCATCATGTCCACCTACAAGTACGTCAACAACCTCTGGGACGACGCCAAGGCCGCGTCCCTCGATCCGGTCGGTCGCCTCGTGTACCGTTCCAACCTGCTCGGCAGCGACCAGCGCATCACCAACACCGGTGGTGGCAACACCTCCTCCAAGATCATGGAGAAGGACCCGCTCACGGGGAAACCGGTCGAGGTCCTTTGGGTAAAAGGCTCTGGCGGCGATCTTCGCACGAGCAATCGCGAGAACTTCTCCTCTCTCTACCAGCAAAAGCTGATCGACCTGCAGGCGCTCTACGCCGCCCGCACTGACAAGGGCCTCAAGTCGCAGGCCGAGGACGACATGGTGGGTATGTATTTCCACACCACCTTCAACCTCAACCCGCGCGCCTCCTCGATCGACACGCCGCTGCATTCGTTCCTGCCCGGCAAGCACGTCGATCACATGCATCCGAACGCGATCATCGCCATCGCGGCCTCGGCCAACTGCCAGAAGCTCACGAAGGAAATCTTCGGCGGGGAAATGGACTACGTTCCGTGGATGCGCCCCGGCTTCGAGCTCGGGCTCGCCATGCAGGAAATCGCGAAGAAGAACCCGTCGGTGAAGGCCATCATGATGGGCCAGCACGGCTTCATTTCGTGGGACGATGACGAAAAGGTCTGCTACACCCGCACGCTCGACTTTATCGAAAAGGCCGCCGCCTACATCGAGGCCAAGTATGCTGCCAAGGGGGGCGATGCCACAGCCTTTGGCGGCCAGAAGTACGCCTCGCTCGAGGAGAGTGCGCGCCGCGCCTCGTTCGCGGCGATCCTTCCGTGGCTGCGCGGCCAGGTTTCCCAACAGCGCCGTTTCATCGGCACGGTCCAGGACGACGCCAAGATCCTCCGCTTCGTCAACTCCAAGGACGCCGCCCGCCTCGCGGAACTCGGAACCTCGTGCCCCGATCACTTCCTGCGCACAAAGATCAAGCCGCTCTACGTCGACTGGAACCCGCAGACCGAGGACCTCGCCGCGCTCAAGAAGAAGCTCGCCGCCGGACTCGAGCAGTACCGCAAGGACTACGCGTCGTACTACGCGAAGTGCAAACACGCCAACTCACCCGCGATGCGCGACCCCAATCCGACGGTCGTGTTGATCCCGGGGCTGGGCATGATCGCCTGGGGCAAGGACAAGTCCGAATCCCGCGTCACCGCCGAGTTCTACAACTGTGCCGTCGAGGTCATGCGCGGCGCCGAGGCCATCGATTCGTACATCGCCCTGCCGCAGCAGGAGGCCTTCGACATCGAGT
>CAYOSX010000002.1:0-63868 GCA_964406745.1 uncultured Opitutus sp.
GGGCGCGCTCGACCTCGCCGCCGAAGTCGGCGTGACCCGGGGTGTCGAGGATGTTGATGATCTTGCCCTTCCAGTGCACCGACGTGTTCTTCGCCTTGATCGTGATGCCCTTCTCTTTTTCGAGATCCATGGAGTCCATGGCGCGCTCCTCGACGTGCTGGTTGGCGCGGTAAACGCCACCTTCCTTCAACAACTGATCCACGAGCGTGGTCTTGCCGTGGTCAACGTGGGCAATGATGGCGATGTTACGGATGTTCTGATTCATGGCGCAAAGGCAGTATGGCTGCAGGAAAAAGGGAAGAGCGTGCGGCTCGCAGCCGGAGATGGCAAGGGAGGATTCGGCACAACTTCGCGTCACTCGTCGTCAGTGTCGGCGAAGACCAAAGCCTGATCCGCGGCATCCAGGGGACGCCACTTTCCGGGGCGCAGGCTGCCCAAGAGGAATCGTCCGATTCGGACCCTCAACAGACGCAACGTCGGATGGCCCACCGCCGCCGTCATGCGACGGACCTGGCGGTTGCGCCCTTCCGTCAGATCGAGCCCAATCCACGTGTCGGGTATGGCCTTGCGCACGCGAATCGGAGGATCGCGCGGCGGAAGATCGGGCGGTGGCGTCAGGATCCACGCGCGGGCCGGGAGGGTGCGGCGCCCGTCGAGGACGACGCCCTCGGCCAGGCGCCGGAGCGCCGCCGCATCCGGCACGCCTTCCACCTGGGCCCAGTACTCGCGATGGTGCCCGCGTTTCGGATCAAGCAGGCGGGTGTTGATTCCCGGCTCATCGCCCAGCAGCAAAAGCCCTTCTGAATCCGCATCGAGCCGGCCGAGCGGGTAGATGCCTTTGGGAAGACCGAAGTCGGCCAGCGTGCGCCACTTCGAGCCGGGCTCGGGCGTGAATTGCGAGAGGACGCCGTAGGGCTTGTGCAGAACGACGAGCATGGGCTGGACGGCGGCGGTCGGCCGCGGGGCGTCAGCCCTTGTTGCGCGTGGAGACCTCGATGACGTCGTGGGGAGAAGCTTCCTTCTGGCCGGCCGGGCTGACGCGCATGTACCGCGCGTTGGCGCGCAGATCGGCGAGGGTGCCGGCGCCGAGGTAACCCATGCCGCTTTGCACGCCGCCGATGAGGTTGGCGAGCACGTCGTCGGCGGTGCCGCTGACTTCCTTGAGGGCCTCGATGCCTTCCGCGGTGAGCTTGCGCGTCTTGTCCTCCTTGTCGTGACCGTAGCGGGCGGCGCTGCCGGCCTTCATGGCGGAGAGCGAACCCATGCCGCGGTACTGTTTGTAGACCTTGCCGTTGATCTCGAGGATCTCGCCCGGAGCTTCGCGGCAGCCGGCGAGCAGGCCTCCGAGAATGACGGCGTCGGCGAGCGTGAGCGCTTTCATGATATCGCCGCTCTTGGTGATGCCACCGTCGGCCACGATTTTCACGCCTTTGAGCCGGGCGCCGAGACTGGAAACGTAAAGTGCGGTGAGCTGTGGAATGCCCACGCCCGCGACCACGCGCGTCGTGCAGATCGAACCCGGGCCTTGACCCACCTTGATGGCGCTTGCGCCCGAGTCGGCGAGGAACTCGACCCCGGCGGCGCTGGTGACGTTGCCGGCGAGGATGGTGAGGGTGGGGAACGCATCCCGGAGGAGCCTGACCATATCGCCCACGCCCGCCGTGTGTCCGTGCGCAGTGGATACAGCGACGCAGTCGATGGCCTCGTCGACGAGATTTCCGACGTGGTTGACGATACGGTCGCGGTCGAGTTCGCCGTTCGGCTTGCGCACGGGTGCGACGGCTGCGCCGACCACGAGACGGAAGGCGCTGTCGCGCGCCGGCTTGCGGCGCGAGCGGGCCTCGCTGGTGATGCGCTCCACGTCAGAGCTGGTGACGAGGCCGCGAAGACGGTCGTCGGCATCGACCACGAGCATCTTGTTGATGCCCACATTTTCGGTGAAGAAGCTGTCCGCCGCCTTGATCGGGTCGGAGGCGATCGCGCCCTCATGCACCGTACGCAACGACTGTCGTGGCGTCATGACGTCGGCGACCCGTTTCGCCTTGTAGCGATCCTTGACCAGGTTGCCTGACAACAAGCCGCACAGACGGCCTGCGCCGTCCACGACGGGGAAAGTGGAGAAGGCGAATTTCTTCGCCTCGATCATCGCCAGCACATCGCCGATGAAGCTTTCGGGAGTCACGGTGATCGGATCCTGAATGAGGCCATGGATGTGACGTTTGACGCGCGCGACCTCCTTTACCTGGTCCTTGGGCATCATGTTGTAATGGATCAGCCCCAGACCGCCGTTGAGCGCCATGGCAATGGCCATGCGTGACTCGGTTACCGTGTCCATGTCGGACGAAATGATCGGGATCTGCAGCCGCAAGGATTCGGAGAGCGCGGTCGACGTGTCCGCATCCTTGGGAAGGATGTCGGAATAGAGGGTCGCAAGGGACACGTCGTCGAACGTGAGCGCGGTGGGCAGGCTGTGGCGGAAGAACGCGTCGGCCGGCAGGTAAAACCCGGCGTCGATCGCGTGGGAGGAAGACGTGGCAACCGTGGTCATGAGTTGCCGCTATCGCAGTAAGCCCTCCGCGAATAAGGGCAATTTCTTTTTGCCGCGCGTCGAGGCCTTGGGCGTGCAGTTGACTTTCGGAGGAGGTATGAAAATTCCAAAAGCGGTTTTCACTCATGATCTATCAATTCGCTTACCGTCGGTTTGCCCTTCCGCTGGGGTCTGCGGTGCGAACGGCGCATGGGATCATGACGCAACGCGAAGGCATTTGGGTGCGCCTCGAATCCGAAGCGGGCACGGTCGGGTATGGCGAGGCGGTGCCGTTGCCAGGATTCGGCTCTGAAACCGTGGATGCGGACGAGGCCTGGTGCGCACGCCTGAAGGGGCGCCTTTCATTGGAGGAAATGAACGCTCTCCCGGACGAACTCGGCTGCCTTGTGCGGGCGCTGGAATGTGCGCGTGAGCCGGCGGGTCCGCCGCCTGTGCATCCTTATCTGCCCGTGGCGGCGCTGCTTCCGGCCGGGCGTGCGGCGTTGGAGAAAGTCGAGCCACTGGCGGAGGTGGGTTTTCGCACGTTCAAGTGGAAGGTGGGAGTGGCTGACCCCGACGATGAGCGTTCCCTCTTCGTGGATCTTTTGGCGAGGCTGCCCTCCGGGGCGAAGGTTCGCCTGGATGCGAACGGGGCATGGGATCGCCGCACGACCGAACGGTGGCTGGAGCGATGTGCCGAGTGGCCGGTCGAATACATCGAGCAACCGGTCTCTGCGGATGCCCGTGGGGCGGATGATCTGTTGCTCGGCCTTGCGACGGATTATCCCACCCCGCTGGCACTCGATGAATCGCTGGTGGGACGCGGGGACGTCCAGCGTTGGCTGGAGCTAGGCTGGCCGGGGATCTATGTGGTTAAACCAAGCCTGATCGCCGGCCTGCAGTCTTGCCTGGAACTGCTCGGTCGGGCGTCCGCGAAGGTGGTGTTTTCATCAGCACTGGAGACGCGTCTGGGGGCGCGAAGTGCGTTGCAGGCGGCCTTTTCGTGGCCCGGCGAGACACGCGCGCTCGGCTTCGGCGTCTGGCCATTGTTTGCGGACGCGCGTTTCGACGGACCTGCGCTCGCGCCGTTCATCCGGGCGGAGGAAGCGGCGCGGGACGAAGGGGAGGCCGTATGGACCGCGCGGAACTAGCACGGCTGCTAGGCACTGAGCTCGCCGCGGGTGAACCGCGCGACGTGTCGATCTCCGAAGCCGAACCGGGGCGCTTCATGGAAACGTTTGGACGCGCGGTGGCGGCGGGCGGACGCGTTTTTCTGTCGGACCCCGCCTGGGGCGCGCGTGAACGCGCCCAGTTTCTCGACCTCGTCCATCGCCCAGCGACGCCTGACGCGCGCGGCTGGCTGTGTATCCCCACGGGCGGATCGTCGGGGGCGATGAAGCTGGCGCGGCACGACGAGGATACCATCACTTCGGCCGTGCGTGGATTCACGGCTTATTTTGGCCCGGGGCCGGTCAACGCGATTGGCGTGCTGCCTCTGCACCACGTGAGCGGGCTCATGGCGTGGATGCGTTGCCTGCTGACGGGCGGAATCTACCAACCCTGGGACGGGCGGGCCCTTCTCTCCGGCGCGCGACCGCATCTCGGCGCGGGCGCGTGGTACCTTTCGCTCGTGCCAACGCAGCTCGCCCGCCTGCTCGCGGATGACGGGGCGGTTGCATGGCTGCGCGGGTTTCGCGCCATCTTCGTGGGCGGCGGTCCGGCGTGGTCCGAGCTCGTGGAGACGGGCGCCCGCCTGGGGCTGCCGCTGGCGTTTTCCTACGGCATGACGGAAACGGCCGCGATGGCGACGGCGCTTCGGCCCACGGAGTTTTTGAACGGAGTGCGCAGTTCCGGCCGCGCCCTGCCGCATGTGCGCGTCGACGTAGACGCGGAGGGCGTGATTCGCGTTGATGGGCCGTCATTATTTCGTGGATACCACCCGGAGGCGCGCGCCGTCGGGCCATGGAGCACTGGCGATCTCGGGCGCCTCGACGAAAACGGCCAGTTGCATGTGCTGGGTCGGCGCGATGGTTTCATCATCACCGGTGGCGAGAAGGTGGATCCGGCCGAGGTTGAAAGCGCGTTACGCGCCACCGGCGCCTTCGACGATGTGGTCGTGGTGGGCGTGCCCGATGCCGAGTGGGGCGAGGCGGTGGTGGCGTGTTATCCAGAAGGAAACTCTCCCCCCGACCTCGAACGCGTCAGGCGCTTGCTCGATGCTTCCCTGACGCCCTTCAAGCATCCAAAGCGTTACGTCGCCGTTACGGACTGGCCGCGAAACGAGCAAGGGAAGGTGAACCGTACAGCCCTCCGCGCGGCGCTGGGCGAAGCGTAGGAGCGGCTTCACGCCGCGATGGACGCCGTCCGCCTGCTTGCGCGATGGACGTTCTTTGCCAGACATCGCGGCGTAAAGCCGCTTCTACACGCGGGCGAGTGCCGTGGCGCAGATCACCCTCCGTCAACCCAAGCAGCAAGGGCGGCGGGCAACGGCGTGCGTTCGCGCGTGTCGGCGCGGATGCAGACGTGTTCGGTCCGAACGCGCGCGGCGACCTTCTCCGGTGTGCCGCGTTTCACGATCTCGTAAGCGAGCGCGTAGCTGTTCTCCGAGATTCGGGTGGGCTGTATTCCCACGCGAATCTTGTCTCCGGCAAAGAGCGGACGCAGGTAATCCGCCTCGCTTCGCGAAATGGGCAGCACGATGCCGTCACGGTCCGAAAAGAAGGTGCGCACGTCGATGCCTGCCGCCGCCAGCGCCTCTTCGTAGGCCTCGTGGCAGATCGCGAGGTAGTTGGGGAAAAAGACGACGCCAGCCGCGTCCGTGTCGGGGAAATGGATCGTGCGCTCGTAGAAGAAGGCCATGGCAATGCGAGGGTGGTACACGAGGAGAGGGCGGCGCGCAAAGCCTGAACGGCGTCACGATGGTTGCGGTCGGCGGGCAACCGCTTCACGTTCGCCGGGTATGCCGTACGTAAACGTCAAGATCACGAAGGATGGGGTGACGCCTGCGCAGAAACGCAGGCTGGTCGAGGATATCACCGCCTCGCTGGTCAACACCCTGGGGAAGATCCCGGAGCAGATCCACATTGTGATCGACGAGGTGGATCCGGAGAACTGGGGTTTCGCCGGCATGCTCACGACCGATTATCGGAAACGGCTGAAGCAGACGGGGAAACGACCCGCGGCGACGAGGAAGAAGGCGCGCCGAGGCTGACGATTGCAGGACGGGAACCTGACCATGACGAAGAACGAGATTGCCGACGTCCTGACCCAGATCGGGACTTTGCTGGAGTTGAAGGGTGAAAACCCGTTCAAGGTGCGCGCTTACGTGGCGGGCGCCCGCGCCCTCGAGGCGATTGAGGAGGGCGAGCTGGCGAAGCTGATTGCGGAGGACCGTCTGCAAACCGTCAAAGGCATCGGCGAGGCCCTCGCGCAGAAGATCGGTGAACTGCATGCGACGGGGAAACTGGGGTTCTTCGACAAGCTGCAGGCCTCGATCGAGCCGGGCTTGGTGGCGATGCTCGACGTTCCCGGCCTCGGACCGAAAAAAATCCGGGCTCTTCATGACAAGCTCGGCATCACCTCGCTCGCGGCCCTCGCGGTGGCCTGCAACGACGGACGGGTGGCCGCGCTCGACGGGTTCGGCGAGAAGTCACAGCAAAAGATCCTCGAGGGCATTCGCAACCGTGAGGCCTACGGGCGTCGTCATCTCTGGTGGGAGGCCTGGGAAACCGCGACCCCGATCGTCGACGGCCTGCGCGCCTTGCCGCAGGTTTCGGCCGCCGAGGCGGCCGGCAGCCTGCGCCGCGGACTCGAGACCGTGGGCGATCTTGATTTTATTGTCGCGGCGACGGACGTCGGTCCTGTCGTGGACTGGTTCACCGGCATGGCCGGCGTGAAAGAGATCACGGCCAAGGGCGAGACCAAGGCCAGCGTGCGATTCGAGGGCGGCTTGCAGGCCGATCTGCGGATCGTGCCGGCGGCACAGTTCATCTATGCGCTGCATCACTTCACGGGCTCCAAGGATCACAATGTGCAGATGCGGCAGCGGGCGCTGGCGCGCGGCTTGAGTCTCTCCGAGTGGGGACTGGTTCCCGCCGACGGCGAGGGGACCGCGAAGGAGAAGGCGGAGCAGAAACACAGTCTGCCGGCGAAGTCGGAAAAGGACCTCTTCAAGCACCTGGGTTTGCATTACATTCCGCCGGAGTTGCGCGAGGGTCTGGGCGAGATCGAGGCCGCGGAGAGGTCCGAGGCGCCCCGGCTCGTTGCACTGGGTGACCTTCGCGGCGCGTTTCACAACCACACGACGGCGAGTGACGGACGGAACACGCTGGCCGAGATGGCCGGTGCGGCCCAGGCGCTCGGTTGGGAATACCTCGGCATCGCCGATCATTCCAAAGCGAGCTTTCAGGCCAACGGACTCGACGAGGCCCGGCTGCTCGAGCAGGTGAAGGCGATCCATGCTTTGAATACGTCAGGTCGTTTCACGACGCACGTCTTCGCCGGCGTGGAGTGCGACATCCATGCGGACGGACGGCTCGATTTTGAGGATGCGGTGCTGGCCTCCCTCGATTACGTGGTGGTCTCGGTTCACTCGGTTTTCAACCAGAGTGAGGACGACATGACAAAGCGCATCGTGCGCGCGATCGAGAACCCGTATGCGACGATGCTCGGGCATGCCACCGGCCGTCTTCTGCTCCGCCGCGAGGGCTACCACGTCAACCTCGCGAAGATCATCGATGCTGCCGTCGCGAACCAGGTCGTGATCGAGCTCAATGCGAGTCCCTGGCGCCTTGATCTCGATTGGAGGCACTGGCGGAAGGCCGTGGAGAAGGGTGTGGTCGCTGCGGTCAATCCCGACGCCCACGACACGGCAGGCCTTGCCCATGTGCGGGCCGGCATCAACGCCGCGCGGAAAGGCGGCCTTACCGCAGACAACGTGCTCAACACCCGCCCGCTCGCGGAGGTGATTCGCTTCTTCAAGACACGGATAACGGCTCCGACGCGCTGACGAGACGGGCACGATCTTCGGACGGCAGCCGGGATCGTTTAAGCGTTACCGTCCTCCGCGTCCCAGCAGCATCACGGGAATCGTCGCGACGAGGATCTTGAGATCGAGCCATAGGGACCATTGGTCGATGTAGTCGAGATCGAGGCGAACCCAGTCGTTGAAATCGGCGATATCGTTGCGGCCGCTGATCTGCCAGAGGCAGGTGAGGCCGGGCCGGACGCTGAGACGACGGCGATGGGCATGATCGTCAAAGCGGGCAACTTCGTCCACGGGCAGGGGGCGCGGCCCGACCAGGCTCATTTCGCCCCGCAGCACGTTCCACAGCTGAGGGAGTTCGTCGAGACTGTGACGGCGCAGGATTCGGCCGAGGCGGGTCACACGAGGATCCTCCCGCACTTTGAAGACGGGTCCGGTCATTTCGTTGCGACCGGCCAGTTCCGCCTGCCGCTTTTCGGCATCGACGGTCATGGTGCGAAACTTGAAGAGGGTGAACGGGCGTCCGTTCAGCCCGGCACGGTTCTGCGTGTATAGGACCGGCGCTCCAGAGGTGATCCTGATGGTCAGGGCCACCAGGACGATGATCGGGGCGAAGATCACCAGGAGCACGATCGCCCCGACGTAGTCGATTACCTGCTTGATGACGAGGTGGCTGCGTGGGGCGGCTTGGGCGCGGTAGTAGAGGACGGGTTCCCCGCCAAGTTGGTCGATGGCGAAGCGATGGGGAGAGGACGCGCTGAGGCCGGGGCGAACGATGACCTCGACGCCCTCGCGTTCACAGGTCGTGAGCAGAGGCGCGAGACGAGCCGGCTCGACGCCAACGAGACTGAGAACGACGGCGTTGATGCCCTCTTCGTGCAGGCGGCGGCGCAGATCTTCGGGCGACGCCTCTCGCGGATCGAGATCCCCCGCGTCGACGATGAGATCGCGTTCACCGGCGGAAAGCGCGGAGCGCAGACGGGCATTCTCCGAGAGGGTTCCCACCCAGAGAACGCGTCGCCGGAACTGCTCGCTGGCCACGCGCGTCTCTTCGAACCAGCGAATGAACTCGTGCCGGGCGTAGACCAAAACGCCGGCGAAGCCTCCGACGAGGAGAATCACCGAGCGCGCGAAATGGACGCGGAGCAGAAAGACAATCACGATCAGGGCGAACGTCGTGAGGGCGCCCGCCCGCAGGATCACCAGGAGCAGGCTGATGCGCGACGTGAGGCGGGGGCGTTCGTAGAAACCCTGGCTCGCCAGCATCAGGGGCCCGAGCACGCCCACCACGGGAAACAACCAGAGGTGATAGGAAAACTCCTCCAGCGGTGGGAGGTTCAGCCAGGGGAACGTTGCGCGGAGAAAATACGCCAGACCCAGCGCGATCGCGAACAGGCCGCCGTCGAAAACCTGAAGAAACCGGACACGCGTTCGCCTCGGATGAGTCAGCACGGAGTGAGGGGACGAAAGCGGTCCCGGTGGGAGGGTGGCGCTAGAACTGCGTCTGGTAGACGACCCCGTTCGGCCCGACGAACGTCAGCCCCTCCGGGGCGATCGCGATGATGCGCAGTTCGAGATTGCGGTCGACGATGTCGTTGAGGCGGAAGACCCGTCCGTTCATCGACACGCGTGGATCGGTCTCGGAAGAGCGGATGCCGGTCACACGCAGTGTATCCAGAAAAGCATGCACCCGCGAGTCGGGCTTGGAGACCTCCGCGGGGTCCGACAGGGCCAGGGCGGGTGCGGGCGCCGGCTCGGCGGCCGGGGGAACGGGCGGAGACGCCGGCAACCCGACGGCCGGGGTAGTTTCGGTGGGTGGTACAGGCGTTGTGGGCGAGGACGCGACGGAGACCACGGGCTCGGAAGCGGCGGGCGCCTTGACTTCGACCGTCGGGGCCGGGGAGGGCGCGGGACTGGCGGTGGGTTGGGCGGCGGGGGCGGGGGTGTCCACGCTCGCGATCGAGGGTGCCTGGTCCGCGGGGGCCGGGCGCAGCAGCCACCAAGTGACGCCGACGCTGAGGAGGACGAGCAGAGGCACACCGGCGAAGAGCAGGAGTGTCTGCGAAGCGGGGGTGCGACCGCGGCGCAAGGGCAGGGACGTGACCGGCGGAATGGACTGGCCGGCGGCGGCATCAGCCGCAGGCGGCGGTGCGCCGGCCGGATCCTGGTGGCGCATGCGCTGGGCTTTCTTGAGGGCTTCGTTGATCAGGCTCATGCGGGAGAGGACGGTTGGCTGACGGGCGTGACGATGGTTAAGGCGGGCGGAGGCGTCGAACGTAATTGCCGGGACGGAGGCGTGATGCTCATTCGGTGAGCGCGCGCAGTTCCTTGATCGCCCGGCGCATGTCCCAGTAAGTGACTTCGTCGGATTCGCGGATGAAGGCGGCGAGCAGGGCCTTGTCGCAGAGATTGTTCACGATGCGAGGAATGCCGTCGCTGGCCCGGTGCAGGGCGCGCATCGCCCACGTGGTGAAATGGGGCCGGCCCGATCCACCGGCGAGCGTGAGCCGATGCTGCACGTAGTGCTGCAGGTCGGTGATGGTGAGGGGATTCAGTTCGTAGTGCACCCAGATGCGCTGGCGCAGCTGGCGGAGTTCCTTGCGGGCGAGGACGTCCTTCAGCTCGGGCTGGCCCATGAGGACCACTTGCAGGAGTTTTTGTTTGTCGGTCTCGAGGTTGGAAAGAAGGCGGATCTGCTCGAGCACTTCGAACGAAAGGTTCTGCGCCTCGTCGATGATGAGCACGATGTCTCGCCCGCGGTGAATGCGTTCGAGCAGCACATGGTTCACCTGCGCCACGAGATCGTTCTGGCTGCTCGCGGTGGGCGTTTCGCCGAGTTCGGTGAGAATCGCCTTCAACATCTCGGTTTCGGAAACACGGGGATTAAGAACAAGGGCCGTGTCGAAATGGTCGTGGTCGATCTCGTTGAGAAACCGTCGGCAGAGCGTCGTTTTGCCGCAACCCACCTCACCGACGAGCACGATGAAGCCTTTCTTTTCCTGCACACCGTATTTCAGATGTTGCAGGGCTTCGAGGTGCGTCGGACTGAGATAAAGGAAGCGCGGGTCCGGGGTGATGTTGAACGGCATCTCCGAAAACCCGTAAAAGCTCTGATACATACGGAGTTGTAGGTAGGGTCGCCACCGGGCGAACGCACGCAAAAAGCCGGCAGGGACGGGGGTTTCGCACCTATTTTAGAGGGATTTAACACCCAAAACCGACTCACCCTCTCCATTAGCGGCCGACGCTGAGACGAAAATCAGTCGGGACGGCGTTTGCGTTGAGCGAGGTTTTCACCCTAGAAACCTCTCAATGCTGCGCCGGTTGATCATCTCCTTCTACGTTTTGCTCTTCGTGGGCGTGGCCGTGGGGTCGGCGGGCTTCCTCTGGCAAACGCGGTCCGAGTACCTGCAGCTGCGGGACGTCGAAGCCCAGAGCCGTGCACGGCTGGCGTTGGCGGAGGAGCGGCTGCGCGAACAACGCCGCACGCTCGAACGCATGCGCAACGACCCCGCTTACGTGGAGATGGTGATTCGTCGCCGGCTTGGTTACGCCAAGCCGGACGAGGTGATTTTCCGTTTCGAGCAGTGATGCCGTCCGGGACCGCGCTCAGCGAGTCTCGGGCAGGGGTGTGAGTTCCTCGACCTTCCACATGTCGCGCCGGCCACGGGTGCGTTGCCGCACGTGCCGCACGTCTTCTTCGGCAACGGCGGAGGCGTCATTGCCGAAGGACTGGCGCACGTAGGTGACCACGCTGGCGATGTCGCCGTCGCTCAAACCGACGACCGGCGGCATGATGCTGTCGTACTTGGCTCCGTTGACCTCGATCGGGCCGGCGAGGCCGTGCATGACGATGCGCACCGGCACGGTCGGATCCCCGGTCATCCAGGAGGATCCGGCGAGAGGCGGGAAGGCGCCGGCGACCCCCTGTCCGTCGAGTCCATGGCAGGCAACGCAGGTGTTGGCGTAAATCTGCGCGCCGCGCTGATGAACGGCTGCATCGGGTGCGAACTGGCGTGTGATCGTCGTGGATGCCGGTGCCTCCGCGAGGGACGCAGCCACGTAGCGGGCGAAGGCGTTGTCGTGACGCCTGGCGTCGGCGGCGACGGCCAGCCGAGCCTCGGTGGAGGCCGAGGCGTGCCATGCAAGAACCGGAAGTATTTGCGCGGCTAGTCCCTGATCGGGCTTTTCGAAGGAAAGGTTGGAGGCGAGCGCGGTGGCGATGACCCCCGGGGCGTTGGTGCGCGCGGCGATCTGCCAGGCCTCTGCGAATGCGGGATCCTTCGCAAAGGCGGCTTCCCGGTCAGCGGCCACGCGGTAGAGCGCGTGCCCGAGCTCGCGGCTGGGTTCCAGACGGGAGGCAGCCACGAGCACCTCGGCGTGTTCCCGCGCGTCGTCGGCCACTACGGCGGAGGCGAGCTGGATCTGGATGACCTCAGGATGCGCCGGAAAGGCGAGGTCGCGGGCCGCGCGCCGGAGGGCGGGGTTGCGCGAATCCGCGGCTGCGACCAATACGCTGCGGTCAATGCGCCCGAGGCCGGCGAGTGCCTGGAGCGCGTGTACGCTGGCCGGGCCCGCGTCGCGGACCAGTTGGCGCAGGGGGGATTCGGCCGAGACATGGCCGCCTTCCACGAGGAGGCGCTGGGCATGCAGGCGCCGGAGGAGGTTGCCGTGGTGCAGGGCGGCAACGAGCAACTCCGGCGCCTTCGGATCGAGGGACGGCGCGAGATCGTTGTCACTACCACGTGGATACACCCGCCAGATGCGTCCGTGCCGCGTGTCGCGCAGGGGCGTCTGGTAGGCGTTGCCCGGTCCGTTCTCTGCATCCACTCCGGCGGACGAGAGGCTCGGGGTGGGATTGTGCTGGATGATCAGATTGTACCAGTCGGAGATCCAGACGGCTCCGTCGGGCCCAACCTCCGCTGCAACGGGTGAACTCCACGCATCCGCGCTGTTGAAGAGATTGTTCGGCAGCTGGCGCGCGGTGAAGGACGCGCCGTTGGGCGTCACGTCGAACTGACCGACGAGCTTGCCGGTGGGCTCCGTGATAAACGCGATGCGGTTGTGGTACGCGGTGGGGAAGCGCCGGGCGGTATAGAAGGCGTGACCGGCTGCCGCGGTGTAGCCATCATGCACGTCCACCTGACGGATGTCGGGCGAGCTCGGGAAGAATTTCGGGTTATCGTCAGCACGCGGCGTGCGTGGTTGGTTGAGTCCGGTGGCGAGATAGCGTTCGCGTGGGAAGGTGTAGACCCACGACGGATTGGCGTTGGCCGTCGAGCCGAGGATGGCGAACTCCTCCGTGAAGCCGAGTCCCCAGGTGTTGTTGGTCGTCGACTGCAATTGTTCGAGCTTCGAACCGTCGGGTTTGAAGCGGAAGAGACCTTGGGCAAAGCGGTGGCTTTCGTCACCGACGGTGCCTTCGAATCCGGAGTACCCGATGGTCGCGTAGATCCAGTTGTCGAAACCGTAGCGAAGGTTCGACGGTCCGGCGTGGGTGTCCCGCATGCTGAACCCATCGATCAGCACCTCGCGCACATCGGCCTGATCGTCACCATCGGTGTCCTTGAGGAACAGCAGTTGGGAGCCGTTGGTGATAATCACACCGCCGTTGGCGAAGACGAGGCTGGTGGGAATGGAAAGCTTGTCGGCGAAGCGCGTGAACGTGTCGGCACGTCCGTCGCCATCGGTGTCTTCGCAGATGGTGATCCGGTCGTTGCCGATGTTTCCCGCCTGAAGGTTGTTCGGATAGTCAATGGTCTCGACCACGAACGCGCGGCCGCGGTGATCCCAGGCAACGTGGATCGGGTTGACGATGTCGGGCTCCGAAGCGAAGAGCGAAACCTCGAAACCGGGCGGCACCTGGATCAGCTTGGCGCTCTCGGTGGCGGACAAGGGAGTTTGCGCGCGGGTGATGGCCTTGCGCTGTTTGTAGCCGGGCATGACAACGTCCTGCTCGCCGAAGACCGGGAGTTGCAGGCGGTCGAGTTTCGCCTTCGCTTCGGGACCGACGGCCCAGGTGATGGCGGTCTTGAGCAGGGCCTGAAAGGACGGTTCGTCCCAAACGCGGTGGTCGTGTCCGGACGCGGTGTAGAACACGCGGCCTTTGCCTTGGGTGCGCACCCAGGTCCACGGCTCGTCGCCGGCGGGATCCTTGCGTACCTGGAGGACGATGCGGTCGTCGTGATGGCGATCGTGCACGTAGGTTTCGTCCCATGCGCTGACGGGCGTCGTGCCGGCGATCGCGGGGTGGTCGGGCTGCACCGTGACAGGTGCAAACTCCTCGCCGCCGTGGCGGCGAAAGCGGGCGCCGACGAGATGAACGTAAGCGTCGGAGGCGCCGAAGCAGGCCGAGGCGCAATGGATCGGCAGGAAGCCGCGGCCCTTCTTCTCCACGTAGTCGAGCAGGGCGCGTTCGTGCGCGGGATCCATCGAACCGTGTTGATGCCAGTTGCCATAGAAAAGGACGGCATCGAAGCGATCCAGGAAGGCAGGGTCGAACGCCTGGTCGAGGCTCTCGGTGTAGGTCAGGTTGATGCCGGCGGTGCCGAGGGCCTTCTTGAGCACGCGATAACGCGTGATGGGATCGTGGAAGGGCCCGTTGGCGGTGGGCGCGCCGAGGAACATCACCTCGAGGCGGCGGGCATCGGCTTGCGGGTGGATGACGCGCTCGGCGCCTCGGATTGAAACGACACCCGTGAGGAGGACCAGGATGGGGAGAAGACGGCGGAACAGGATCATGACAGGAAAAGCGGGGTTACGAAGGCGGGGTGGGGTGAAGGGAAGTTTAGCACATGGCCCGTTGACAGGCTAGGAACGAAAAGCTGGTTTTCGTGTATGCAAACGCCATCGGAGCGGTCCCGTCGGGCCGAAGTCTGGGCGAAAAGGCTCCCTCCCGGCCAGTTCCGGCCTTTGTTCGAGCACCTCGCGAGCACGTTGTTCTTCGCCAAGGACACCGAAGGGCGTATCATGTGTGCGAATACCGCGTTCGCGCAGCGCTGCGGATTCCCGCGCGAGCAGGACCTGGTGGGATTGGCGGACGACGATATCTTCGCGCCGGCCCTCGCCGAGCGGTTTCGCGAAGGCGACCGCCGCGTCCTCGAGACGGGCCGGCCGCTGCTGGGCATCATTGAATTGTTCCCGAACGCGCTGGGCGAACCGGAGTGGTGCGAGACAAACAAGCTTCCGCTCTACGACCGGGAAGGTCGGATCTGCGGCCTGTGCGGAACGGTGAAAAGTTATGAAGGAACCCGCGCGGCGTTGCGGCCGTACCTCGATGTCGCGCCGGCCGCGGACTACCTCAAGGCTCACTATCAGGAACGATTGGACGTCTCGCGGCTGGCGCGGCTTTCGAATCTGTCGGTGCGTCACTTCGAAAGGAAGTTCCGGCAGGCCTTTCAACTGAGCCCGCGCAGTTACCTGATTCGTCTGCGCGTGGCGATCGCGGCTGAGTTGTTGCGCACGACCGGCCGGCGACCGACGGAGATCGCGATGGAGGTGGGGTTCTACGATCACAGCGATTTTTCGCGGCAGTTCCGCCGCGCGATGGGCATACCGCCGACGCAGTATCGTCGTCAGCACCTCGAGCTCCGCACAGTCTGACGTCACCTGACTGACGTGAGGCGGGGCGGGAAGCCTCTGTCGTTCTGTGTGGATACAACTCGGCGTATCGGGATCAGCCGCAAATTTTCGGCGAATTGGCAGCGGCTCTATGGCGATGAACTCGGGGAGGCATCATAGACTTGCGCAACTTTCGCCGGCATATTCAACTGCCCGCCGACCCGCGGTTGCTCCAACCTCGTGTTACCCTATGTCCAACTCCACTGCTTCTTCCCCGAATGCGGCGCCGCCCGACATGCGGCTGTTCTGGGGGTGTTTCATCGCCCTCATCACCACGTCCTTTGCCTTCATCACAAGGGCGTTTTTGGTCAACGATCCTGCCCTCTGGCCGTCCGAGTTCGGCCTCGACAAGGTGCAGGCGCAGGAACTGTTCGGCGCGGGCATCTGGCCCTTCGCGATCTCGATCATCGTCTTCAGTCTGGTGATCGACCGCGTGGGTTACCGTGCGGCGATGTTCTTCAGTTTCGCCTGCTACTTCATCTATGGCGTGCTTGCCTTGCAGGCCTATGGAGTCATCCACGCGGGCGGCGAGCCGCTTCAGGGTGAGGCGCTCGCAGCCGCTCAAGCGCGCGCGTACAACCTGCTGTACTGGGGCTCGGTGATTCTCGGTCTGGGTAATGGCACGGTCGAGGCGTTCATCAATCCAGTCGTCGCGACGATGTTCAGTCGCGACAAGACGAAGTGGCTCAACATCCTTCACGCCGGTTGGCCGGGCGGTCTCGTCCTTGGCGGCATCATCACGATCTTCATGGGTGGGATGGTGGCCAACGACTGGCGCGTGCTCATCTACATCGTTGCCCTGCCGGCGATCATTTACCTGGTCATGCTGATCAAGGCGCGATTCCCGGTGAACGAACGCGTGGCCGCTGGGGCTTCCTACAAGGAGATGCTCGGCGAGTTCGGCGTCCTCGGCGCCGCGATCGCGGGCTACCTCGTCATCAAGCAGCTCGGCCTCGTCTTCGGCTGGAGCAACGCAGTGGTCTACGGCTTGCTCGCGGTTTCCCTGGTGGCGTACTGGCTCTACTGCCGCTCGCTGGGCCGTCCGTTGCTTGTATTCCTCTGCATCATCATGATGCCTCTGGCGACAACGGAGCTGGGCACCGACGGTGCCATCACGGGCATCATGGAGGAACCGCTCACAGCGGCGGGCTACCATCCGCTCTGGGTGCTCATCTACACCTCGGCCGTCATGATGGTTCTGCGTTTCTTCGCGGGTCCGATCGTGCACGCGCTCACCCCGCTGGGGCTGCTCGCGACCTGCGCTGCGCTTGCCATTGTCGGCCTCTTCCTCCTCTCCAAGGCCGCCGGGCTGGTGGCGATCTTCGGGGCGGCGACCCTCTACGGCGTGGCCAAAACGTTCTTCTGGCCCACCACACTCGGCGTCGTTTCCGAACAGACACCGAAGGGCGGCGCCCTGACGCTGAACGCGATCGCGGGCATCGGCATGCTGTCGGTCGGCATCATCGGCGGACCGTTCATCGGCGCCTTGCAGGAGCAGTCGGCGCAGAAGGCGATCGAGCGGGACGTTCCTGGTGTCTATTCCACCATCTCGACCGAGGGTCAGTATTTCCTCGGCACCTACAACGCCGTCGACGAGGGCAAGGTTGCCGCGCTTCCCGCCGAGCAGGCGACGGAGGTCCGTGAGGTCGCCAAGAAGGGCAAGCAGAACGCGCTCGCCACGGTCACGATCCTGCCGGCCTTCATGCTGGTCTGCTACCTGATCATGATCGGCTACTTCAAGTCCCGCGGCGGCTACAAGCCGGTGACGCTGGGCGCCGGTGGCCACTGATCCGACATCGAATACATCCGCGGGTCTCATCGGAGACCCGTGACTGACGCCGTCCGCGATCCCTTCGCGGGCGGCGTTATTTTTTGGCCTGCTCGGCCGCCGCGAGATCGGACGTGACCTCGGCCTCGAGCGACTGCGGAAGGAGACGACGACGGTAAACGTCGTAGTCAGGCACGAGGCGGTCGTAGGGCTGATCCATCAGGGGTGACGAGATCATGAAGTCCGCGGTTGAGCGGTCGCAGGCTGTCGGGATGTTCCACACGACCGCCATGCGCAACAGGGCCTTCACGTCGGGATCGTGCGCCTGCTGCTCGAGGGGGTCCCAGAAAAAGATCAGGAAATCGATGTCGTTGTCGACGATACGCGCTCCGATCTGTTGATCACCCCCGAGAGGACCGCTCTGCAGTTTCACGACGGGCAGGTCGAGTTCACGCTCGAGCAAAGCCCCGGTGGTGCCGGTGGCGAAAATCCGATGCCGCGCGAGCGATCCGCGATTGTACTTCGCCCATTCGACCAGGTCGCGCTTCTTGTTGTCGTGAGCGACCAGGGCGATCTTCTTGGCCGGCGCCATGGGGATGGTTTTGTAGGTCATGTGAGGAAGGATGTGCGCGCCGCGCGATGAGCCCTGCGGCCGTGACGCGGATCAGTTGGCCTTGCGGGCGGGCTTTGGGTCGAGGTTCGCCGCGAGATCGGCCTCGGTGACCGTCGACTCAACGCCGTTCTCCGGCACGTCCATCTTCGCGAGCCAGAGCACGGCGTTGAGCGCGAGCTTGCGAAAGGGAGCATGGCCCCAGTTGCGATGATAGTGGGCGCCGGTGAAACCAAACCCGCGTCCGCCATTCGGCCGCTCGTAGGCCCACGCGACGGTGACAGGTTCTTTTTGCGCCACCAACGCACGGACGAAGGCGTTGCCCGAGTGCGGGCCGTCAGGGCGCGTGACGGTGGTTTCATCGGGAATGGCCTGAAGAAGCGGTACCACGCCTTTCATGCCTTCGACAAAGCGCATGTTGAAGTACCACTCATCGCGGATGGTGAAGGGCGTCACACCGCGCGTGATCGGATGGTCAGCCAACGTGCGAAAGTGCGCGTCCCAATGCGGATTCACCGACCAGTGGATTTCGAAGGCGCCACCGATCCATTTGAGAAACTGGTCCTGCCCTTTGTCCTTCGTGGGTTCGACGGCATAATGCAGCAGCCCCAGCCCTGCACCGCTGGCCAAGGCACGATCAAGCACGGCAAGGCGGTCTCCGACCAACGCGGGATGCTTGAGTCCGCCGTCGGAGAAGATGAGGATTGCGTCCACCCCGGTAAACGACGCGTCGTCGGTGGGCCAGCCGTTATGCGCGACTTCGACGGCGAGCCTCGGCACGTCGGCGAGGCATTTTTGCAGAAGAAGCATGCCGGCGTTATGCTCGTGCATGCCTGGACCGTGGCTCGGAGCGCCTGCGATCAGCAGCACACGCTTGTCTGCCGCCGGCGTGCTCAGGGCGGACAGGAAGGAGGCAGCGAGAAGGCCAAGGATTAAACGAATGCGCGAGGAAGGGGCGAAGCAAAGGGGCATGCTTCCTCTCTGAGCGCGATTGCGCGCGACGACAACGCCGAATGGAGTCCGGCGCGGTTGCGTTTCCCCGCAGCGAGGGTGCTCGTCCGGCCTTGGACGACCGCAGTCGAGACGATGCCTAGTCGACCGGGCGCAGCACTTGCATCGCCCCGTTGGTGACGCGGAAGGCCGCCTCGTAGATCGCCAGCTCCCGGGCAATGGCCGACGCGGAGGCATCCAGGCGCGCCTCATTCCCTGCCAAGGTCGCTTCGGGTGCTCGATCCGCTGCGTGGTAACGGGTGGAGCCGGGCGCACCGTTAAGTTCGAAGTAAGTCGGGTGCGGGTCGAAGCGAGAGACGTTCACCTCCTCATGTTATCGAATACGAGCGGTGGGGCCAATGGGGAATGTCCCTTGAAGCAGCCCTGCGAAACACCCGGAAGTCGACCAGGCATCCGGGCGGGGTCTGGGTGACGCCTTGGTTCGCGGTCAGTGAATCGAGGAATGATGGAGCTCGGATTTTTCCCTTGGCAGAACCCCGTTTCCCCCCACAAATTGCTGATCTCGCGGGTCGTTGGTGATGGAAGAAAAATCCAACCCTAAGCCTCGCAAGGAATTGCCAGAGTAGCTCAGTGGTAGAGCAGAGGACTCATAAGCCTTTGGTCGCCGGTTCAATCCCGGCCTCTGGCACCACTATGACCGGGTATCCGAGAAGGCGCGGACTTCGATTGCGTGGGTTCGTGTTCGCTTAGGGTTGGGTCAACGCACCGCCCAAGACGCCGTCCAAGTGCGATTTGATGATCGCAGCCCAGCGTACATAACCGTCGGCATTGAGATGCAGGCGGTCGGCCACGTAGAGTTCGTCGCGGGGCTTGCCTTCGGCATCGAGGAAGGCGCTCTCGGTTGGGATAAAATAGGTGTTGGGCGTCGCTTCACAGAAGGCCTGGATGGCGCGATTCCCTGCCTTGATCTTGGGCCAGGCGGAGAAACGGGAGCCGCTCGGAGTAACGGCAATGTAGAAAACGGGCGTTGAAGGGTGCTTTGCGCGAAGCACACCGAGCACGTCGCGAAACAGTGCAACGACCTGCTCCGGCATGCGGTCGTCGTCGCGACCGGCGATGTCGTTGCCGACGAAAAACACGAACGCACGGGGCGAATGCGGCGAGAGCAGGCGATCCGCGAAAACGACCACGTCCGTCCACGTGGAGCCGCCGAACCCGCGTTGAATGGGGCGATACGGCGCCATGCCGTCGGCAATGTCGTCCCACCGGCGGATGCTGGAACTGCCGATGAAGAGAATAGAGTCCTTATCGTGGATCTCCGTGCGGTCGCGTTCCTCGAGGGCGGCGATCTCCTTTTCCCAACGCGTCAACGAGGCGGCGCGTTGTTCGTCGGTGATCAGCGGCTGGGCGACGATCGAGCCGGCCGTGGCTAGAAAAACGAAGAACAAGAGGTGTCGGGGTAGTTTCACTCCCGATTGCTAGCAGCCGGATTCAAGGCGGGAAAGCACGTTTCCGTCGGCAGGCAGACGCACGGTTCGCAGCGGCGCGTCGCGGACGCCGCTCTCGATTGGGTTTCGTGCTACGCTGAGTCGCGCGACAGATGTGGTAAGTGGGCGAGGATTGCCTTGACCGGTTCGGAAACGCGCCCGCGTTGCCAGGCCACCAAGAGATTCCATTGCGCGTGACAGCTGTCGAGCGGCTTGAAAACGACCCCCGGCACTCGCGCGGTGCGGGCGTAGTTGGGAATGAGGCCCACCGCGCCTTCGCTGACGACCGTGGCGAGGCCGTGGGCGAGGCTGTCGGCGTCCGTCACGAACTTCGGGCGAAACCCTGCGCCGCGGCAGAGATACATGATCCAGCGATTGTGTCCGGGCAGATCGCTATCAGGCGCGCCCACAAACGGGTCGTTGCGGAGGTCACGCAGGTTCACGGTGGCTTTTGCCGCTTGCGGGTGGCTGTCAGCGAGCGCGACCAGCACGGGCAGCGAAGCAATGCGACGCACGTAGAATTCGCGGGCGATGAATTTTCCCGGATCGCCGATCAGCGCGATATCGATCTCGCCGCGTCGCAGGGCGGCGATCTGTTCGCCGGGGGAGAGGTCGAGCAGGCGGACCTTGATCTCCGGGTGCGCCTTGCGCAACGCGGCCAGCGCCGGGTGAAGGAACTCGGCGGCCGCCGAGGGCATGTAGCCAATGCGCAAAGCCGAGCTCTGACCGCGGGCTCGCCGTCGCGCGTCCGCCAGAACGCCGTCGAACTTCTCAATCAGCGGCTTCATGCCGGCAAGCAGGGCGTGTCCGGTTGCGGTCAGGGCGACGCCCGAAGAGCTCCGTTCGAACAGGGTGCCGCCGACTTCGTGTTCGAGCGCGTGCATCTGGCGGGTGAGCGTCGACTGCGACACGCGCAGGCGTTCAGCGGCCCGGTTGAGGCTGCCATGGTCGACGACAGCAAAAAACGAACGGAGCAAATCGAGGTTCACGGGACAAGGTTATGCGCGGGGCGCATGACGGCAAGCCGCTCTGCGCAGTAGGCGCCGCCCGTCCTGAAGAGTATCCTCGGCGCATGAAAACCTTCGCACGATTCCCCCGGTTGCTCGCCGTGACCTCGTTCGCTCCGCTTCTCGCGGCCGTCGCACTCTGGGTCGCCACCGGCGCCAATATCGGCTGGACGAAGACGAGCGCCGTGGTGATGCAGCACGACGAAGTCACCGGCATCGACTATCCGGTCCACCAACCGGCGTTTGTCGCCGGTGTGGAAGTACTCGCGATTGGCGTCGCTGTGGCGATGACCGTGGCGGCCGTGGGTCTTGTCTCGCGCCGCTTCTCGCCAGCCCGTGGGTGAGGCGCCTCCGCCTTCCCGATCGGATCATTCCACCCTCCCACCTCAACCACCCATCAAAAAGCTCTTACCATGACAACGAACGCTCTCCGTCTTCCTCTCTTCGCCGCAGTCGCCCTTGGGGCCTCTGCACTCGTCTCGCATGCCGCGCCCCAGTCCTTTGATTTCAAGGATCCCAAGGGCGTAAACAACGTCCAATTCTCGCTGGATGCCCCGCTCGAATCCATCACGGGCACCGCCAACGGAATCTCGGGCACCGTGCAGTTCGATCCCGCCCATCCCGACGCCACCCGCGGCCGGATCGTGCTCGATGCCGCGTCGCTCACCGTGGGCAATCCGGTGATGCGTGAACACCTGCACGGCGACAACTGGCTCTCGGTCGCCACTCATCCGGAGATCGTGTTTGAAGCCAAGGGTGCCGGCAATGTTCGCTTGGACGGCGCGCGGATTCTGGCCGATGTGCGCGGGCGGCTGACAGTGAAAGGTGTGACGAAGGATGTCGTCGTTCCGGTCACCTTCACCCATCTGCCCGACAAGCTGGGCGCCCGACTCGGCGATCCGAAGGTGAAGGGTGACCTACTCGTCCTCCGGGCGAACTTTGTGATCAACCGTAGCGAGTTTGGCATTCAGCCGGGACAGAATGCAGACAAGGTCGCCGAGAACATTGAACTCGCGCTGAGCATTGCCGGCGCTGCGCCTCGCCGTTGAGGACCACCTCAGCCTGACCCGGCATTCACGTCATTCTCTTCTTTCAACTCCGTTCATCATGAGCACAAAAATCAAAATCGTTTTCCACAGCCTGTACGGACACATCTATCATCTGGCCGAAGCCATCGCCGCGGGTGCGCGGGAAGTCCCGGGCGTCGAGGTCGAACTTCTGCAGGTTCCCGAAACGCTCCCCGAGTCCGTGCTTGCGAAGATGGGCGCGGTCGAGGCCAAGAAAGCCTTTGCCCACATCCCGGTTGCCGATCCCAAAACGCTGGGCGACGCCGATGCGATTCTCTTCGGAAGTGGCACGCGGTTTGGCAGCGCGTCTGCCCAGATGCAGTCGTTCTTCGACGCGACCGGCGGTCTCTGGTCGAAGGGCGCGCTGGTTGGCAAGGTGGGCGGCGTCTTCACGTCGTCGGCCACGCAACACGGCGGACAGGAGACGACGCTCGTGAGCATGCAGACGTTTTTGTTTCATCACGGCATGGTCGTCGTGGGCGTCCCTTACGCCGCGCAGGAGCAGACCGCGATGCACGAGATCACCGGAGGCTCGCCCTACGGATCGACGACGATCACGGGGCCGCAAGGTGACCGGCTGCCTAGTGAGAATGAACTCGCGATTGCGCGGTTCCAAGGACGGCACACGGCGACGGTCGCAGGGAAGGTGGCGGCGTAGTCATTGCCAGGTCAGGCGTGGAGCAGGTCGCGCAGGTCCCCCAAGCTGAGTTTGGCCGAGGCGGCGTCGCTGGCCTCGAAAACGTCGGCGAGCAAGGCGCGCTTTTCCTCCTGCAGGGCGAGGACCTTTTCCTCGACCGTTCCGCTGCAGATGAGTTTGTAGCTCGTGACCATCCGCGTCTGGCCGATGCGATGGGCGCGGTCCGTTGCCTGCGCCTCGACGGCGGGATTCCACCACGGATCGAGGTGCACGACGACATCCGCAGCCGTGAGGTTGAGGCCCGTTCCACCGGCTTTCAGCGACAGCAGGAACAGCGGCGGTCCGTCGTCGGACTGAAAACGGTCGACCTCGCTCTGGCGCGCCTTGGGGGACATGCTGCCGTCGAGCGAGCAGTAACCGATACCGTCGGCATCGAGCTCGGCCCGGACGAGCGCAAGCAGGGAGGTGAATTGCGAGAACACGAGCAGGCGGTGTCCTTCGTCAAGGGCCTCATCGAGCAGTTCACGGAACGCCTCCAGTTTGGCTGAGGCCTCGGCGGGAGTTGCAGGGGCAACCAACCGTGGATCGCAGCAGATCTGACGCAGGCGCAGCAATTGGGTGAGGGTGGCGAGACGAAGGGCGTTCTCGCTGGCGCCGCCCGCCGCGAGGTCGAGCAGGGAGCGTTCGGACTCCTCCTGTTTTGCACGATAGAGCGCGGCTTGGACCGGCGTGGGCTCGCAATAGATGATCTGTTCCTGCTTGGGCGGGAGCTCCGGCGCCACGCTGAGCTTTGTGCGGCGGAGCAGGTACGGGGCGGTTTGCGCCCTGAGCCGCTCGTCGTACCACGCCCGTTCATCCGAACGCAGCCCTGCGGGCGGACGATTCACCAGCCCCGGCATGAGAAATTCGAACAGGGAGCGAAGATCGTCCAACGAGTTCTCAAGCGGCGTGCCGGTCAGGAGGAAGCGACCCCGCGCGTGGAGCGAGCGGAGTGCCTGCGCGTTCTGGCTGCGGCGATTCTTGATGTGTTGCGCCTCGTCGCCGACAACGCAGGCGAAGATGCAGGATTCAAAGAGCTCCCGATCCCGCGCGAGCGTGCCGTAGGATGTGATGATGAGATCGTGGCATGACAGGTCGGCGGGTGATTCGGCGCGACGGTCACCATGGTGCACGAAGACGCGGAGGCCGGGAGCGAAGCGGGCGGCTTCCCGGCGCCAGTTTTCGACGAGGGAGGCCGGGCAGACGACAAGCGAGACGGGTGCGTCCGAGCCCGCCGCGCGCACGGCAGACAGCAGCGCCAGCGCCTGCAGTGTCTTGCCCAACCCCATCTCGTCGGCGAGCACGCCGCCGAGCTCGTTGCCGTAGAGGTGCCAGAGCCAGGCGACACCGAGGCGTTGATAGGGACGCAGCAGCACATCGAGCGAGGCGGGCACCGGGGCGCGAGGCAGGCGTTCGGCATGGCGCAGGGCCTCGCTGCGCGCACGCCAGGTCTCGGGCGGCTGGAACCCGGGGGCGACCTCCTCGAGCAGGTCGCCCAGTTCGGCGACGCGAGCCCGGGAGACGCGATGGGTGCGTCGGGTGGCACCGGATGCACCCGGCTCACCCGCCAGCGCGCGCTGGGCTCCGACGACCCGTTCGAGCGTGTCTTTGTCCAGCAAATACACGGTGCCGCCCTCTTCGATGTATCCGCGGCCGGAGGACACCGCTCCGTGGATCTGCGCGTCCGCGGCGCGGCCGGCCCGCAGGCCCAAGGTCACCTGGTAGTCCTCCCCGTCGGGGCGCGCCTCGGCGACGACCTCGGCGGATTTGAGGCGCGCCGTGTTGCGTTCGAAGTTGGCGGTAAACTCCGCGTGGAATTCCTCGCGCAAGGCGCGGCCGTGCGCGGCGAGGAAGTTGAGCACCTTATGACGATCGCGAAGCCACCATTTGCGGTTCGACGGCTCCAGGAGGAAGCCGTGTGCTTTCACGAGATCGAGCGCGGCGGCGTAGCCGGCCGATTCGCGCGAGGGCAGGGTGAGCGCCAGATAGTGTTCGCTGCCGTCCACGGTCAGGGGCGTGGTCGCGGCCGACGACGCGGATCGCGGAGGGGAGGGCCGGGGCGGCAGGGAGGCTGGCGCGGCCCCACCCGGGGTAACCGTGGTGGGATCAGGGTCGGACTCGCCCAGGTACTCGGAGACTCCGCGAAGAATGGGGCCGACCCAGAGCAGCGGGCGATCCGGTTTATCCACGCGATAGAAGACCGGAAGGCCCCGAGTTGCCCCGATCAGTTCGCGCAGTTGCACGCATTTTAATTGCAGGAAGAGGACGCGGGCTGGTTTGGCGCCCATCCGCTGCAACACGGCAAGTGCGGGTACGATCTCCGGGGCGGGCGCACGACTGAGGTCCAGCTCGACCTTGATCGGCACCGCGTCGCGTTTCGCGGCGGCTTCAAGATTGGGTGGAAGCAGAAGGCGAAGCATCGGCGCGCAACGGACCGCGTGTCGGGACTCGACGCGAGGCGAAAATCTCGGAATAAAAACGCACGTGGCCACATCCCATGGGAAGAACATGACGAGTCCGGTCTTCATCCAGCTGGTGGACGCTCATTACGCGTCCCTATTTCGCTTTGCGCTGAGTTTGGCGCGGAGCGATGCGGATGCCTGCGATCTTGTTCAGCAAACGTTCTACATCTGGGCAACCAAGGGAGCCGCACTCAGAGACGCGGCGAAGGCCAAGACCTGGTTGTTCACCACGCTTTACCGGGAGTTCCTCCGTTCGCGCCGCCGCGACGGTCGATTGACGGCTTTGGAGGACCTTTCTCCGGCGGAGCAGGAAGTGCCAGACGAGAGCATTGACCATGTGCGGAGACTCGAGGGAACGCAGGTTGTCGAAATGCTGCAGGAGGTGGACGAAGTTTTCCGGGCGCCGCTCACGCTTTTTTACCTCGAGGATTTGTCGTATCAGGAGATCGCGACCACGTTGGAGGTGCCCGTGGGTACCGTGATGTCCCGGTTGTCACGGGGTAAAGCCCAGTTGCGGGCGGCCTTGGCCCGTGGGGCTTCGGGCGCCACCCCCAGAATCGTACCCTTTACCCCTGAGAGGAAGAGTTCAGCGTCATGACGAACGAGCAGGCAAAATTTATCCTTCGGGCTTATCGGTCCGGTGGCCAGGATGCCGTCGATCCGGCCTTCGCGGAGGTGCTCTCGCAGGCCTCGCGGGATCCAATGCTCAAGGCATGGTTGGAAAAGGAGCAGGCGTTCGACGGCGTGATCGGAGAGAAGCTCCGCTCGGTGGCGCCCCCCGCCGGTCTTCGCGAGTCGATTCTGGCCGGAGCCAAGGCAAGCCGACCGACGCCGCGGATTCGTCGCACGAGCACGTGGATGGCGATGGCCGCCTCGGTGGTCGTGGCGTTCGGCGCGTTTTGGGCGATGCCGAAGTCGGTGTCCGCTTCAACCAGTGTGGATGAACTGGCCCGTTTTGCATTGGGTGAACTCTCAATGCCCGGGCATCCGCGGGGGCAACCGTTGGCGGAGTTGGGCGCCTTTGGGGCTTGGTTGGGCAACGCATCGAATAAGTTGGGCGAGGGCCTCCCGATCAAGTTGGAGGAACTTCGAGCGAACAACTGCCGGGTGGTCACTGTGGCTGGCCGCGAGGTGTTCGAAATCTGTTTTCGGCGCGATGTCTGGTACCACGTCTACATTGCACGGCGTGGCGACTTTGGCTGCCAGGAAGCCGAGTATTCGCCAATGTTCCGGGAACAGGGTGAGCTCGCTTCCTGCACATGGGTGGACGATGACCACGTCTACGTACTGGTCAGCCGTGCGGGGCTGGATGCCGTAAAACGCGCTCTCTAGCGGGGCGCAGCCGCTCCCGGTTGAGGGACTCCTGAGGGACCTGCCTCCGGGCAAACCTCGTTTGGCGACCTCCTAATTCGCTAACAGCATGAGCTTTGAGAAGCTCGGAACTTTGCGAATTGTTTGTTAATAACTTGTGTGAACCCGGCGCTCCAAGGTGGGGTCTAGGCGCGACCTGCTCACACCATGCACTGTCGTCATCCGTGCGGATGGGGACAAATCGTCACTAATGCAAATTACAAAAATAAGTAAAGGCCCCCCTTGTCAGGGGTGACGGTGCTGCTGGAGTTGGGACCCTCACTATGAAGGCAACACTACTGACTATCGTCCTCGGGGTTCTCGCGACCGTGGCTTCGGCATCGGATCGCTGGGAGACACTGCAGGCGATTCATTGGGTGGAGAATCCGACGGAATCGACCCGGCCTGGACCATTCGGCGAGCTGGGAGCCTATCAATTCCGGCGTGCGACGTGGCACATGCACACGAAAGAGCCCTTTCATTTGGCCAATCATCGGGCAACAGCGGACAAAGTGGCCGTTGAGCATTATGAATGGTTGCGTCGGGGATTGATCCGTAATGGCATTGAAGCCTCTCCCTACAACATCGCCCTGGCATGGAATGCCGGTCTGACTGCGGTGGTGAAGGGGCGGATCCCCGCCGCTTCACGCTCGTACGCCAGCCGGGTAACCAACTTGGTGGTCGACCTAAAGACCCGCCAGCTTGCCTCGGCCCGCTAACTTTTCGAACCAGTTATCTGGTCTTGCGAGGCGCGACCCTTCAGCCGGGGTCGCGCCTTTTCTTTTCCGAGGTCGACTCGCTTGGTCTGGACCGCGACCGGGGGGGCCTGATTGCCGCACGCGCGGACTTATTTCTCGTCGAGGAACGTTTCCTGATGCGGAGACGCTGGCGCCGGGCGCGAGGCAATGTCTGCGGGATCGGGGTTGAGGTGGCGTGGAGGCCGCGAGACACGTTGGGCGAGGGCGGTCTCGCGATCGGTGATGATGCGGTCGCAAATCTTGTGGATTTGCAGCCGAAGCCACTTCGCAGTCGGGCTGGTTTCGCGATAATCGGCAGGCCCATAATGGTCGATGCGGCCGACCTGCCGCAGGCGATCATTCTGTTCGAACTCAGGGGTGGAGTCGGGATTGTACACGGCGTACGCCTTGCCACCACCGTTCTTGACCACGGAGAAGCTGGGGATGTCGCTTGGGCCGTCCGCGACATAAATCATGTTCATCAGCGGGATGCGGCGATCCTCCGGCTTGATGTTGGCGTTCACATCGATTGCCGGGTTCTTGTTGGTGCCCTTGTTGATCTCGAAGATCGCGCGGGTCTTGGTCGTGTTGTCGATCACCATGCCGATCTGCGCGATCTCGGACTCCACGCTCAGCTCGAATTCCTTTTGGGAGAGGAAGCCGGGCTGAAGCGGATTCTCGACGAACTCGCAGCCCCAGATTCCATCGACCTTCGAGGCGATGGCGCTGCCGCGAATCATTTCTGCAAGGCCGGTGCTTACGATATAGTGTTCGAGTTGGATCTCGTGCTTTTGGTATTCGGGCTTTTCCCGCGCATAGCCGCGACACGCGTCGAAAAAGGCGGGCAGGCCCGGATAGAACGCGATCTCCCCTCCACACGCCCGCAGGGTCTTGTTGTTCAACTTCGCCATGTGTCCCGCCATGACATAGGTAAGCAGGTGGTTGAGGTAGGCGATCTCGCCGGAAATGTGGTAACCCCTCTTCTTGTAGTGCGCGCCAAGACTGTTGGTCTCCGCCCAGAAGGCAGGCTCGTTGACGCCGTAGCGCCGGAAGAGCGGCGTCTGCATGTAGTCTGGGATTAAGGTCTTGTCGAAATCCCAGATGCAGGCGATGATGTTCTGAGTGAAAAGCGTCGTGGCCATTGCGGATCAACACCGTTAGGGCGGTATCGCCCCGGGTCCTTTGCGGGCCAACCAAGCCGTCATGTGCGGCTTTCGCAATGCGCAAATCGTCCGTCCGTCACGCTTCCGCCTTGCCGTCCTTCATTCCCTCGACGGCGCTTCAGACTCCTCCATGGAACACCTTCCTGACATCGCTTCGTTTCAACGTCGCCTCGACGAACTCAGCTCGCAGATGGCAGAGCCGTCCTTCTACGCGAATGCGCGTCGCGCCGCCGAAATCACGCGCGAGCAGCAAAAGCTCTCCCAGCTCGTGGCCAGCCACGCGGCATGGATGAAACTGGGACGCGAGCTGGAGGAGGCGGATAGCCTCGGCCGTGATCCGTCCGCGGACGCCGACCTGCGCGAGTTGGCGGCGGCCGAGCGCCCGGAGCTTGAGTCACGTCGGGCCGCCCTGCATCGCGAGATCCTCGGCGCGATGATTCCGCCCGACCCGAGCGACTCGCGCAACACGGTGATGGAAATACGCGCAGGCACCGGGGGAGAAGAGGCGGCGTTGTTCGCCGCCGAGCTGCATCGCATGTATTCGCGATTTGCGGACGCGTGCCGCTGGAAGGTTGAGCCGATGGGCAGCAGTTTGAGTGAGCGTGGCGGGTTTCGCGAAGTGAGCTTTTTAATCACCGGCGACGACGTTTACCGCCGCCTCAAATTCGAAAGCGGCGTGCATCGCGTGCAACGGGTGCCGGTGACGGAAGCAAACGGCCGTGTTCATACCTCAACGGTCACTGTGGCCGTGCTGCCCGAGGCGGAGGAGGTCGACCTGCATATCAACCCGCAGGACCTCGAGATCACGGTCATGCGGGCGAGCGGTCCGGGCGGGCAGGGAGTCAATACCACCGACTCGGCCGTTCGCATCGTGCACAAGCCTACTGGGATGATGGTTTATTGCGCCGATGGCCGCTCGCAGCAGAAGAACAAGGCCAGCGCGATGGCCGTTTTGCGCTCACGGCTTCTGCAGCAAAAGCAGGACGAAGAGCAGGCCAGGTATGCTGCGAACCGTCGCAGCCAGATCGGCACAGGTGATCGTAGTGAACGCATCCGGACCTACAACTTCCCGCAGAACCGGCTCACCGACCACCGCATCGGACTCACGCTCTATAGTCTTCCGCAGGTCATGGAAGGGGAGATTCTTCCCGTGATCGAGGCGCTGCAGCGGGCGGACTTCGAGGCGCGGCTGGCGACGTTGTCCGGTCAGCCGTATCGCCTGCGACCGCTTGAAGCCACCGTGGCCGACGACGATTGATGCTCGCGCCCGGCACGCCGGCGTTCTCAGAGTTCTCCCACTTCATGCTCACTGTTCTCGAGGTACTGCAAAAGACCACGGACTTCTTTGCCGCGCGGGGCATAGAGAGCGCCCGATTGAACGCCGAGATGCTGGTCGGGCACGCCTTGGAGCTGACGCGCATGGCGCTGTACATGCAGTTCGAACGGGTCCTGACCGAAGCTGAGCTGGAAAAGATCCGACCTTTCGTCCGCCGTCGGGGACAGCGGGAACCGTTGCAGTACATTCTTGGTGAAGTTGAGTTCTGCGGTGTGACCCTGAAGGTGGACCGGCGCGCCCTGATCCCGCGCCCCGAAACAGAGTACCTCGTGGAGCTCGTGGGTGAACGGCTGGCGTCCGCCCCGCGAAGGGTGCTTGATTTGGGCACGGGCACGGGGGCGCTGGCGCTCGCGCTCGGCAAACGTTATCCGGAAGCGGTAGTCGTTGCGGTGGACCAGTCGGCCGAGGCGCTCTCCCTTGCCCGGGAAAACGGCACACTCACCGGCATGTCCGAGCGGGTGACGTGGATCGAAGGCTCATGGTTCGACGGGATTTCACCTGACGAGCGTTTCGATCTGATTGTGGCGAACCCGCCTTATTTGACCGAGGATGAAACGGCGAACGCAGCGCCGGAGGTCAGGCAGTATGAGCCGCTTTCGGCCCTGCAAGCGGGCGATTCGGGAATGGCGGAATTGAAGGCCATTCTCGGTGGCGGACGCCGGCATCTGTCGTCGGGTGGATTGCTGGCGGTGGAGACGGGCATTGCCCAGCATGCCGGGCTGCTGGCCTACGCCGCGAAACACGGCTACCGAGAACCCGAGTCAAAGGCCGATCTGACAGGCCGCGACCGATATCTCTTTCTGAGATCGGGGGATTAACGCCTCCCGAATCCAGCCAGAAGGGCTGGTTCGCAGAGGCGTTTCGAATCAACTCTTGTTGTCGGCCTTCGCCGTGAGCGGCGGCTGTTCGGCGGCGAACTGGGGATTGCGGGCCATTTCCAAGGCATCGCTGACGACGCGCAGCGCCTCACGGAGATGGATATCCAGCTGATCGTAGCCCTCCGAGGCGTCGGTGGTCATTTCCAAGCTCGAGTCGTCCTCCTTCTCAGAGGGTTCCGGCTTTGGCTTGGGTGCGGGCGGTTTGCCAAGGTGGAACTCCTTGAAGGCGTAGTTCGCCGCGGCGAGTCGCTCGCGTTCCGCATCCATCTCGTCCTTGAAAGCCTCGTCGCGTTCCTTCTGGAGGCGGCGTTCCTCAAGATTCAGGGAAATCTCTTTTTGCTCCTGACGGGCCTTGAACCATTCGATGTGGCGGTTGAGGTAGGTAAATTCCTCCAGGTTCGACTGACGGCTGATGCTTGCTTCGCGAAGAGGCGTCAGGATGCGCGACTCCAAGGGGCGACCGTCGAAGAAGCTGGAGGGTATCTCGTCCCACACGAGGGCGTGTGGAAGGTCCTTTTCGCCGACCGGAAGAAAATCCTCGATCGAAGGAAGCACGATGTCGGGCACGACGCCGTTGAGCTGTGTCGACGATCCATTCGGCAGATAGAACTTTTGAATGGTGAGTTTGGCCGCACCACTGCGCTCGCGGGCCAGCTGCTGATTGAGTCCCCGCATTTCCACGACCGTCTGAACCGTACCCTTTCCGTGGGTGGAACTGTCACCGATGACCACCGCTCGGCCGTAATTCTGGAGAGCCCCGGCGACGATCTCAGACGCGGAGGCACTGAAGCGTGAAACGAGCACGGCGAGCGGACCGGTGTAGGTGATCGACGGATCGCTGTCGGAGTCGACCTTCACGTCACCGTAATAGTTGCGCACCTGCACGACCGGGCCTTTGGGAATGAAGAGACCGGTCAATTCGATCGCTTCGCTGAGCAGGCCGCCGCCATTGTTCCGCAGGTCGAGCACGATGCCTTCGACGTTGGCCTCCTTGAGACGACTGATGAGCTCCGCGACATCCTTCGTCGCGCTGTTTTGCGCCTTGTCGTCATTGCCACTGTCGGGACCGTAGAAGGTGGGCAGGGAGATGACTCCGATTGGCTTGATGTTACCTTCACGGTCCGGCACCTCGAAGATGGCGGCTTTGGCCCGCGCGGAGTCCAGGTTGACGACGTCGCGGGTGATCACGATCTCTTCGCGCGTGGAACCGTCGACCGATGAGGCGGGTTGAACGACGAGTTTGACCTGCGTGCCTTTGGCGCCGCGGATCAACTCGACGATTTTGCGCAGCTTCATGCCGATGACGTCCACGGGTTCCCCGGCTTCCGGGCCAACCTGGCCGACGGCGATGATCTTGTCGTTTGGCTTGAGGCGCTTGTCCAAGTCGGCCGGACCGCCGGTGATGACTTCCTTGACCACGCAGTGATCTTCCTCGAGGACGAGCAGGGCCCCGATGCCCACGAGTTGGAGGCGCATCTGGATGCTGAAATCCTCGAACGTGTCGGCCGAGAAGTAGGTCGAGTGCGGATCGTAAAGTTTGGCGACGTTCGTGAGAAAACTTTCGGCGAGGTCGAGACCTTCGATGTCAGCGAGGTTCTTGAGCATGCGCTCGTAACGCTTGCGCACGGTTGTCTTGGCCTCCTCGACGGTCTTGTCGGTGAGAAGCTGCTGGATCAGCTCAAACTTGATGCGGCGGCGCCAAAGGTCATCGGCTTCCGCCGGGTTGGCCGGCCAGGCGCTCTTGCTGCGGTCGAGCGTGAAGGTGTCGGCAGTGTCGAGTTTGAATTCGCGATCCAGTTCCACAAAGATCCAGTCGATGCGATCGTGGGCGCGGGTTTCGTAGACGCTGAAGATATCGAACGCCGCATCGATGCGGCCCAGGGAAGCGATGTTCCAGTAAAGTCCTTCGCCGAAGCGTTTCTCAAACTCGAGGCGATCGCTTTCCAGGAAGAACATTCTCTGGCCGTCCCAATCACTCATGTAATTGGAAATGAGTTCCTGGTAATCGCGAGGTTTGACCGCTTCCTTGTTGTAGTGGGCTTCTTCAAGCAGCCGGATCAGGTACTTGACCTCGATCTGAAGTGTCTGGGGAAGATCGAATGTCCGGTCCGGACGGGCGGCCGCGTGCGTGAAGAGCGGGGCGGACAGCAAACAGAGCAGGAGCGGTAGCGGGCGAAGAAGGCGTAGCGTCATCACGGAATTACGGTTGGTATGCCGGGGAGGAGAAAAGGTTCAGAGAATTATTCGGGCAGCCGAAGGTCAGACGTCGTCACAATGTCCGCGTCGGCTCAATTTTCAACGCCGTCCTAGCGCCTCGCGCGCATCGTCGAGCAGGCGCTTTTCGTCCGCCGTGAGGGCGCCGAAGCCGTCGCTGTTGATCTTGTCGAGGATGCGATCCACTTCCGCGCGCAAGTCTTCGCGATTGGAGAAATTGACCTTGTAGGTGGGGGCGGCTGTGGCTGGAGACTGTTTCGCGCGTTTGAACCAGGTGGGAAGCTCGACGGAAGGGGCAGCATCGGGCGTGCGCCACTCGCGGGCGTGCACGTAGCGGAAGTAGAGCCAGCCGACGAGCATGCCTCCCAAGTGCGCAGAATGGGCGAATCCGAGGGGCGAGCGATTGCCCAAGGCTTCGTAGAACGCGAAGCCGAGCAAATCGACCGACAGCAGGCCGATCGCGATCCACTTCGGCTTAAGGGTGACCGGCAGGATGAAAAAGAGCAGGAGCGTGATCGGCTGGTTGGGGTTGAGGCAGGCATAGATGACGATGACCGCCATCACACCTGCGGAGGCGCCCACCACGCTGCCGCCGTAACTCCAATTCGTCGCCAGCCAGAGAGCGGCACCTCCCACGATCGCCCCGAGGAAGACACTGAGGAACCGACGGTTGCCCAGATACGGCAGGATTTCCCGTCCAAAGAAGAACAATGCCAGCATATTCCCGATAATGTGCAGGTAATTGCCGGTATCATGCATCAGCGCATAGCTGAGAGGCGTCCAGAAAAGGCCGTTCTGGAATCCGCTGATCGAAAGTTCAAATAGCCCCGAGACATTGACGCGCAGCCAGACCTCGAAAAGCATTTGCACCACGAAGCCCGCCACAATCGCGCAAATCGTCCAAGCCAGGATCGAGGTGGTCTGGCGTCCGAAACCCGGATCACGCGTGTAGGAACGGTCGGAAAGCATCTCTTGCAGAAGCTAGGAACGCGAGGCTGCGAACACAAGCCGTGTCCCCGGTATTTTTGCGTGAAAAACCCCTCGCGCGCAGCCCGCGCAATGCGAGTTCGGCGATTTTCGGAAAGAGCGACCGGCGGGCCGCTTGACAGGTCCCGGAATTCCTCTTTGTTGCCCGATCAGCTATGGCTAACAAAGCAGACAAGTGGGAAACCAACGTTCCCGGCAAGTTCTTCGTCGATCAGCAATGCATCGATTGTGACCTTTGCCGCGAGACCGCGCCGTCCTTCTTCACGCGCCACGATGAAGGTGGCTACTCGTACGTGCACAAACAGCCGACGACTGAGGAAGAAATCGCGCTTTGCATGGAGGCCCTCGAAGGCTGTCCGGTGGAAGCCATCGGCGACGATGGTGACGAGTAACCGGTAGCTCACTTCCAACCTTTTGGCCCTGCGGTGAACGCCGCAGGGCTTTTTTGCGCCTGCTTGATTCAGGTCAATGCGGTGGGACGGTCCCGGGGATATGCTGTCTGCGTTCCCAAGGATCTCCATGAATACCAACCGCCTTAACCGTCTCATTCTCCTCGGCTCCTTGCTTGCTTTCGCAGGACCGACCTTCGCCGCGTCGGAGGGTCCGACCACCGCCAAGGGCCGCGTCGCGCTACCGCCGGATGTAGCCGCCCTGCCCGTCGAGCAGGCGGTGTTGACCGCGCCGCCCTTCGTCCCGCCACCCATCGCCCGCAAACATCCCGCACGCGTCGTCGTCAACCTGGAGGTTCGCGAGGAGGTCATGCGCATCGCCGATGGCGTGACCTACACGTTCTGGACGTTCGGCGGGACGGTGCCGGGCCTCTTCATCCGTATTCGCGAAGGCGATGTCGTCGAGTTTCACCTCAACAATCACCCGTCCTCCAAGCTTCCGCACAACATCGACCTTCACGCCGTGACCGGGCCGGGCGGCGGCGCCTCGTCCACGTTCACGGCGCCGGGCCACAGCTCACAGTTCACGTTCAAGGCCCTGAATCCCGGCCTCTACGTCTACCACTGCGCGACGGCTCCCGTGCCGATGCACATTGCCAATGGCATGTACGGACTGATCCTCGTCGAACCTGCGGAGGGCATGCCGCCGGTTGACCGCGAGTATTACGTCATGCAGGGCGACTTCTACACGCAGGGTCGTTACGGCGAAGAGGGGCTCCAGGCCTTCGACATGGCAAAGAGCATCGATGAACACCCGACCTACGTCCTGTTCAACGGCGCCGTCGGCTCGATGGTCGGCGACAAAGCGCTGGCGGCCAACGTCGGCGAAACGGTGCGCCTTTATTTCGGTGCGGGCGGCCCAAATCTGACGTCCTCCTTCCATGTCATCGGGGAGATCTTCGACCGGGTCTATCTTGAGGGCGGCTCCCGGGTCGCCCAGGAGAATGTCCAGACCACGATGGTCCCGTCCGGTGGTGCCACGATCGTCGACTTCAAGGTCGATGTTCCCGGCACCTACGTTCTGGTCGACCACTCGCTCAGCCGCGCATTCAACAAGGGCGCCCTCGGAATGCTGAAGGTGAGCGGCGAGGAGGATCGGGTCATCTACTCGGGCAAGGAGGTCGACGCGGTCTACCTCGGCGCCCAGGCCGAGGCAGGTTCCGAGTCCGCCCGGCGCGAAGCCGAGTTGAAGGAGCAGATCGCCGCCGAGATGAAGGCGAACCCCGCCATCGCCGGTCTCACCAAGGAAATGCAGTTCGAAAAGGGCAAGCAGGTCTACATGCAGCTGTGCTTCGCCTGCCACATGCCGGATGGAAAGGGGCTGCCGGCCGTCTTTCCTCCCTTGGCAGCCTCCGACTACATGCTGGCCGATCGAGCGCGCGCCGCCCGCATCGTCATGAAGGGTTTGACCGGTCCCGTCACGGTCAACGGCCAGCACTACAACAGCGCCATGCCGCCCACCGACCTCACCGAACAGCAGGTCGCCGACGTGCTCACGTACGCCTTCAACGCCTGGGGTAACCAGGGCGAGGCCTTCACCGTGGACGAAGTTCGCCGCGCCCGCACTGAAGCCAACTGATCGAGCCGCGCTTCCTTCGACTCAACCTCCGCCATGAAACGTCGCTTCCTCATCTTCGCGCTCGCCGCCTTCGGGCTGGTCGTGTCCGCGGACGGCCACGGAGGCGACGGGATGGCGATGATTCCGAACGGTATCCATCGTCCCCTTACACGCTCCGTCAAGGAGCCCGCCGAGGTGCCGGTCGCCGCCTTCCTTCTGGACGTCCTGCCCGTGACGAACGGCGATTACCTCGCCTTCGTGACGGCCAATCCGAAATGGCGTCGCAGCCTCGTCAGCCGGCTCTTTGCCGACGGGTCCTATCTCGACTATTGGGCAGGGGATCTGGAGCCCGGGCCGGCCGCACCGCTCGACGCCCCCGTCGTTCGCGTCTCCTGGTTCGCCGCCCGTGCTTATGCCCGCTGGGTCGGGAAGCGCCTGCCGACCGTGGCGGAGTGGGAGCTCGCCGCGGCCGCGGGTTACACGACCGAGCGCGGAGCTGACGAACCCGCTTTCGTCCGCGATCTGTACGCCTGGCTCGGCAGGCCCGTGCCGGCGGTGCAGGCGTCCGTTCACTCCGTGCCGGCAAACATCCATGGCGTCCGAGGCCTGCACGGCCTCGTTTGGGAATGGGTGGACGATTTCAACTCCGTCCTCGTGAACGGCGAGTCGCGCGCGGACGCAGCCCTCGATCGCGATCTTTTCTGCGGGGCCGCCGCGGCGGGCACCCGCGACACCTCCGACTACGCCGCGTTCATGCGGCAGGCGCTGCGCTCGTCCCTACGCGCCAGTCTCACCACCACGTCCCTTGGCTTTCGCTGCGCACGGGACCTTTCTGATTCCATCAACCTTCCTTTACCATGAAACGCATTCTTCTCCTCACGTCCTTCCTGCTCGCCGCCGGCTCCGTTGCCGCGGGCGAAACCCTCAAGCCCTGCTGTTCCGCCCGGCCGGCCGTCGAAGAGGCGGCTCCGCTCTCGTTCACCCGGGATTCGATCTACCAGCTTGATGTTCGCTTCACGGACGACACCGGACGCGAAGTCGCCTTGGGCGAACTGCGGGGACGGCCGGTGGCCGTGGCCATGTTCTTCGCCTCGTGCACCTACGCCTGTCCCCTCATCGTTGGCGATCTCTCGCGCGTGCGGGACGCGTTGCCCCCCGCGATCCGTGACGAGGCGGTCATTCTCCTCGTATCGTTCGATTCGGAGCGCGACACGCCGGAGGCCTTGCGCACGTATCGGAAAGAACGGTTGCTCGACAACCAGTGGACCCTTCTGCGTGGTGAACCCGCATCGGTGCGCGAACTGGCCACCTTGCTGGGAGTCAGCTACAAGTTGGAAACGGACGGGCAGTTCGCCCATACGAACCTCATCACGGTGTTGAATCGGGAAGGGGAGATTGTCCATCACCGCACCGGCCTGCGGGGTGGACTCGAGAACGTGGTCGCCGCCTTGGCGGCGCAGGCGAAGCCGTGACGCCAGCGGGCGCGGTGTAACGGAGCTACGGATACAAACGCGACTCGAACCAGCGCCCGCCATCGCGCACGTAGCGGAGCCGCTCATGACGGCGGAAAGGCCGTTCGCTCCAGAACTCGATGACGTCCGGCACCACCCGGTAACCGGACCAGAAGGGCGGCCGCGACACCGATCCGAGCGGGTTACGCACGGCGTAGGCGGCGCACGCCTGCTCTAGGTCGAAGTTGCCGCTCATCGGCTCGGATTGCCGCGACACCCATGCGCCAATCTGACTGAGGCGTGGCCGGGAGGCGAAATAGTCGTCGGCCTCGTCATCGGAGACGGGTTCCGTGCGGCCTTCGACGCGAACCTGCCGTCCGATTGCGGCCCAATGAAAACACAGGGCGGCACGGGGTCGCTCCTTGAGGTCGCGCGCCTTCGGGCTACCGAGGTTGGTGTAGAAGACAAATCCGCGTTCGTCCGCCTGCTTGAGCAGCACCATGCGAACGGAGGGATTGGCGTCTGCGTCGGCGGTGGCGAGCGCCATCGCGGTGGGATCGACCACGCCGTTGTTCGCCGCATCGGAACTCCAGGAGTGAAACCTTTGAATCAACTCCGCGTAGTGAGCCTCACGGGCTGCGTTTGCCTTTGGACCAAGAGGGGACGCTGGCGGCGAATCGCTCATTTTGGCGTGAGTGTGGCCGGAAATCGGGTGGGAACGAGCGCGTGGGAGGGGAGGTGTCATTTAGAAGGGGAGGACTCCGGGCAGCATTAGCCCACGTTGCGCGCTGCCTGCCATGGTTAATCAAACAGTTGGGCTGATTAACAAAGGCTTGTTTTCCATCCGGAAGCCGCTTCAGGTTTGCCCGTACATGATGCACTCACGGCTCCTTGCCTTGGTCCTTCTTCCTTGGGCTGACGTTTGCGCCCAGACGGTTGACCTCGCCCCGCTCGCGGTCGAGGCCACGCGTGTGGCGAATCAGGAGCCCTCGGGCACCTTTGCGATGCCCGTCACGGCTCTGCGTTTTGAACCGCGCGTCGACGTGCAGGCTCGCAACCTTGCGGAAGGGCAGTCGGATGTCGCGATTCGCGGCGGCACGTTTGAGAACACAGGCTTCAAACTCGGAGCGCTGCCCTTGTACGACCCGCAGACCGGTCATTACTTTGCCGAAATTCCCCTGGCTGCCGCCTTTCTGAGCTCTCCCCGGGTACAGACGGGGGCCGCGCAGGCCACCGAGGGGTGGAATGCCACCGCCGGTGCGATCGTCTACGACTGGCAACCCGTCCGGAACGGTGGGGCCGCCTCGCTGGCATTCGGCGAGTACGGGACGTTCCGATCCGACCTCCATCTGGGACAGGTTGCGGACGCCACCCTCCTCGGACGCACGGTGGCGGTCGATCTCGGCGCCGCGTACTCCGAATCCGATGGCACTGTCCCGCTGGGTGACCACGAGTTCAATCGGGTTAACGCGCGCCTGCAGCTTCGCGACGCATCGTCGCAGACCGATTTTGTCGCGGGCTATCAGGCGAAGTATTTCGGCTGGCCCAATCTCTACACGCCCTTCAATGCACCGGAGAGCGAGAACCTGCAGACGGTGCTCGTTGCCGGACACCACCGGCAGCAGGTCGGCGACGAAGGCTATGTACAGGTGGGTGCGTACTACCGGCGCAACAAGGACGACTACGATTTCAACCGATTCAACGAACCCGGAAAAGACGGACTTTTCCAACACACCACGTGGGTGTATGGCCTCGGCCTGGACGGTCGTCAGCCGGTCTCGGAAGCCCTTTCCCTCGGCTATCGGGCCGGCGTCGTCACGGACCGGTTGCAGTCCACCGCGCTCACCTTCGGACGGTACCGCTCGCGTACACACCTGAGCGCCGCCTTGTATCCAGAATGGCACTTCGCACGCGAGGCCGGCCGCACGTGGACCCTGCTTGCCGGTCTGGCGTTCGACGACACCAACCGTGAGGCGTCGGCGCTTTCGCCCGTCGTCGAGCTCTCGCGCTCGACGCCTCGAGGGCCCTTGAGTCGAATTCACGCCGGCTATGCGAGGACCACCCAGGTGGCGACATACACGGCGTTGAACTCCGCGACGAACGCGGGTCTCTTTCGGGGCAATCCTGATCTTGGCCGCTCGTCGAGCCACCAGTTCGAGACGGGCGTGGAAGGTGCCCTTGCGGGGTGGGAGTTTGCCGCGGCGGCATTTGTACGGCGCGACGGTCGTCTCGTTGACTGGACCTACCGTCGCGGAGTGATTGCAAGGACCGCCAACCCGGTCGATATCGATAACGTCGGTGTCGAGGTGTTTGTCCGTCGCGGCTGGAAACGCGTGGTCGTGGCCTTGGGCTATGCGTGGTTGCGCAAGGACGCCGATTACGGCCTGTCGACTGTGGATGCGAGTTTCTACGCGTTGAACTTTCCCGAACACCGGCTGACGGCAGCCTTCGTCGCTCAGCTGGGGCGCGGCTTCGAACTTCGCGTGGATAACGAGCTTCGTCGGCAGGAGGCAAACTTCCTGCGCACGGCGGGGGGTGACTCTGCGCTCTTGTCCGCGGTGGGACTGTCCTGGCGCGTTCCGAGGGTTCGCGGCCTGACCCTCTCCGCCGTGCTCGACAACGCCTGGGACAGCGATTTTCAGGAGGTCCCTGCGGTCCCGGCCAGTCGTCGTCAGGGCTCGGTGGGTCTGACCTACCGTTGGTAAGCGACGCTGGCGCGGCCTGAATCGGGCTGGCGTCCGCGCGGGTCCGGGATTTGGCTTGCTCCATACCCTATGAGATCAAGCCCCTCCCGTCGTGAGTTCATTGGCGCTTCGCTTGCCGCGCTCGGAGCCGCCTCCCTGCCATCCGTGGCGGGTGCGGCCTCTGCACCGCCGGCCGCGCTTCCGCCCAAGAACCTCAACAATCCGTACGTCTATCGCTTCGCCATTGGCGGAATCGAAGCGTGGTCGATCAGCGATGGGCACATGCTGTTCAACGACAAGGTCGACAAGATGTGGCCGCCCGAACAGCGCGAGGCGATGGTCCGCGACCTCGAGGCGCACGGTGAGCGAACGGACGGCATTCCGCTCTACGTCAACGTGCTCGTTCTGAGGAAAGGGAGCGAAGTTGTCCTGTGCGATGCGGGCTTTGGAGCGCGCACCAATCCCAACATCGGCTGGCTCGCCGACGGCCTTGCGTCGATCGGGATCACTCCGGCGCAGGTGACGCGGACGATTCTGAGCCACGGGCACGGCGACCATATCGGGGGCTTCGTGACGGCGGGGGCGCCGACCTATCCGAACGCGGGCTTGCACGTGCTCAAGGCTGAGGTGGATTTCTGGCGCTCGCCCGAGCCGGATTTCTCCAAGTCGCATCGCCGCGACAATATTCCGAACATGATCCGGAACGTGCGGGCGGCCTTCGATGTGCTGCAGCCTAATCTCGTCCTGCATCAGGACGGCGATTCGATCCTTGATGGCTCGATCACGATTGAGGCGGCGCCGGGGCATACCGACGGCCACTGCGTGCTGCGCATCCGCGACGGCAACGAGAGCCTCGTGCATCTCATGGATGTTGCGCACAACCATCTGCTGATGTTCACCGATCCGGCGTGGTTCATCGAGTTCGATCACAACCCGGAAGTCGCGGTCGCGGTACGCAAGCGCCTGTTTGCGCAGCTCGCCGCGTCGCGTGAGCGGAGCTACGGCTTTCATCTGCCCTGGCCGGGGGTCGGTCGAGTGTTGCCGCGCGGGCCGGGCTACAAGTGGGAACAGGAGCGTTTCAGCTGGGGTTCGTAGGGCGCGGGCGCGACGCCCTCGCTCCTGCGTATCACGAAGTCGGATACCCGAGCGCCACCAGCCGGTTGGACAGATAAAGTTGTTCCGGCCCCACCTCCGCGAGTTCGAGCGCCCGGCGGAAATCGCCGGCGGCGTCCTTTGCCCGCCCCAGTTGGGCGTGCAGCTCGCCCTTCACCGCGTACACCAGATAGTGGCTCTCGATGCGGTCGCGCCCGGCGATCTCCTCAATGGCCTCGAGGCCGGCGCGGGGGCCGCGCAGGTGGGCGAGCGCGACGGCCCGGTTGAGCGCGACGACGGGGGACGGCTTGAGGCGCAGCAGTTCGTCGTAGTGACTGAGGATGCGCTCCCAGTTCGTGGACGCAAAGTCCTTCGCGAGGCAGTGTTCCGCGGCTATTCCCGCCTGCAAGTGGTAGTCGCTCAATGTGTCGCCTTGCGAGGCAGCGGCGAGGTGGCGCAGCCCTTCGCCGATCATCGACTGATCCCAGCGGTTGCGGTCCTGGTCCTCGAGGCGGAGCAGTTCGCCCTCCACGGAAAGCCGGGTCGGAAACCGTGCCGCTGAGAAGAGCATCAGGGCCATCAAGGCGTGGCTGCGCGGCGTTCGGCCGGCGGGATGCGCCAGGAGGAGTGAGAGCAGGCGAATGGACTCCTTGCACAGGTCCTCCCGCAACAACTGGTCTCCGGCCGAGGCCTTGTAGCCCTCGTTGAAAAGCAGGTAGATCGCTGCAAGCACGCCGTCGAGGCGCGGGACCAGATTGGCGCCCTCGGGAAGCTCGAAAGGGATCCCGGCGTCGCGAATGCGCTGCTTTGTTCGTGTGAGTTGCTTCTCGATGGCTGCTTCGCTGCTGAGAAAGGCGCGGGCGATTTCGCCGGTGCTGAATCCGCAGAGAATCTTGAGCGCGAGAATGACCTGGGCGTCAGGGGCGACTTCCGGATGGCAGCAAACGAACATCAGGCGCAGGGCGTCGTCGCGAATCTCATGAGAGGCCTCCCAGACGACTGCAGGTGTTGCGTAGGTTTGCCCGATGTGCAGTTCGATCGCCGGCTCCTTGCCGAAGGCCATCCGTTGATGGCGCAGCGCATCCCGCGCGAGGTTCATTGCGACCTGCGTGATCCAGCCCGCGGGATTGGCGGGAATGCCGCCCATCGACCAGGTGCGCAAGGCCCGGGCCAACGCCTCTTGCGCGACGTCCTCGGCCAGCGCGAGGTTGTGCGTCCCAACTAACCGGACGAGCGCGCCATGCAGCCGGCCCGTTTCGTGCCGGAAAAAGTGCTCCACCAACCGAGCGGCTTGGGGAGTGACGGGATCGAAGGTGGAAACGCGTTCGCTCACGCCTGATCAGGCACGTTGCAACTCGGCGGGGCCGCGGGCGCGGGTGGTGACGCCGAGGTGGCAATCGGGAGTCATGGCGCGCACTTCAATCTTCATCCCGTGCGCGAGCGCAGGATGTTCGCGGGCGATCTCGGTGGCCTCGTCCATGCCGCTCACGAGAACCGTCACGTAGCCGCCGATGGCCTCTTTCGCCTCGGGGAAGGGACCGTCGGTGATACGCGAACCGCCCGGGCCGGAAACGATGCGTGTCTCGATTTCGAGCGGTTGGCCCTCGATCGCTTTACCCTTGGCGAGGAGGGCTTCGAACCAGCCGTTCCACTGCGCGATCAGCGCCTGACGTTGCTCAGGCGAAAGGTCTTTGAAGACCTCGGGGCCGGTGTTGCGGAAGAGGAGCATGTACGGAACAGGTACGGGAGCAGAGGCGGAGTCCATGGCCGGAAGGGTGGAGGGTGCGGGGTGAGATCTTCTGACTGCTTCCTACAACGATCCACCGTCCGGCGAAAGGACAGAGTCGGTCATCTATAATCTACAGGTGCGGACTGGCTGCGCTCTCGGAGAATCTGTCGTCGGCGTAGCCGTGCGCAAGGTGGTCAGACATCTCGACCGAGCCTTGGGCAAGCTTAAAGGCTGGAACCTAATTCCCGTGCGGGAAAATTTACGGAGAGTGTCCAATTCGGCCCGCGTGGTTCGTCAAAGAACCAGACGAGGCACTCCGCGTCGTCCCGCCCATCCCTACAACCCTTGCCTGCCATGCCTGCATATACCGACGGATTCGTGATCCCAGTCCCCAAGAAGAAACTCCCGGCTTACCTGAAGATGGCCCGCCTGGCGGCGAAGATCTGGAAGGAGTACGGCGCCCTCGATTACAAGGAGTGCGTTGGCGACGACCTCAATGTGCCCTTCGGCATGGGTTTTCCCAAAGGCATTCGAATCAAGAAGGGCGAAACGGTTGTCTTCTCGTGGATCGTGTACAAATCGCGTGCCCATCGGGACAAAGTGAACGCGAAGGTGATGAGCGATCCCCGCATGCAGGAGATGTGCGACCCCAAGAATCCGCCCTTCGATACCAAACGCATGCTCTTCGGCGGCTTCGCGGTCGCTGTGTCGGGTTGAACGGTTTCGCCGTGGAACGAATACGGGGAGACATCGGTCATCGTGACGTGGCGCCAGTAACCGCGGGTATGCGATCACTGTCTGCGCTGCGTTTTGAGATCGAAATCATGAGACGTGAATTGATCGACCTGGCGTTCGATCTGGAGCGGCGTGGGCGCAGCGATGCGGCCGATCTCGCCGTTGCTGTCTCCGCCCAACTCGGCGGGCTCAACGCCTTAGGAGGAGCAGAAGAGACCTGAGTAAGGGCGCCGATCTCCCGGCGGAGAAAGCGAACACGTGTGTGATCGCGGGCGTCTTGCGTATTGGTAGCACAATCGCAGCCTCGCCGACAATGCGGGTAAGCGACGCGGGCAGGAGGGCAACTCCCATGCCCGCAGCGACCATTGCAGCGACCGCCTGGGCGCGTTCGGCTTCGAGGGCGATGCGCGGACGGAAGCCCGCGGAGAGACACGTTTTCGTGACGAAGGAAGCGAAGGCCGGGGCTGCCTCGCGGGACACCGCGAGCATTGCTTCGCCGGCAAGGTCTTTGAGGTCGACCGTCGCGCGCGCGGCAAGGGCGTGGCCAAACGGGACATAGGCCATGAGCGGCTCGCGGTGCCACGAAACAAAGCGGATGCCCGCCGCCGGCTCGCTGGGCGCCAGGCCAATGAAGCCTCCGTCAAGTTCTCCACGGCGAAGCGCGGCCAGTTGATCGGACGGCGGAGCGTCATGCATGGATAGCTGGACTTTGGGATGGGCTTCGCGAAAGGCGCGCAGCACCGCGACGAGTTCCGGGCCGAGCACCGCGCTGACGAATCCGAGTCTCAGCCGCTGCGTCTGGCCGAGAGCAAAACGCTTTGTGGCCTCGCCAGCGCGCAACAACCGGGAGAGCACCGTGCGGGTTTCCTCGTAAAAGACTGCGCCAGCGGGGGTGAGGGCGACACGCCGGCCGGACCGGTCGAAGAGGCGTGCTCCCAGTTTTTCCTCGAGGGCGCGAACATGGCGCGACAGCGGCGGCTGGGCCAGACGCAGGTTCTGCGCCGCGCGGGTGAACGAGAGGGTTTCCGCCACGGCCGTGAAGCATTCGAGTTCGCGCAATGTGTAATCCATACCGAAACAGTATCAGAATACGACAGAATGGGTAGTTTTGTTATGAGGGGGAAATCGCTAGGATGATGACATGGCCCTCAGCGATACCATCAAACGCGGCAGCCTCCGGGCTCCCCACCGCAGCCTTCTGCGTGCCACCGGTGCAATTCAATCCGAGGATGACTGGGACAAGCCCTTCATCGCCGTCGCGAACTCCTTCGTGCAGATTGTGCCGGGTCATGCCCACCTCGACGTGGTTGGTCGGAAGGTGAGGGCGGCGATCCGGGCGGCCGGTGGCGTCCCGTTCGAGTTCAACACGATCGGGGTGGACGACGGCATCGCGATGGGACACGAGGGCATGAACTACTCGCTCGCCTCGCGTGAAATCATTGCCGACTCGATCGAGACGATGCTTCGGGCCCATTGTTTCGACGGGGTCGTCTGCATTCCAAACTGTGACAAGATCGTACCGGGCATGATGATGGCCGCCGCGCGGGTTAACATTCCGGCCGTGTTCGTCTCGGGAGGACCGATGAAAGCCGGCGTCGATCCCGCCACGGGACAAGCACTCGACCTCGCATCGGTCTTCGAGGCCGTGGGGGCCCACGCGGCACGGACGCTCTCTGCTGAAGACCTGGCGCGGATCGAACGGCACGCGTGTCCCACCTGCGGATCGTGTTCGGGCATGTTCACGGCAAATTCGATGAACTGTCTCTGCGAGGCCCTCGGGCTCGCGTTACCCGGGAACGGCTCGATTCTGGCGGTGGACCCGCGCAGGGAGGAACTTTTCGTTGGCGCCGGTCGGGCAATCATCGATCTGGTGAAACGGAACGTGCGTCCGTCGGACATTCTTACCCGTCCGGCCTTCGACAACGCCCTTGTCCTCGACATGGCCATGGGCGGCTCGTCGAACACGATCCTGCACACGATCGCTGTGGCACATGAAGCGGGTGTCGTGCTGCGGCTTGAGGAAATTGACGAGATTTCCCGGCGCACGCCGCATCTTTGCAAGGTTGCGCCGTCGGGCGTGCACCACATGGAGGACATCGACCGCGCAGGAGGAATCCCGGCGATTCTCAAAACCCTCGCCGGCCAGACCGGACTGCTGAATCTGGACGCGCTGACCGTTACTGGCCGCACCCTTGGGGAAACGATCGCCGACGCGAAGGTGTTCGATCGCGAGGTGATCCGTAATCTGGATACACCCTATTCATCAAGTGGCGGACTCTCCGTGCTCTTCGGCAACCTCGCGCCGAAGGGGGCGGTTGTGAAGACCGCGGGCGTCGCTCCATCGATGCATCGGTTCGCGGGTCCGGCGGTGATTTTCGAATCGGAGGAATCGGCGCGACAGGGGATCCTGTTGGGCCGGGTGAAGTCCGGCGACGTCGTTGTGATCCGTTATGAGGGCCCGCGGGGTGGTCCGGGCATGCAGGAAATGCTCGGACCGACCTCCGCCCTTGCGGGACGAGGACTGGCCGAGTCCGTCGCGCTTGTCACGGACGGCCGTTTCTCTGGCGCAACACGCGGCGGCGCGATTGGCCACGTGTCGCCCGAAGCGGCGGCAGGTGGGCCGATCGCGTGGGTCGAGCCGGGTGACACGATCGAGATCGACCTGCCGGCGCGCCGGCTGACCTTGCTCGTGGATGACGCCGAACTCGCGCGGCGTCGCCAAGAATGGCGGCCGCGAAAAGTGGACCTGGGCCGCGGCTATCTCGCGCGATACGCGACCATGGTGACCAGCGCGGACGAGGGCGCGATCCTGCGGCCGCCTCAATGTTCGTAATGCGAACATTAACGGGTTGGCTTTGAGTGAAGAGGGGTGAGGAAGCTTGCGGACGCTCCTGTCAGACCGACGACTGCGGAGAGCTTCGCGGCGGAGGGGGTTTTGACGTGCGCCGCGAGGTCAGGCGGAGGCCCTGCAAGACAAGCATGGGGCCGAAGATCCACAACACCTGGACGGGAAAGGTCTTGCTTGCGGCGATCTGATGATAGGCCGCGAGGGCGGCGACGACGTAGACCAGGCGGTGCAGGTTCTTCCACCGACGGCCGCCGAGGGCGCGCACGGCCCGGTCGGTGCTGGTGAGGGCGAGCGCAAGCAGGAGAGTGAGGGCAATTGCACCGGAAAGGATGAATGGCTTGGAAATGTCGTTCATCAACGTGCCGAAGCCGCCCTCATAAATCAGGTACATCACGAAGTGGAGCGCGGCGTAGACGAACACGCTGACGCCCACGAGCCGGCGGTGCCGGTTGAGCGCGAGGGCGAAGCGCGAACGGGGAAAGACGACACGCAGGGGCGTGAATGTCAGGACGACGGCGAGCAGAACGCAGGCAATAAAGCCAAGGTGATGCAGGATGTATTTGCCGGGATCAGCGAGCACGGTCGCGTCCTGACGGAGGATCGGCCACGCCGGCCAGAGCGCCGGCAAGACGAGCATGGTGGCAACGAAGGCCTTCGACCGAAGCAGGCGTTCGGGGAGCGGCGGCGGGGAGGCGGCCACGCAACGGATCCTCAGTAGTTGCGCCGCAGGTCGAGCCCCTCGTAGAGCGCTGCGACCTGCTTCTCGTAGCCATTAAACATGAGCGTATCCTGTTTGCCGGCGAAAAATCCGCCGCCGATGATGCGTTCGGAGGCCTGTGACCAACGCGGGTGGTCGACCGTGGGATTCACGTTGGCATAGAAGCCGTATTCCTGCGGCGCCATGACGTTCCACGTATTGCGGGGCTGACGGGTGGTGAACTCGAACTTGACGATGGATTTCACCCCCTTGAAACCGTATTTCCACGGAACGACGAGCCGCAGAGGCGCTCCATTTTGGTTGGGGATCGGTTTGCCGTAGATCCCCGTCGCGATGAAGGCGAGTTCGTGATTTGCCTCGTCGAGCCGGAGCCCTTCGATGTAGGGCCAATCGAGCGAATCGGTGCGCTGACCGGGCGCGACCTTCCGGTCGAGGAAGGTCGTCATCCGAAGAAATTTCGCCTCGGGCTTGGGATCCGCAAGGGCGACAAGCTTCGAAAGCGGGAAACCGTCCCAGGGCACGACCATGGACCACGCCTCGACGCAACGATGGCGGTACACCCTCTGTTCGATTCCGCCGACTTTCGCGATGAGATCGTCGACGTCGATCTTCTGCGGGTTGCGCACGGCTCCGGCGATTTCGACCGTCCACGGTTCCGTTTGCCAGCCGCGGTTCGCGTAGATCTTGGGATCGCCCTTATCGAGGCCGAACTCGTAGAAGTTGTTGTAGCTGGTGATCAGTTCGTAGGGGGTCACCTTGAGGGCGGAGGCGGGGTACAGGGGATTCTCTTTCGAAGGAAATCCGGCTGTGGCGGCGAGCAGGGAGGTTCCGCCAAACGCCGCGCCGGCGGTACCCAGACCCAGCGTGCGGAGGAAGTCGCGACGACCGCGGTTGCGATACGCGGCTTCGGCGGTGACAGCGGATTCGGGGAGTTCCCAGTCTCGTTTGGATCGGATCAACATGGTGACAACGCAGCTGAAGTTATGACGGGCACAAGGTGTGAGCGGAGGAACCGCTTCGCATTCCCTTTGCCGATGATTATTCCAAAAGCCCCCGAAGGCCAGCCGCGGCCACGTTTTGCGCGACAAATCAGCAGCCGGCGTCCAAGGCCCCGCGGAGCCGGGCCAGACGCAAAGCGAACGCGGCATCGTCCAGAACCGGGGCTGCCTCCTGCTCATCAAAGGATACCGGCAGATCGATCCAGGACCGGCAACCGGACATCCCGGCTGTCAGCGGAAACGTGACGGGCCTTTGTATTCGAAACACCCTCACAGCGAGGGCGTGGATTCCAGCGGGCTGGGACCCATGGAAGCGTTCGTTGATCGTTTCCTCTGTCCACAGGTGATACCGGTCGAGCTCCGCCACCGTTTCCCAGCGGGTCAGAAAGCGGGATTCCACCACTTCCACATAGGACGAGAGCACAACCGATCCCGGAGGCGCAGGGTCCTGGCCGTCAAAATAGGGATAGGAGATGGGCTTGATCTTGGTTCGTTGCGCGTGAAAGGCGGAAGGGAAGAGCCAAAAACGCGTCGCACGGACAACAAAGCCTTCGCGCCCCTCGGCGATTCCGCCTTTGCGAAGGATCAGGATCTGTTCACCCGCCTCGAGGGCGCCGACGATGGCCTGCCATTCCTTGAACGCGGGAAATCCAGCCATGGCGACGTGCCCCCCGCCCGCACTACTGGGCCTGGCGGGCGACCTTGAAGGTCTTGGGTCGCTCGCCGGCTGGAAGTGCGAGAAGATCGTAATCCTGGAACCCCGTGATGGTGACGTGGGTGAATTCCCCGACGGGAAGTTCGCGCGGCACGTAGACGCGGCCGTCGATGTCGGGTGCATCGGCTTCGCCGCGGGCTACACCCGGTTCCTCGACGAGGACTTTCAGGGTCCGGCCGACGTAGGCGCGGCTGACTTTGGCGGCGATCTCTTTTTGCAGCGCCATGGTCCGGTGCCAGCGGGCTTCCTTGGTCTTGGGCGGAAGCTGAGCCTCCATCTTCGCGGCCCGGGTGCCTTCTTCCTGGGAGTAACGAAATACGCCGAGGCGTTCGAATTTGGTCTGCTTGATGAACGTGCACAGTTCCTCAACATCGGCGTCGGTCTCTCCGGGGAAACCGACGATGAAGGTGGTGCGGACGGCAATGCCGGGGATGCCCGCCCGGATGCGGGCGATCAGGTCGCGAATGTAGTCGCCGCTCGTCTCGCGCTGCATGCGCCCCAGCATCGCGTCGCTGATGTGTTGCAGCGGAATGTCGATGTAACGCGCGACCTTGGGGCACTCGGCGATCGTGCGGATCAGCTCGTCGCTCCAGTGCGCCGGATGCGTGTAGAGCAGGCGTATCCAGAAATCCCCTTCAATTGCGTTCAGCTGGCGGAGCAGGGTGGTGAGGGCCGTGCCGCGGGAGGAGTCGACGGGGGTGCGCGGATTCGGCCGCTGTTCCCACGTGTCCATGCCGAAGAAGGTCGTGTCCTGGGAAATCAGGTTCAACTCACGCACGCCCTCGGCGACGAGGCGGCGCGCCTCGGCGACGACGCTTTCGACAGACCGGCTCCGATGGCGTCCGCGGATCTGCGGAATGATGCAGAACGTGCAGGGATGGTTGCAGCCTTCGGCGATCTTGATGTACGCGGAGTGTTTCGGCGTGAGCCGGAAACGTGGCGTGTCGTAGTCAGGGATGTAGGTCGAGCGAGGCGTGACGAAGTTCTCCGGAATGCTGCCGGCACTCCGCTCCTTGGCGTAAAGGCCCTCGATGATCGGGGCCACCTGGGTCACCTGATCGAGGCCGATGAAGGCGTCGACTTCGTCATTAAGCGAGTTCGACAGGTCCTTCGAAAAGCGCTGCGCCATGCAACCGGCAACGATGAGCTTCTGCTCCTTGCGCCGTTTGCGCATGCCGCGGTTCTGGTGAACCTCGAGGATGTGTCCGATGGACTCCTCCTTGGACGAGTCAATGAACGAACAGGTATTGACGATGACCACGTCGGCCTTCTCGGCCTCGGGGATGACCGCCATGCCGGCTTGGTGGAGGTGTCCGACCATGATCTCGCTGTCGACGAGGTTCTTGGCGCAACCGAGGGAAATCAGACTGACTTTGATCATGGAACGGCGGATGGAAGCAGGCGGGACGGGACAAAAAAACCGCGGCTGGAGAGCCGCGGCAGAAAGGGGTTCAGGCTTACTTCTTCGCCTTGGCCGGCTTGGCCGCGGCGGCCTTTTTCCGTTTATGATAAGCGATGCGACGCTTCTTCTTGATGCCCTTGTTGTATTGTTTGCCCATAGGTTTTTGGAGAAATGAGGGGAGACGCATCGCAAACGGGCGCAGGCGAGTCAAGCGCGACGCCCCGACAAAATCAGGCTTCCCTTGGTAGGACGAAAACCTTTCACTAAGCGTTTTATGCAGAAAACGTTCGTTATTTTTAAACCCGATTGCATTGAGCAAAAGCACGTTGGCAACGTCGTCGACCGCTTTGAGAAGGCCGGCTTCGAGATCGTGGGTTGCAAGATGGTCCGCCTCACCGCGGACGTCCTTCGCGAACACTACGCGCATGTCGCCGACAAGCCCTTCTATCCGGAGATCGAGCAATTCATGAGCTCCCGCCCGGTCATCGTGATGGCGCTCAAGGGTGATGACATCGTCGCCAAAGTCCGTGACCTGCTGGGTCCGACCGATTCCCGCAAGGCCGCCAAGGGCACGATCCGCGGCGATTTCGGCACTGAAATGATGAAGAACGTGGTGCATGCCTCCGACAGCGACGAGAATGCCCGGATTGAGCTCGCCCGCTTCTTCAAGCCCGAGGAGATCCTCGGCTGATCACTGCAGGCATCCTGAAGCCAATCGCTTTGCCCGCCTCGAGATAGGCGGGCTTTTTTGTGAAGCGGAGGCCAATGTGACGGACGCCTGATCCAAGTTCGAACCCGATCAACGAAGTGATACCATGACTATTCGCGACGTCTCCGTACGTGAGGAGCCCATTGAGCTCTGCCAGTTATTGAAATTCGCCGGTTTGACCGGTTCCGGCGGCGAGGCGAAGCAGCTGATCGCCGAGGGCTTGGTTTCGGTGAATGGAGCCGTGGAAACCAGAAAACGCCGCAAGCTTGTTGCGGGAGATGTGGTCACCTGCAACGAGGAGTCGATTCGAGTGACGCTGGGCTAACGGCCTCGGCTGGGGATTCAACGCCAAGTCCTGTTGGGGTGTTGTTGACGCGGGAACCGAGAAACCGTCGGCGGTGGGACCGTCCTGCTGCGCCGGCGCGTTCCTCCGGGGTTCCGTACGGCTGGCGGCGGTAACCTCCCCGATTGGGATCGGATGCGCAGCGGATCTGGTGCTCCTGCATGGCATCGAACAAGGTGAGTAGCTGGGTGCGGTCCTCGTAGCGATCGAGTCCGCGTTTGTCCAACGCAAGGAGAAGTTCGTGTACCGATTCGAGGGTGGAGAGACATCCGGCCTGGGGTTGCTGTTTTATGACGTACCGGCTCGGGCGAGATGGCGTGAACATCAGCCGGGGCAAATCTTGAAGTGAAGGACTGAGCCGTAACATTTTTCGGGCACAACTCCACGTGGCATCCAGCAGAAGCACCGTCAGGCGTTTTCCGTGAGGCAGGTTCAATGGCTGGTTGCAATCAGAGACGTTCGTGGCTTGTGGCCCCGGGTAGAGAAGGACGGCGTGGGCAGTCGGATCAGAGACGATCGATTGAACGGTTTCGTTGGAATCGAAGGTTACGCCGACATGCAATTCGCTTCCCGCGAGGCAAAGATGAGTCAGGCGCCCGGTGCCGGCCTTCTCTTCCTTGTATTCCTTGGGGTGCATCAGGAAGACGAAGCGCGTTTGCGTGTTCATCGGCCTGATGCGGGAACACCAACACAAGGCCTGAGGCCAGAAGCATCGATAGCAGGTAGGACGACTCATGAATGCCTCACCGTAGTTAAAGACTTAAAGGCACGAAGCGCATTGGCCCGATGAGGATATTTTGGAGCAAAAATGGGTACTTCTTCGGATCAACACTTGCTTTTTTGATTAGGCACCTAATTATTAGCCCCCTGATTGTTAGTCTCTGTGCGAATTTTTTAGGACCATGCCTCTGTTGATGCTCAAAGATCTGCCTCGTTACGAGTGCCTGTTGGAAGCTTCTCGAAAGTTTCCGGATCTGGATCCGTCGGCCATGGAGGTGTATTTGCAACTGTTGCGCACGGGGGACGACCTATACCGGCTGCAAAACGAATACCTGTCCAGCCATGCCCTGTCGCAGGGCCGTTTCTGTGTGCTGATGCTTTTGTTAGACAAGGGGACGGAAGGCACCGCCTGCGAAAAGCCGCTTCCCGGGGGAAGCCAAAGTCCGGCTGAGTTGGCAGATCATGCGAATGTGACCCGGGCTACGATGACGGGTTTGATCGATACGCTCGAGAAGGACGGTTTGGTTAAACGCGAACCCGATCCCGATGACCGGCGCATGATGTCGGTGGAGCTGACGCCCAAGGCGCATGACTTCATGGCGGCGATGCTGCCTGATTATTTTCGGCGGATCGCGGGCTTCATGAGCCATCTGAGCGAAGAAGAGCGCCGCACCTTGGTTCAGCTATTGGGCAAGATTCACGAGGGCCTCGCCACGAGTGCCGACGAGGCGGTCGCCGCCTCCAGCGCCACACCTTCATCCTGAGCCTGCCCCGCCATTCACTCCTTTTAACCGCAAGACACCATGTTCAAGAAATTCCTCCTCGCGATCGGCGGCTTCGTGCTCGTCGTCCTCATGCTCGGCGCCGTCAAGACAGCGCAATTCTCTGAAATGTCGTCGACGGTTTTCACACCGCCGCCGACTGCGGTGACGACCGCGGAGGCTAAGGTCGAGACATGGCATCCGCGCCTCCGGGCGATCGGCACGCTCGTGCCCGTTCAGGGTGTCATGGTCAGTGCGGACGCCGACGGAACGATCGTACGAATCCCCGTGGAGAACGGCGCAGCCGTCAAAGCGGGGGACCTCCTCGTGGAAATCGATACTTCGGTTGAGCAGGCGCAGCTCGGATCCGCACGCGCCCGGGCCGCCCTGGCTTTGGTCGAACGCGATCGCTCGGCCGCGTTGCGCGAGAAAAATACCATCAGCCAGTCGGAATATGACTCGGCCAAGGCGCAGTACGATCAGGCGGCCGCGGATGTGGCCGCAATCGAGGCGACCATCGAACGCAAGAAAGTGCGCGCTCCCTTCGCCGGCCGGGTTGGCATTCGCACGGTCAACGTGGGGCAGTACATCGGGCGAGGGCAGGCGTTGTTGCCGCTACAGCAGCTTGACCCGATCTTCGTCAATTTCAGCGTACCGCAGCGCGACATTCCTTTCCTCGCTCTTGGCCACGAGATCGCGGTCTCAATCGATGCGTTTCCCAGCACCGAATTTGCGGGCCGGTTGACCGCGATCAACCCCGAGGTCAACAGCGCGACGCGGAACATCTCCGTCCAAGCCACGTTGTCGAATCCTGATGAACGCTTGCGCCCGGGCATGTTCGCCCAAGTCGAGGTGACCCTGCCGGAGGCCGATCAAGTCGTGGTGGTGCCGGCTACCGCCGTTTCGTACGCATCTTATGGCAACTCCGTTTACATCGTCGAAACGATGAAGAACGGAGATGGCACCGAGTACCTCGGGGTTCGCCAGCAACCGGTCAAACTGGGGGCGACCCGGGGGGATCTCATCGTCATCTCTGAGGGCCTTTCCGGTGGTGAACAGATCGCCTCAAGCGGACTTTTCAAGCTGCGCAACGGCATGAACGTGCAGGTCAATAACACGGTGCAGCCTTCCAGCAGCGCCACGCCCAGCCCGAATAACAGCTAAGCGTTCGCGGCATCCGTTCCTCCTTTCTCCTTAAGTGCGCGTGACGCGCTTCTCCCATGCTTAGAAAGAGTTTCACCGACCTTTTCGTCCGCAAGCCCGTGATCGCGCTTGTGGTCAACATCGCCATCCTGGTCCTCGGCGTCGTTGCCTATTTCCAGCTCAACACCCGCCAGTATCCACGCAGCGACAGTGCCGTGGTGAATGTGTCCACGGTCTATTTCGGCGCGAGCGCCGATACCGTCCGCGGTTACATCACCACGCAACTCGAGCGCGCGATCTCCAGCGCGGATGGCATCGACTATATCGAGTCCGAGAGCTTCGCAGGCATGAGCACGATTCGCGTGTTCTTGCGGCTCAACTACGACACCAATGCGGCGCTTGCGCAGATCAGCGCGAAGATCGACCAGGTTCGCAACGAGCTGCCGCCCGAGGCGGAGGCGCCCACCATCAACGTGGAGTCGAGTGACAGCCAGTTCGCTTCGATGTACCTGAGCTTCTACTCGGACACGCTCGATCAAAACCAGATCACGGACTACCTCAACCGAATGGTGCAACCGCGACTCGCCTCCGTGAAAGGCGTGCAGAAGGCGGACGTGCTCGGTGGGCGGGTGTTTGCGATGCGCGTCTGGTTGAAGCCCGACCAACTTGCCGCCCGCGGGCTCAGCCCAGCGGAGGTCCGCAACGCCCTCGTGGCCAACAACGCGCTCGCGGCGGTCGGCAACACCAAGGGGTCAATGCTTCAGGTCAGCCTGGTGGCGAACACCGACCTGCGTTCGGTTGAGGAGTTTCGCAATCTCGTTGTCGCGGAAAATAACGGCACTCTTGTGCGTCTCTCTGACGTGGCCGATGTCGTGCTGGGTGCGGAGAGTTATGACCAGGAGGTTCGCTTTGGCGGCCAGACAGCGACGTTCATGGGAGTCTGGGTGCTTCCGACGGACAGCACGATCGAGGTGATCAAGCGCGTTCACGACGTGTTCCCCGACATCCAGCGGAGCCTTCCGGCGGGGCTCAACGCCCGCATCGCGTATGACGCCACCAAATACATCGATGACGCCATTCACGAGATCCTTCGCACCCTCATGGAGACGCTGCTTGTCGTCATGGTGGTCATCTTCCTGTTCATGGGATCACTGCGCTCGGTGTTCATTCCCATTGTCGCGATGCCGCTGTCGCTGGTTGGCGCGCTCTTCCTCATGATGGTTCTGGGGTTCACCGTGAACCTGCTCACGCTTCTGGCGATCGTGCTCGCGGTGGGTATCGTGGTCGATGACGCCATCGTGGTCGTCGAAAACGTCGAGCGCCACATCCGGGAGGGCCAATCGCCCATCGATGCGGCGATCCTGGGCGCCCGGGAACTGGTCGGGCCGGTCATTTCGATGACCATCACGCTCGCGGCCGTGTATGCGCCGATCGGCTTCCAAGGCGGCCTCACCGGCGCGCTCTTCCGCGAATTTGCCTTCACCCTTGCGGGTGCGGTGATGGTTTCAGGTTTCGTCGCGTTGACATTGTCACCGATGATGAGCGCCTACCTGCTCAAGGGAGGCGACGCCGAGGAGAAGGGACTCACCGGCTTCATCAACCATTCGTTTGACCGGCTGCGAAACCGTTACGAACGCCTCGTCGGCCGCATGCTCGCCCTCCGTGATTCGCCCCGGGGTATCGCGAATCTTCTTCTCGGCGCCCTCGTCATGTTCGTGGTCCTGGCGGTGATCGCAACCGCGGTGATCGCCGGAATGAAGGGTGCGGGGGCGGTGAAGGAGCTGATCGGCTACGTTCTCGTGGGTGTCGCGGCAATCACTCTGTTTCCGGCCACGCTCGTCGCGATCTTTGATCTCCTTCTCGGCCGTCGTTTCCGGTCTCTGGCCAACGTTCTCATGCTGGCCGTCATGCTCATGATTCTGATCGTGCCATTCGTGATGCTTGCGCAGAAGGAACTCGCTCCGATGGAAGACCAAGGCGTCGTTTTCACGATCGTGCAAGGACCGCCGACTTCGACGATCGAGCAGAGCACGATGTTCACCGAGCAGGTGCAGAAGATGTACGAGCAGGTCCCCGAGTACGATACGTCGTTTCAGATCACCATGGCCAACATGGGCTTCTCGGGCATGTTGTTGAAGCCATGGTCGGAGCGCGGTCGCACCGCCCTGGAGATCAGCACCGCCTTGCAGGGCCCGGCTTCGTCCGTCGCGGGCATGAACGTCATCGTCACCACCCCCGAGCCATTGCCCTCGGGTGGACAGTTTCCCATTGAATTTGTCCTTCGGTCGACGGCGGATCACCGTGAGATGCTGGAGTTCGCGCAGCAGCTCGTGCTCTTTGCCAACACCGAGGCCAACGCCGGGGGCGGGGCGCCTACCTTCTACTTTGCGGACAGCGATCTGAAGTTCGATCTTCCTCAGGTGGAGATCGACATCGATCGCGACAAAGTGGCGGCAATGGGGCTTAATCTCAGCGATGTGGCCCGTGACCTCGGTTCGATGTTGGGCGGCGGTTACGTGAATCGCTTCGTCAACGACGGCCGCAGCTACCGGGTCATTCCTCAGGTCGAACGCAGCCAGCGTCTGAATCCGAGCCAGCTCTTGAACTATCATATCCGGGGACCCTCCGGAACGCTCATACCGCTCTCGACCGTGGCGACGTTGAAGGAGTCGGTCCAGCCGCGAGGCCTGAATCGTTTCCAGCAGCTCAACGCGGTAAAGATCACGGGCGTCGGCCCGAGCATCGACGCGGCCCTCAAGAAACTCGAGGCCAAGGCGGAGGAGATTCTGCCGCCGGGTTACTCGATCGATTACGGCGGCCAGTCCCGTCAGCTCCGGTACGAAGGCGCGGCCTTGTGGCAGGCGTTTGCGCTGGCGATTCTGCTCATCTTCCTCGTGCTCGCCGCTCAGTTTAACAGCTTCCGCGATCCCTTCGTGATTCTTCTGGGATCGGTGCCACTCGCGTTGGTGGGAGCGATGCTTCCGATCTTTCTCTGGAAGACGTCGCTGAACATTTATTCGCAAATCGGTCTGATTACACTGGTAGGCCTGATTGCAAAGAACGGCATCCTTATCGTGGAATTTGCCAACGCACTTCAAGAGGAGGGTGTTGAAAAGCTCGACGCCATCCGGCGTGCTGCGGCCACCCGTTTGCGTCCCGTGCTGATGACCTCCGCTGCGACCGTCTTCGGACACATGATGTTGATCTTCGTCACGGGACCGGGCGCCGCGGCCCGCAACAGCATCGGTTGGGTGCTTGTCGTCGGCATGGCAATCGGGACCGTCTTCACTCTGTTCGTGGTGCCTGCGTTCTATATGCTGATTGCCAAGGACCGCTCCCGGCATGCCGGCGTCCCGGCGGATGAACCGCCGACGCTGCCCGCCCTGCAACCTCTCGCAAAGTAACATGAAGGTACGATTCCTCCTGGCTTCAGCCACATTCCTCTTCGCCGCCGCGGGCGCACGATCGCAACAGGCGGTCCCCGATGTGCCCGAACGTCTCGACTTGCGCGGTGCCATCACGTTCGCCTTGGAAAACAACTTCGCGATTCGCCAGGCGCGTGAGCGGATCCGGGAGCAAGAGGGCCTGATCGTCGAGGTGAAGGCCCAGGCGCTGCCCAACGCGTCGCTCGATTCCAGCTACACGCGTACTGATGACGAACTTCGTCAGGAAAGCGCCAACGGCTCGAACGAGAATTGGAGCATCGCGCTGAACGTGCGCCAGATCCTCTACTCCGGCGGAGGAGTGAGTGCGGCCCTGGACTTGCAGCGCCTCGTGCGCGAAGCCGCCCTGCTTGATCTCCAGGCGGTGGTGAACAACGCTCTCCTCGACGTTCGAACCCGTTTCTACGACGTGCTTCTCGCCCGGGAGCAGATCGATGTGCAGGAACAAAACGTCAACCTGCTCAAAGAACAGCTCCAGACTGCGCGCAACCGCTTCGAGGCAGGTTCGGTGTCGAACTTCGACGTGCTTCGCGCCGAGGTTGCGGTCGCCAATGCGCAGGCTCCCCTCATCCGCGCGCGCAACCAGTATCGCATCGCGATTGACGTCCTGCGGCAGACCCTGGGGTTCATCAACCCTTCGCTGGACAACGTCACGAAAGTGCCGGAGTTCGTGGGTACTCTGGATTTCACGCCCATTCCCTATGACCTGCAGGCCTCGATTCGCACGGCCCTCTCCAGCCGGCCTGAACTCCAGAGCCTGTCCAAGTTCGAGGAAGCGTTCGAAGTCGGCGTGGACCTTCAAAAGTCCGGGTATCGCCCCGACCTGGCGGTGGTGGGAGGCTATCAGCTCAGAAAGGCGGGCAACTCGGATCGGTTCAGCGACTCGGTCGACGGCTGGACCGTGGGCTTGCAGTCAAGCTGGGCGGTCTTTGATGGACGTGCCACGCGCGGCCGGGTGGCTCAGGCGCGTTCGCAATTGGAGCAGGCACGCTTGACGACTGCCGAGCAGACCCTGTCCGTCGAGGTGGAAGTGCGCCGCGCAATCTCCTCCCTCCAGGAAGGTGCCGAGCTGGCAGAGGCGGCGCAGAAGGTGGTGGAGCAGGCCGAAGAGGCCCTGCGATTGGCTGACGCCCGCTACGCGGCAGGCTCCGCCACGCAACTGGATGTCCTCGAGACGCGCGTGGCCCTCACGGAGGCGCGCACCAATCAGATTGAGGCCAATTATCGCTACAACGTGGCGCTAGCCACGCTCCGTCGTGCCGTCGGTGATGTGGAGGCGCTGCTGGCGCCCTGATACGTTCGTATCCAGGGCTCGCGTTTGAGGGTATTTCACCCAAGGTTTGATGGCCGATCGCGTTCCATCGGTGTCTTTCCTGCGCATGAAGTTTCCCCGTCCGCTCTTCACCGGCCTCGCCCTCATCGCCGGGATCGTGGTGCTCGCCGTCGCGACGGCGTTTTCCTCAGTTTTCCAAACCTGGGCGGCTCGGCGGGCACTCAAGGGGCAGAACGGGATAGCGGGCGAAATTGGCTCGCTTTCAATCGGCTTGGGCCGGGTTCAGGTGGAGCAGCTCCGGGTTCAGGGAGACGGTTATCGCCTGACTGTTCCCTCCCTTGAGGCCGATCTTCCAGTCGTATCTGCACTGCGGGAGTCTGTGGACGTCCGCCGCGTGGTCGCGAAGGGATGGACCCTTGATCTCACGGCGCCGCGTCGCCGGTACGCCGTAAAAGCGATCGAGCCCGCGCGGGCATTGGCGGGCTTGCCCGCTTTGCTTGCGGCGTCGACAGCAGGGGTAACTGACGCGAATGCGCCGGTTGTTCTCAGTGAAGGATTCCATGGCATCTTTTCGCTGCTGGATCTCCCGTTTGACCTCGCAGTCGACTCGGCGGAACTCGAGGGCGAGATCATCTTCCCCGTGGTCGCAGGCCAGGCGCCTGGCAGGGCGCGCGTACTGTTGACGGGCGGACATCTGCATTCGGGATCGGAAGGTCGATTCACGCTCGTCGCCACGGTGGCGGTTGATGATCCGAGCGTGCGGGTCAACCAGCTCGATACCCGCAGTGAACTGGTGGCACGAATGGATACACCGCGCACCTTTGATCGGATCGAGGCGACCGTCGTCGCGACCGCAAGCGGTCCACAGGCTCCGAATGGGGCACGGCTCACGTTTGATTTGTTGGCGCGTCAGGATGCGCAGGGTGAGTCGTACGGGGTCAACCTTCGCTCGGCGGTGCGGTCGCTCGCCGAGGTCAAGGGCACCTTGCCCGTGGACGGGACGTCAGTCGCGGGCTCATGGAGCCTGGACATGAAGGAAGGCGATCTTTCACCCTTCACGCTGGGACGGCCCCTGCCGATTTTTGCCGTGGTTGGAACAGGCACCTACGAGGTGGACAGCGGGTTCAGCGAATTGCAGACCGAAGGCTCGCTGGCCGCGAATATGGAACGCTTGGAAGCGATCTCGCCGGAGCTGGCTCCGGTGGGCTCCGTGCAAATAGCGGCGGACTTCGACGTGGCCGGGCATGGCACGCTGATCCACGTCAAACGATTCGGGGCGACGTTCACCGGAAACGATCCCGTTGCCCGCATCGAGGCGCTACAAGGGCTGGAGTGGGATCGGCGCACGGGTGAACTGCGGGTGGCGGAGCCGGCCCGTGACCTGATGAGGATTTCGCTTCAGGGCCTTCCGTGGGGATGGGTTCAGCCATGGGCAAAAGGGTATGCCATCGAAGGCGAAGCCCTGCGCGGAGAGTTGCTTGCGACCGCACGGGGAGGGCGTTTCTCCCTCAGGACCACCGCTCCGCTGGCGGCGAACGGGTTGGCCGTCTCGCAAGACGGACGCGCTCTTCTTGCGGGGGTGGACGTCGAATTGGCCGGATCTGCGGACTACACACCGCAAGGGTGGCAGGCGGAGTTGACCACGGTTTCGATGCGAAGCGGAGGAGCGCAACTCGTGACCTTGAAGACCCTCATGGGGCAGGCGCTCGGACGCGATCAACCCATCAAGGCCACCGGCTCGGTGGAGGCCGACCTTGCTGCGTTGTCCACACAACCTTTTGCTGCTGCGTATCCGACCTTGGAGGACGGAGATGCCCGGGCCACGTTCAACCTGCGGTTGAGCCATCGCCACGAGATCGGCGTCGATTTTGCCTTCTCCGCATTGCAGTCGTCCGGTGAGATTCTGCCTGCCGTCGCCGGCGAACTGCGCGCCGATGTGCTGGCCGACGGAAGCGTCGACCTGAAACTTCCCGTCACGGTGAGTCGTGCGGAACGCGTGTCGGATCTGCAGTTGGTCGCGGCGATGAAACCGCTGGCGGACAAGCAGGAAGTGACCGCCCAACTTTCAAGCCGGACACTCCACGTGCAGGACCTTCAGGTGTTGGGTGCGCTCGCAGGTCTCGCGTCACCCACACCGGCCCATGACGTCGAAGCCAATCCGCCGTCGCCCGCCTGGGAGGGGTTCGTGGGGCGCATCGCGCTCGATCTCAAGCGCGTGTATTACGCGCCCGATGCGATTGCGCACGATGTTGTGGGCTCGATCCGTCTCGGGCCATCCGCCTTGGTTGTGGAGGATATCAGTGCGGCGTTGGGCGACGGAGGCATGTTCAAGCTGGGGGGCGGTGTCACCTTTGACCCGGTTCATCCGGAGATGTATTCATTGCAGGCTGACATGACGGTGAATGGCTTCGACCCGGGGCCGGTTCTCCGTGGTTTGAATCCCGGCGCGCCTCCGCCCCTGGAGGGCAAGTTTGATGTGGTTTCGCGATTTTCCGGAAGGTCGCGCGATCTTGGAGGGTTGGTCGACACGGCCTCGGGAGCGATGACGCTCAACAGTCGTGGCGGGACGTTGCGGGCGCTGTCGGTCGACATCTCCGAGTACGCGCGTGCTGGAACCCGGCTTGCCAGCATGGCGGGCCTGATCGGCCTGGCAACGGGTGATGAGCGCGTTCTGAAATATTCGGAGCGTCTCCGGGCAGCCAGTGAGTTGACCACGGATCTTGCGGCGGTGAACTTTGACCAACTGGCAGTCCAGATCGAGCGTACGTCTGAAAATCACTTTGTGATCAAGGATCTGGCGGTCATTTCGCCGACGGTCCGTCTACTCGGTAACGGAATCATCGAACATCAGCCGGGAGTCAGCGTGTGGTCCCAGCCACTTTCCTTGCGGCTGCAGCTGGGCGCGCGGGATCGTCTGGCGGGGAATTTGCGCACCCTGAAACTGCTCACCGACGAGATCGATGCCCTCGGCTACACCCCGTTGTCGGAGAACCTCGTGCTCGACGGATCGCTGGAGAACATCGGGACGTCCCGCCTTCGGGATCTGTTGGTGCGCGCTTTGAACGGCACCTGACCGGTCGCGCCTTCGCGCAATGACCATTCGCCGGTTGCGTTGGTGTCGGGGAGCGAGCAGCCTCGGGACATGATCGCCTCGGTGGCCTTCCGGAACTTCAAGGCGTTGCGCAACGCGCAGCTTGCCCTTGGACGTTTCAATCTGCTGATCGGCCCGAATGGTTCGGGCAAGACAAGTCTCATTCAGGCGATTCTGCGCCTGCGTTTGCTCGCCAAGCTGCCGTTGAACGGTCCAGAGCTGGATGACGAGCGCGTGGCGGAGTGCCCTGAAGTCACCTTCCATTTCGAGCCTCCCTACGACGGGCTTGAGGCGGTGATCAGCGGAGTGGTGGACCCCCATTGCGATCGCCTTCAGGTTCTGCCGCGGCCGCACGGCGAGGGTGGCGACGACTGGGCGGGCCTGCGCGGTTGGGTGCTGCGCGCGCGGGGCTATGTCTTGGATCATCACGCCATGGAGATGACGGCGATGGCCAAGGATGGCGGGGAACTCTCGCTGAATGGCGGCAATCTCGCGGCGGTGCTCGCCACGAGACGCGAGAAGCATCCTGATGCCTACGCTGAAATGTCCGCGGAGTTCACCCGTATTCTCCCCGAGTTCACCGCCATTGAAACCGAGCCAGCCAATGATGGGCGGATCCGTCTGATGTTGTCGTTGGCCGGGGGTGGGCGTGTCGCGGCGGAAGATGTTTCGCAGGGAGCCCTTTACCTGCTCGCGTTTCTCCTCCTGGCCCACGATCCCTCGCCCCCGTCGATTGCGTGTATCGAGGAATTGGATCGTGGTATTCATCCGCGTCTCCTGCGGGAGGTTAGGGACATCCTTTACCGGTTGAGCCACCCCGAGTCCTTTGGTCTCAAGCGGGACCCTGTGCAGGTAATCGCGACCACGCATTCACCCTACCTGCTCGACCTGTTCCGAGATCATCCCGACGAGGTCGTGGTTGCCGCAAAGAAAGGGTGTGCCGCCACGTTTTCCCGGCTGTCTGAGCAAAAGGATCTCGCCGCGCTGCTGGAAGAAGGAGCGCTCGGTGACATGTGGTACGCCGGCATCATAGGCGGAGTTCCTTCCTCCGAATGAAGCTGGCTGTCCTCTCGGAATCGCCTGCAGATGAAGCGGCGCTGCTTGTATTGGTGGAAGCTGTCTTGAAGCGCCGGGTGGTTCGCGTTGAACCGTCGCTGCGAGCGCGAGGATGGCCGAATGTCTTGCAGGTCCTGCCCGCGGTCGTGCGGCATCTGCACTTCGAAACGGATGCGGACGCGCTGGCGGTGGTCGTCGATTCAGACGACTCGGTGGTGCATGCGGCCGATCATGATTCGGGAACGGGTTTCCATCCCCGATGCCGGCTGTGCCAGCTATCCGCTGCGTACCGCCAGACGACGAAGCGGCTGCCCCCTGCGCGCGGACGTGAACGGGTGCTCCGGGCGCTCGGCGTTGCCGTTCCCGCCATTGAGGCCTGGTACCTGTGTGGAAGAGAGTCGGTCGTCACGGAGGCAGCCTGGGTGAAGGGACAGGAAAAAGGCAGGGCGCCCTACACCCGGGCCGACCTCAAGATACGCGTGTACGGTACGGACCGCCCGAGTCTTCCCCACGAGACCCATCGGGCATTGCAGGAAGCGCGGCGTATTGCCCGCGACCCACGGCGACTGGAGAACGACTTTCCCGGCTTTGCCGCCTTGGCTCGTGATGTCCGGCAGTGGCCTCCCAAATAAAAGTTGACATATCAACAGATGAGACAACAACCGATTCCATGCAAGATGCCCCGGGCGCCCGGTTGATCCGCGAAATCATGGCGACGGCCGATCTCTTCCTTCGGGAGAGTCACCGCCTCTTCCGTCCCCTTGGCCTGACCGCAGCCCAGTTCAATGTGATCAATGTCGTCGGCCGCACCGAAGGCGGCCTGAGCCAGAGGGAGCTCGGCGATCGCCTGGTGGTCGACCGTTCCAATGTCACCGGGTTGCTGGACCGGCTCGAGCGGGCCGGCTTGGTGAAGCGCACGGATGATCCCAAGGACCGCAGGATATACCGAATCACCCTGACCCCCGCCGGTCGGCGTCTCTGGCGCCGGGTCGGTCCGCGTTATGATGCCGTCGTGGCCCAGGTGGTGGAGGGGGTGGAGGAAAAACAGGTTGAACAGACTCTGGCGTTGTTATCCCGGCTGCAGGCCGGCGCACGGGTCTGGCGTTTGCCAAAATAGAGGCTTATG
>CAYOSX010000003.1:0-49934 GCA_964406745.1 uncultured Opitutus sp.
CGCACCATCGACGACGTGCCGATTCTCGCCCTCACGCTGCACAGCCGCACACAGGACCACCTCACACTTCGCCGGCTCGCCGCCCAGATCGACGATGCGGTCAAATCGATCCCGCAGGTCGCGGAAACCAATCTCATCGGTGGCGGTCGCCGGGCCGTTCGCGTGCAACTCGACCTGGCCGCCCTCGCTGCCCGCGGCCTTTCTCCCGACGCGTTGATCGGAGCGCTTCAGCAGGCCAATCGGCAGACGCTTTCGGGTTCCCGCCCGTTCGCGAACGAGGAACTGCTGCTCGAAACCGGCCGGTTTCTCGCCACGACGGACGACGTGGGCGACGTGGTCGTGGGCGTCTTCGACGAAAAACCCGTCCACCTGCGCGAGGTTGCCGTCATTCGCGACGACGCCGCCGAACCTTCCGACTACGTGCTCCACGGCGAAGGCGGCGCCCCCGATCTCGAGGCCGCCGTCACGCTCAGCGTGGCAAAGCGGCCGGGCGCGAACGCCATTTCCGTCGTGGAGGATGTTCTCGCCAAGGTCGAAACCTTGCGCGGCACGCTCCTGCCCTCCGACGTTTCGCTCACGGTGACCCGGGATTACGGCCACACCGCGGCGGAAAAGAGCAACGAACTGCTCCTGCACATGGCCATCGCGGTCTTCGGCGTCGCAATCCTGATTCTTCTCTTTCTCGGCTGGCGGGAGTCACTCGTCGTGCTGCTCGCGATCCCCTCGACCCTCGCGCTCACGCTTCTGGTGTTCTACCTTTATGGATACACCCTCAATCGCATCACGCTCTTCGCGCTGATTTTCTCGATCGGCATCCTCGTCGACGACGCGATCGTGGTCGTGGAAAACATCGTGCGTCACACGCGCCTGCCGGGCTCGGAACGCAAGACGATCGGCCAGGTCGCGCTGGAAGCCGTCGACGAGGTTGGCAACCCGACCATCCTCGCAACGTGGGCCGTGATCGCGGCCATCCTGCCGATGGCTTTCGTCGGCGGGCTCATGGGGCCCTACATGCGTCCCATCCCGCTGGGTTCGACCGCAGCGATGCTTTTCTCGCTGGTCATCGCGTTCACGGTCACGCCCTGGGCAGCAGTGCGCGTGCTCGGGCGCCGTTTCGGCAAAGGCGGCCAGGGTGGAGGCGACGCCTCGGGCCACGATCCTGACCACGCCCCGGACGACTGGTTTACCCGGCTTTACCACCGGGTCATGGATCCGTTGCTCGATCACACCGGGTGGCGGTGGACGTTCCTCGCTGTGATCGTCGGTCTTTTGCTGGGGGCGATGGCCCTCGTCGCCGTCGGCTTCGTGCAGGTGAAGATGCTGCCGTTCGACAACAAGTCGGAGTTCCAGCTCATCATCGATACGCCGGAGGGAACCACGCTCGAACAAACCACGCGCATCGCCCAGGAGATGGCCGCCGCCCTGCGCAACGAACCCGAGGTGCGCGATTACCAGATCTACGCGGGAACTGCGTCGCCGTTCAACTTCAACGGACTCGTCCGTCACTACTTCATGCGCCGGGGCCCCAATGTCGCCGACATACAGGTCAACCTTGTGGGCAAGGGCGAGCGCTCGGCCCAGAGCCACGACATCGCCAAACGCATCCGCACGCTGGTTGCGCCGATCGCCGTTCGCCATGGCGCCGCGCTGGCGGTCGCGGAGGTCCCTCCCGGTCCGCCCGTCCTGCAATCGCTCGTTGCCGAGATCTACGGCCCCGACGAGGAGCAGCGCATCGCACTTGCCCGGGAAGTGCGCGCCATCATGGAGCGGGCCAAGGGCGTGGTGGACCTCGACTGGTACGTCGAAGCTCTCCAACCGAAGATCCGCTACCTCGTGGACAAGGAGAAGGCCGCCTTTCACGGGATCAGCGAGGAGACCGTCGCCCGGCATCTCCACCTCGCCGCGCAGGGCCTGCCAGCCGACCTGCTGCACCTGCCTCAGGAACGCGAGGACGTGCCGATCGTCTTCGAGCTGCCCCCGGCGGCGCGCAACGCGCCCGAGGCCTTGCTCGATCTGCAGATCGCCAGCCCGACCGCCCCCGGCCGGCTGGTGCCGCTCGCCGAGTTGGTCCGAATCGAGCGCACCGCGGGCGAGCGCAACCTCTACCGCAAGAACCTCAAGCCCGTCACGTACGTCACCGCCGACGTCGCCGGCGAGGTCGAGAGCCCCGCGTATGCGTTGTTCGCCATCAATCAGGAACTCGCGAAAATCGACGCACGCACGTTCGGCGGAACCGACGTGAAACTGAAGGTGTTCAACTTCACGCTGCCTTTCGACGACACCCAACCGGCGATGAAGTGGGACGGCGAGTGGCACATCACGCTCGAGGTCTTCCGCGACCTCGGCCTCGCTTTCGCTGCCGTGCTCGTGCTCATCGCCATGCTCATGGTCGGCTGGTTTCGCAGCTACGTGACCCCGCTCGTCGTCATGGCGGCGATTCCCTTCTCCCTCATCGGCATCCTGCCCGCGCACTGGGCGCTCGGTGCCTTTTTCACCGCGACGTCGATGATCGGCTTCATGGCGGGCGCGGGCATCGTGGTGCGCAATTCCATCATCCTCGTCGATTTCATCGAGCTGCGCCGCGCCCACGGCCTCCCGTTGCGCGACGCCGTTGTCGAGGCCGGTGCCGTGCGTTTCCGCCCCATGCTGCTCACCGCCTTGGCGGTCGTCGTGGGTGCAAGCGTCATCCTCGCCGACCCGATCTTCCAAGGCCTCGCCATCAGCCTGATGTTTGGCGAGATCGCCTCCCTCCTCATCAGCCGCATGGCCGTGCCCGTCCTCTACTACATGGCCAACCGCAAATCCGAACGCTCCGCCGTCTCCCCATGAAAACGTCCACCCAAAAACTCCGTTCCGTGGCGCTGCTCGCGCTCGGAATCGGCGCCGCGTCCGGCGCCTTTGTTTTCGCCGCCGACAAGGCCAGCCCACCCGCAACCCGTCTCGTCAACGCAGATTCCCCGGAGGTCGCCGACATTCGCCGTCTGGGCGAGAGCGCCATCAACCGGCTCGCCGGAACCCTGCTGCAAGAAGTCGCCACCGCCACCGCCAAGGGCGGGCCCGAGAACGCCGTCGACGTCTGCCACCTGAAGGCCCTTCCCGTCACCCGAGGCACCGTCGCTGGTCTGCCTCGAATAACCGAAGTGAAACGCACCAGCCTGAAACTACGCAGCCCGGCCAATGCGCCGGACGAAGCCGAGCAACGGGTGCTCGACCACGTCGATCGGCTCCTCAAGGACGGCGAACGTCCCCCAGGACTTCTGATCCAACGCGTCGAAGGCGCCGGGGAAACCGCCCACTGGCGCGTCTACAAGCCCGTCGCCGTGATCGCGCAATGCCTCGCGTGCCACGGCGATCCCGCGGACCAGTCGGCTGCCTTGCGCGCCAAACTGCAGGCCCATTATCCCGACGACCAAGCCGTTGGCTACAACCAGGGCGACTGGCGCGGCGTCATTCGCGTTTCCGTCGCGGACGCTCCCCCGGCCAAATAGTCCGCCGCCGCGTTCCATTTGCACACGCCTTCAATCCGCATAGGTTCTCCTTCATGAAAAAGTCCTCCCTCCTCCTTGCGGGCGTCGCCGCCTTCTTCGGTCTCAGTCATCTGCTCGCCGACACCCCGAAAATCGCACCCGCGGACGCCGCCGCGAAAGTGGCTGCAGGCGAGGCCATCCTCGTCGATGTGCGCGAGCCTGCCGAATGGAAAGACGGCGTCGCGGCGCCCGCCGTGTTGCTTCCGCTGAGCGATCTGCGCGGAGACCGCACACAATGGAAGGCGTTTCTCGAAAAGGCCGGCGACAAGCCGATCGTCCTCTATTGCCGCACCGGCAACCGCTCCGGCCAGGCCGCCGAAATCCTCGCCAAGGAAGGCAAGACCGTCGCCAACGCCGGGGGCTACAAGGACTGGGTGGCGGCAGGTTTGCCGACGAAGAAGCCCGAGTAACAACGTCACCGGGTTGCTGGGCGCGGCGTCACCCCGTGCCCAGCGAGAATCCGCGCCACGGATACGCGGGCGCCTTCCAGGTCGAAACCGCCTGCAAAGGGATTCGTGGCAAGAAACAGCGGCGTATCGAGGTCGGCGTAGGTGAAGCCGCCCGTCCCGGCGGCAAAGCAGGCGGACATGGTCATCCCGAGCATCGACTCCACGTTACCGCCGATCATCAGTCCGAGCCCCGTCTGCTTCGCGATGGCCGCGACATCCATCGCCGCCGCCACGCCCGCCTTCATCAGCTTGATGTTGATCACCTGGGCGGCCCCCGCATGCGCCACACGGAGCGCATCGCCCGGGGTGACCACGCTTTCGTCGGCCGCCACCGCCCAACCCGTCTCGGTGTGAAGCGCGGCCATGCCCCGCAGATCGCCCTTGGGCAGCCACTGCTCCAGCAGCGCGGGCGCGATACGGCGCGCTTTCAATCCTCTCACCAACTCGGCAGCGTCGGCCCGGGACAGTCCGGCGTTCCCATCGAGAACAAGCGGCGCTTCCGGCGAGACCTCGCGCACCGCAGCGATTCGCTCAAGATCATGCGCCGGGCCGCCCGGACCGCCGATCTTCACTTTCACGATGCGAATCCCCCGACGGACAATGTCGCGCGCAGCGCTCCTCGCCTCGTCCACGGATCCGGTTGTCACCGTCATGTCCGTCTCCAACTCGGTGCCCACACCCCCAAACACTTTCCAGAGGGGTTCACCCCGACGGCGCGCAAGGGCGTCCAGCACTGCCGTCTCGAATCCTGCCTGAGCAGATCCACAACGTGCCCCACCTGCGGCGCGAAACACCGATGCCAACGTACGCCAATCGCTGGCATCACGCCCTTTCACGGCCAAAGCGCCGGCGGTAAATGTTTCCAGCACAAGCGCCTGGGTCTCGCCGTTATAGGCGGGCAGGGGCGCTGCCTCACCCCACCCCCGCGTTCCGTCGGCGAGATGGGCAACGACAAGAACGTTTCGTGCCACGGACTGGGACCCTCCGGAGATGCCAAACGGACTTAGCAGCGGGAGATCAAGCGGTTGCACCTCCAACGAGACAAGGACAGTCGGTTCGGACACCCAGCAAGCACATCCATGGTGCGGGTGACATGCAACCACAGGCACCGTCGGAACGTACCCAAAGCATGCGCCTCTCTCCGCCCCGTACCCTGGCCCTCGTCTTCGTCCTGTTCGCATCGGTCCTGACAGCGGACGATTCGGCTGACTCACGCGTGCGCGCTGGTCTGGAGGCCGAGCAACGCCTCGACACGCGCGCCGCTCTGACGCACTTCCTCCAGGCCGAGCGCGAGCGCCCCGACGACCCTTTCATTTTGCAACGGATCGCCCGTTATTACTCCGACTCCGAGGTCGATGCCAAGACGGTGGAGGAAAAACGCCGCCTCGCCCGTCTCGCGCTCGACTACGCCGAACGCGCCTACGCCCTCGATCCACGCAACCCGGAGATCGTCCTCTCCCTTGCGATCAGTCATGGCAAGCTCGCCCTCTACAGCGACACGCGCACCAAGATCCAGTACTCACGCCTGGTGCGGCAGCAGGCCGAGCAGGCGCTGGAGCTCGACGCCAACTACGACTGGGCGCACCACGTGCTCGGCCGCTGGCACTACGAAGTGGCTTCGCTCGGCGCCGCCACGCGGTTCTTCGTCGATCTCATCTATGGCGGCCTGCCCGACGCCTCACCCGCCGCCGCCATTCGTCACTTGGAACGCGCCGTCGACCTCGCCCCCGAGACGGTCGCCCACCACCTGGAACTCGGCTTCGCCTATCTCGCCGCCGGACGCTCACGCGAAGCCCGCGAGGCCTTCGAGCGCGGCCTCGCCCTGCCCACGCGTGAGAAACACGACGAAAGCGCCAAACAGCGCGCAGAGGCAGCCCTGCAGCAGCTCGGCTGAAGGCGATCGGCTGAAGGAGCGGCGACACTCTTGTCGCCGGGTTTGGTGCCAAACAGCATTCGCGCGTCGGCCTTCCACCAAACCCGGCGACAAAAGTGTCGCCGCTCCTTCACTACACCTCAGCTCCGCACGACCTCGACCCGGCGGCCGGTGCGCATCGCTTCGTAGATGGCCTCGATGATCACCATGTCCCGCCGGCCCATCTCACCCGGCACGGGCGTGTCGCGCCGGTAGGTCACGCACTGCGCAAAGTCATCCATCTGCGCGGCCTGCTGGTTGATGACCGGCAGATCGAGCGGCCCTTCGCTCGTCGTGGCCTTGATGCCCCGGTAGGAGAACGCCGGCTGCAACTCGAACCAGCCCTTCTCCGCCTCGGCACGAAACTGGTTGCCGCGAAGCTCGTAGCTCGTGAGCGCCTCGCAGACTGCCCCGTCGGCAAACTCGAGCCGGAAATTCAGGGTTTCCTCCACATCGACAAAGAAGTCGGGTCGCGTCTTCGGCTCCTCGCGGGCCGTCACCGCCACCGGCCACGCCTCGCCCTTCGCCAGGCAGGCCGCCTGAATGACGTAGATGCCCACGTCCATCAGCGGTCCCCCACCGGCCAGCTTGTGCTCCGCGCGCCACGGTTTCACGCCGTTGCGAAGCCCCAGTCGGAAGCTGTGCTGACCGTTCATGCGCATGAAAGGTCCGTAGGTATTTTCGTCCACGAGACGCTTGAGCGCGAGGTGGTTCGGGTCGTGATGAAGGCGATAACCCAGACCAAGCCGCACGCCGGCCTGCCGGCAGGCCGCGATGATCGCGTCGCACTCGGCAACCGTGTTGGCCATCGGCTTTTCACAGATGACGTGCTTGCCGGTCTTCGCCGCAGCGATCGCGTGTTCGGCGTGCAGCCCCGGCGGGGTCACAATATAGACGATGTCGATGTCCTTGTTATCCGCGATGCGGTTCATCGTCTCGTATCCATAAATCGACGACTCGGGAAAACCGTAGTCAGCCGCCCACTTCCTTCCCTTCTCGGGCGATCCGGTCACAACACCGGCCAGACGGCAATGGGTCGTCTCACGCAGAGCGGGCCCAAGCTGATTCGTGCTGTAACTGCCAAGGCCGACCAGGGCGACTCCAAGCTTGCGCCCGGGAACTGCCTGCGCGCGGACCGACAACCAGGGTGAGGCGGCGAGCGCGGTGCCACCGAGGATGGCTTGCTGAAGGAAACGACGACGGGGAAGCGAAGGGGTTTTCATAGGGCTGAGGGGTTGGAGAACGAGACCTGCTGAAATAACCCACTGCCGCCCTCCTCGCAAGCCGGCGGAGGCGGGAAAGATCAGACGGATCGGTCTGATCCGACCGATCCGCGGCCGCGCATCAAGGGCTTGCGCCCCGCTCGCGGGCTTCCGCCTCCAGTCCTTTCGCGAGCAACTCGGCGATCCGGTCGGCGTCGTACACACACCCGCCCCAGCTGCCCCCGCTGGCACTTTGCAGCGCGGCCCAGAGTCGCGTGTCATCCGGCACCCGCGGATGCCGTTGCAGGAAGTCGCCGGGCGGACGGGCGGCGAATTCATCGGCCTCCACCGAAACCACGTCGATCGAACCCTCGAGTGCGCGGGTGTCGATGCGCACCCGGATGCGGTCGCCTTCGCGCAAACGCCCCAGCGGTCCACCGGCCCACGCTTCGGGACTGATGTGACCAATGCAAGCCCCGGTCGAAACTCCGGAGAAACGCCCGTCGGTCAGCAACGTCACCCGCTGGCCGTTTGGCAGGTATTTCAAGGCCGACGTCACTTGATAGGTTTCCGGCAGACCGATCGCCGGACCGATGCCGGCGAGCACGAGAACGTCGCCCGGCTGGATCGCATCGGGCCCCGTGGACTTGATCGCCGCGATCGCCGCGTCCTCCGAACCGAACACGCGCGCCGGGCCTTCATGCAGGTAAACCCCGTCCGGCCCGATCAACGCGGGCGAGATCGCCGTGCTCTTCACCAAGGCTCCCTCGGGCGCGAGATTGCCCCGCAGAAAGGTGACCGTGCTGGAGAGGCCGGCCGCTTTTGCCCGGGGCGGTGCAAGGATCACGCGGTCCGGATCGATGCCATCGAGTTCCTGCAACTTTGCCCGCAGCCGCTGGCGCCGCTCGGAGCGCTCCCACCACGCGAGATTCTCGCCGAGGGTGCGTCCCGTCACGGTCCGCGCCTCGAGTTTCAACAGCCCAAGTTCGCGCAGGTGCAGCATGACTTCCGGCACGCCGCCAGCGAGAAAGACCTGAACCGTCGCGAAGTGCGTCGGTCCGTTCGGAAGCACGTCGACCAGCCGCGGCACCTGGCGGTTGATCCGCGTCCAATCCTCCACCGTGGGACGGCGCAGCTTCGCCGCGTGGGCGATGGCGGGAATGTGCAGGATGAGGTTGGTCGATCCACCGAACGCCGCGTGTACGACCATGGCGTTGTGCAACGAGTCCTCCGTGAGCAGATCGGGCGTCTTGATGCCCGCGCGCTCGAGCGCCATCAGCGCAAGAGCGGACCGGCGCGCGAGATCCCTCCAGATGGGAGCGCCGGACGGATTCAACGCACCGTGGGGCAACGTAAGGCCGAGTGCCTCGCCGACCACCTGGCTCGTCGCGGCCGTGCCCATGAACTGGCAGCCGCCGCCCGGCGTGCCGCACGCCTTGCAGCCCATCTCGGCGGCATACTCGAGACCGATCTCTCCGTGGGCAAAACGCGCCGCGAGCGTCTGCACCTTCGCCGTGTCCTCCGCCTCCTCGGCGAGCAGGGTGACCCCACCCGGAACCAGGACCGAGGGAAGATGATGGGAGCCGGCCAGGGCCATCATCATTGCCGGCAGACCCTTGTCACAGGTCGCCACGCCGAGCACGCCGCGCCCGGTCGGGAGGGAGCGTATCAATCGTCTAAATACAACGGCGGCGTCGTTGCGGTACGGGAGGCTGTCCAGCATGCCCGCGGTGCCGTTGGTCCGCCCGTCGCAGGGATCGCTGACATAGCCTGCAAACGGGATGGCCCCGTGCGCGGAGAACGTTCGCGCCGCCTCCTCCATCAGCAGGCCCACTTCCCAGTGCCCGGTGTGGTAACCCAGGGCCACCGGCGTCCCGTCGGGGGCGCGGATGCCACCCTGCGTGCTGAGGATGAGAAACTCCCGACCGAGCAGCTTGCGTGGATCCCAGCCCATGCCGGCGTTCTGCGTCATGCCGAAAACGTGGCCGCTCGTGGCGGCGCGCAACATGTCGGGTGTCAGCGGCAGCCGGCCCGCCGGCCCGGGTGCCGTCGTGCGCAGCGTGTAGATCTCCGGATCGCCTGAATCGAGGAAATCGACTGGAGCCGTCATGGGATCGAGCGGGCCTCCCCGGTGCCTATTTCACCGCCTCGCGCGTGAGGCGACCGTTCACAAGACGCATCAGGCCGAGGGGATTGTCGTTGCGCAGCGCCTCCGGAAGAAGCGCCTCCGTGTAATTCTGATGGCACACGGGGCGCGCGAAACGCAGGATCGCCGCCGTGCCGACCGACGTGAAGCGCGTGTCGCTGGTTGCCGGATACGGTCCGCCGTGGTGCATGGCCGGGGACACCTCCACGCCCGTCGGGAAGCCGTTGAGCAACACGCGGCCGGCCTTCTGTTCGAGTTCCGCAAGGAGGGGCTGCGCCGCGGCGAGCTCGTCGGCGGCGCCGTGAACGGTGGCCGTGAGCTGGCCTTCAAGCGCCCGCGCGCAGGCTGCGAATTGCTCCTCCGAATCGGCGAGCACGACGAGCGTGTACGGGCCGAATACCTCCAGCGCCGAAAGCTCCGGTTGCGCAAGGAAGTCGGCGGCGGCGACCGTGGCCACCCCTGCACGCCCCTCAGCGCCTGCAATGGTGGGCGCCTGCGTCTCCGCAAACGGTCGCACGCCACGAAAGCGGGAGAGGCGTTCCTTGTTTTCGGCAAATGCGGTCCGGATGCCCGGGGTCAGCATCACGCCCGGCGCCGCCGCGCGCACGGCGGAGGCAAACGTTTCAAGGAAATCGTCCGTCTCCGGGCTGCGCACGGCAAACACCAGGCCGGGTTTCGTGCAAAATTGTCCGACACCCAACGTGAAGGAACCCAACAGCCCCTGGGCCAGGGCCGCGGCGCGTTGCCGCACCGCCCCCGGTAGCAGGAACACCGGATTCAGGCTGCTCATCTCCGCGAAGACCGGGATCGGATGGCTCCGCGCTGCCGCCGCGTCGAAGAGCGCCCGGCCGGCGCGATGCGAACCGGTGAACCCTACCGCCGTGGCCGCCGGATGCTGCACCAGCGCCACCCCCACCGCCGGACTCGCGCCGTGCAGGAGCGAGAAAATGCCGGCCGGCAGACCGCAGGCGGCGACCGCCCGCTTGATCGCCTCTCCGACGAGCTCGGAGGTGCCCGGATGCGCCGGGTGCGCCTTTACAACCACCGGACACCCGGCGGCGAGCGCCGACGCCGTGTCCCCGCCCGCAACCGAAAACGCGAGGGGGAAATTGCTGGAGCCAAACACGATCACCGGACCCAGCGGCACAAGCATCCGCCGCAGGTCGGGCCGGGGCAACGGCTGACGGTCCGGAAGCGCCGTGTCGATGCGCGCATCGACCCACGAGCCCTCGCGCACCACTTCGGCGAAGAGACGCAGTTGCCCGCACGTGCGCCCGCGCTCGCCTTGCAGACGGGCGAAAGGAAGGCCGGTTTCGCGCTGCGCCCGCGTCAGCAAGGCGTCGCCCAGCCCCTCGATCTCCGTCGCAATGGCTTCAAGCAACCGCGCGCGCATCTCGGCCGGCTGACGGCGGTAGAGGGCGAAGGCTTCAACCGCCGCGTCGAGGGCGGCGTCGATATCGGCCGCCTGCGCCTCGTGAAAGGCCGGATCGAGCGGTGCGTCCGCCGCCGGATCGTGGGCGCGAAAGACCGCCCCGCCGGAGGCACCGCGGCGGCCGGCGACGAGACTGAGGCCGTGAAGGGAATCGTTTGCCATGGAAAATTGGATACGCGCGGGGCGGGTTTCAGGCGACGGGGTTGACGAGCAGGCCGATCGGCTCGATCGAGATGCGGATCTCATCGCCACTGCGCAGCGTGAAATCGTCAGGCGGCACCACGCCCGTGCCGGTCATCAGATAGCACCCGTGAGGGAATACGTTGTCGCGAAACAGGAACCCGGCCAGCTCGGTGAAGCCGCGCTTGATCTGGTCAATCTGCGTGCTGCCGGTGAACGCGACGACGCCGTCGCGGTGGATCTCGACGGTTATCTCTGTCGTCGTCGGAAGCGGCTCCGAGGTCACCACCAGGCAGGGGCCGAGGGCGGCGGAGCGGTCGTAGACCTTCGCCTGGGGCAGATAGAGGGGATTCTCCCCTTCGATATCACGCGAACTCATGTCGTTGCCGATCGTATAGCCAAAGATCCGGCCCGCGGCGTTGAGGGCGAGGGTCAGCTCAGGCTCAGGAACATTCCATTTCGAATCGCGCCGGATCCGGACCGGAGCCCCCGGGGCGGCGACGCGCGACGGCGTGGACTTGAAGAACAACTCGGGGCGGTCGGCATGATACACCTTGTCGTAAAACGTACCGCCCCCCGCGTCCTTCGATTCCTCCATCCGGGCCGTGCGGCTGCGGAAATAAGTGACGCCTGCCGCCCACACTTCCTGGGACTGGAGGGGCGCATGCAGCGGCGCGGGCAGGCTGGCGGGCGGCGCGCCGGCGAGCCCGGACCGGAGCACGGCCTCGGGATCCGCCGCAACGAACAATTGATCGAGGGTCATCGACACGGCACGCGGAACCTCGGCGCCGTCCACAACCACGAGGGAGGACTCTGTGGGGTAAACCTTGAGCATGGGAACGCGAGCCTGCCGACGCCCGCCGTCAGGGCAAGCGGAAGGATGACCGGCGGCTCAGGCGCGCCGTCCCGCCGGACCACGCCCCCGGGGCGCACTGCCGAATTTCCGCAGATACTTCAGCGCGAGCGCAAAGTCCCGGGGCAGCTCGGAGCGAATGGTCACCGGCTCGCGGGTCTCGGGATGCTTCACGACGAGCGTGCTCGCATGCAACGCGAGGCGCGCCAGCAAGGGCTTCTCCTCGTCCCGCCCCTTGTAGCCGCGCTTGAGGTCCGACAGCCGCAGCTCCGTTCCCGGCACGCCATAAAACCGGTCGTTGAGAATCGGCGCACCGGCGGCGGCCAGATGGACGCGCAATTGGTGGGTTCGTCCCGTCAGCGGCCGGCACTCCACCAACGCATAACGCCCAAACCGCTCCAAGGTGCGAAACTCGGTCACACTCGGTTTGCCGCCCCGCTTTTTGAAGATGCGCATGCGGCCTGGGTTCAGCTCATCCTTGTCCAACGCGAGGTCGACCGTGAAGACATCCGGCAGACTCCCGTCGTCGGCGCGCACCGGCGCAACGACCTTCATCGCCTCGTCGGGAGGAAGCACGATCACCAGGGCATGGTAGACTTTTTCGACGGTCTTTCCCTGGAACTGGCCGCTCAGAAAATCCAGGGCAGCCTTTGTTTTCGCACAGAGCAGGACGCCGCTGGTGTCGGCGTCGAGACGATGCACATTGGCGACCTCGCGCCCGAGCTCCGCATGGACGAGTCCCATCAGATTCTCGCGCTTCTTGTCCCAGCGATCAGGAGCAACGAGCAACCCGCTCGGTTTGTCGAACGCGAGCATCGTAGCGTCTTCGTGGAGGACGGGGGGGAGCGGCATGCGGCGTCAGGCAAACAGGTTTGGCGCGCGGAGCGAGGCGAAGAATCGCGCCCGTCCGTCGAGGCTCGCAACGCCCGCGGTTAAAATCCCGTAAGGCACCGTCCGTGGCGTGATTTCGCTTGCGGCAGGCCGTGGCTGCGCGCTGCCTCAGGCCAGCCGACCGATTGCACGATGCTGGTCCCGCCAAAAAGCCTGATTCAGTTCGGTGCCGGACTGCTCACCGCCCGGACCGCCCGGCGCCTGCGTCAATCGTCGGCGGACGTTCCCGCTCAGGACAAAGCGCGGCAGGCGTTGAGCGACTCCCTCGGCCGCACCGACTTTGGCCGGGAGCACGGGATCGATGGAACGACTGCCTACACGGCATTCAACCGCAAGGTCCCCTTGCGCACCTACGAGCAGTTTGAGCCGTACCTGTCGCGAGTCGAACGCGGCGAAACCGGCGTGCTCGCGCCGGGGGGCTGCCGGTTCTTCGCGGCGTCGTCGGGCACCACCACCGGCCGGCCCAAGCGACTGCCCGTCAACGAGGCGATGATCGCGCACTTTCAAAAGGCGGCGCGCGACGCCCTGCTCACCTACACGGCACGCACCGGGCATCACCGGATTTTCGAGGGACGCTTCCTCTTCCTCGGCGGCTCCGGAAATCTCGGGCGCGTCGACTCCTCGCCCAACGGGGCCTTGCTGGGCAACCTCGGCGGCATCGCCGCCCTGCACCTGCCGCCGTGGGTCGAACGCCATTATTACGAGCCGGGGACCACTATCTCGCGCATGGCCGGCTGGGCGGAGCGCCTCGAGGCGATCGTTGAACGCACCCGCCCGCTCGATATCCGCCTGATCGCGGGCATCCCCAGCTGGTTGCTCGTGCTCGCCGAACGACTGCGAGCCGGCGGCCCCGGAGAACGCTCGACCAATGCCCAAGGGGTGTGGCGCGCCCTCGAGTGTGTTGTCCACGGCGGCGCCCCGCTCGGACCATTCGCCGACGAACTGCGCGAAGCGATCGGTCCACGGGCCCGCTTTCACGAGGTCTACCCCGCCGCCGAGGGCTTCATCGCGGCCCAGGACACCGACAGCGGCCCCGGACTTCGCCTGATGACCGATGCGGGCATCTTCTTCGAGTTCCTGCCAATGGACGTCTTCGACGAGAAACGCCTCGATCTGCTCGGAACCAAGGCCGTGCCGCTCGAAGGTGTGCGCGTGGGCATGGACTACGCGGTGATCATCACAACACCCGGCGGGCTCACCCGGTATGTGCTCGGCGACATCGTCCGTTTCACATCAAAAAATCCAGCGCGTCTGCTCCACCTGGGCCGGACGCGCCTTCAGCTCAACGCGTTCGGCGAACGCATCACGGAAAAGGCCCTGACCGACGCCCTGCTCGACGTCTGCCGCCGCCACAACTGGACGATCATGAACTTCCACGTTGCGCCGCTCTTTGCCAACACCGTCACGGGCCAGGGCCGCGGACGGCACGAGTGGTGGGTGGAGCTCAAGCCCATCACAGCGGAGACCCCGACGGGACCGATCATGGCGGTCGAACTCGACGCAGTGTTACAGCGGATGCACGGGGATTACGCGGCGAAACGGCGCGGCGGAGCGATCGAGGCCCCATTCGTGCGGCTGGTCATGCCGGGCGTATTCGATCAGTGGATGCAGGAGAACAACCGCTGGGGCGGCCAGGACAAGATGCCCCGCTGCCGGAGCGACCGCGAAATCGCCGACCCGCTCGCGAAGATCGCCCGCTTCTCGGCGGACTGAGGCGGCCCGCCACATGCGCGACCGCCCCAGGGCGTCAGCGCCGCATGCCGCGCGTGAGCCGGCTTTTCGGCTTGATGGGCGACGCGGCGGCCTGGACGGCCTCGTCGAAAAGGGCGGAGTAGATGTACGGAAAATCGTCGATCTTCTTGCGCTCGATGTTCGCCCCGATGAAGCGTTCGATCGAGCGGGCGTCGCGCACGTCTTCCTCGGTAACGAGCGTGAAGGCGTCTCCCGTCTGCTGGGCGCGACCGGTGCGGCCGATGCGATGCACGTAGTCTTCCGGATTCTCCGGCACGTCGTAGTTCACCACGTGCGACACGCCGGCGATGTCGAGGCCGCGTGCGGCGATGTCGGTCGCCACCAGCACCTCGAAGGTGCCGTTCTTGAAGCCCTGCAACGCCTCGACGCGCTCGCGTTGGTTGCGGTCGGAGTGCAGCACCCCGACGGTGTGCTTCTCCCGCTCCAGCCGGCTGGCGATGCGATCCGCGCCCATGCGCGTGCGGGTGAAGATGATGACGCTCTTGAAATCCGTGCGCCGCAGGAGCTCGATCAGCAGGTCGAATTTCTGCGTGGCCACGACCGGATAGAAGGCGTGGGCGACGGTTTCGGCCGGCGAACGGCGCTGGCCGATCTTGATCTCGACCGGGTCGCGCAGCGCCCAGCCCGCGAGGGAGGCGATCTCCGGCGGCAGGGTTGCGGTGAAGAAAAGGGTCTGCCGCGCGGCCGGACATTTGTTCACGATGCGGCGCACGTCCGGGAGGAAGCCCATGTCGAGCATTCGGTCGACCTCGTCGAGCACCAGGATCTCGATGTCGTCGAGGCGGGTGGTGCCGTCCTCGAGCAGGTCGAGCAGGCGGCCGGGCGTGGCCGCGAGGATGTCGACGCCGCGGCGGAGGTCCTCGCGCTGCTTTCCGTATCCAACACCCCCATACACAATCGTCGTCGTCAGGTCGGTGTACTTCGAATAGGTCTGGAAGGCCTCCTCGACCTGGAGCGCCAGCTCGCGCGTGGGCTCGAGCACGAGGCAGCGCATGCGGCCATGCGCTCCAAGGCGGTGGAGAATCGGGAGGGCAAAGGCGGCGGTCTTGCCGGTCCCGGTTTGCGCCGAGCCGATGACGTCCTTGCCGGCCAACACCACGGGAATGGCCTGCGCCTGGATGGGGGTGGGGTCCGTGTAGCCCTTCTCGGCAACGGAAAACGCGACCGCGTCGTTCAAGCCGAGTTTTGTAAAGGCGGTGTCCTGGGGGGGGATCTCGACCGGCGTGACGGGTTTGAGGGACGCAGTCCCCGGGTGTTCGAAGCTCTGGTCGCGCGCCGGGCGTTCCTTGCGCTCGAATTTGCCGCCCCGGCCTCCGGTGCGCTCCCGGCGCCCGGCCCCCTGCCCCTGCGAGCCACGCTCGCCTTTCGGAGAGCGTTCCTCGCGCGGGCCGCCCTCGGATCGGGAACGCCCGCCTTCGCGTCGTTCGCCGCGCCCTTTCCCTTCATTTCCGGGGCCTCCGGCTCGCGGTCCGCGTTCGCGACGACCTTCGCCCGACCGGGCGTTGGATTTGGGGGGGCTCGACTTGGCGGGAGTGGAGGGGCCTTCTTTGGCCGGCTTCGAGGAAGGCGCGAGTTTTCCGCGCAGCTTCGCAAATAACTTTCTCAGCATGGTGGTATAAACCGCTCACCATTCCCGTTTCACGAAGATTGGCAACAACCGAACAGGTCCGATGCCGGTCCGCGTGACACAGGCATTCCTGCCTGGGGTTTGTTCCGTTCTCGACCAGCCCCTGCCCCAGCCGCCGCGACTAGCCCACTCCCATTGTGGGCACGTCCGCCAGCTTTCGTTCCTTCGCGACAAACCACAGCGGCGCCCCGTCATCATCCAGCACCGGCGCGATGCGCAGATCAACCCGGTAAGGCGAGCCGTCCTTGTGATAATTGACGAGGGTTTCCCGGCAGGCACGGCGTTCGCGCAACGCGGCCCGGATGCGGCCCAGGGCCTCGGGGTCGGTGTCACGCCCTTGCAACAAGGCTCCGGGCTTCTTTCCACGAAGCTCATCCAGCGAATAGCCGCACATGCCCGTGAAGGCAGGGTTAACCCAATGGACGAGCAGGTCGGGTCCGGTCACCACCACCGCCTCGGGCTCGGGGCGCTTCGCCTGCCGGTCGATGGCCGCGAACACCCGTTCCCTGAGCGCTTCGGAGGGCGCGACGGTCTTCGAAAGCGTCGAGAGGGTGACCGCGGTCATCGCGTCCCGCAGGCCGGCAACATGCCGCTGCAACTCCTCATGAAAATCGAGCATGAGCTCAAAGTTCTCCCGCTCGGCGGCCGTCATCGCTCCGGCCGCATAAAGCGCTGCGCGATCCTGGAGGAGGTCTGAAAGCATCACCCCACAGCTAATTCACGGCGTGCCGCAGTCAAACCGGAGTGCGCTCCCCCGAAAAAAAACCGCGGCCGGACCGCCGGAGCCGTCCGCGGCGCGCGTCCGGCTCAGAGGTGCTCCTTGATCCGGTCAAGGACCGTCAGGGAAAGGGCCTCGTCGCCAAAGATGCCGACGCGAATCTGCACGCGGGTGCTCGACTCGGTGACCTTGGTGACCTTGACCTCGACCTTCTTGTCGTCCGCCGTGCGCGAGATGAGGATGGCCGTGAGGGCGTCCTTGTTCTCGCTGATCTTGGCGAACTCAAGCGCCTGCAGGCCGCGGTTGGCCGCGCGGACCGCATTTTCGTAAGGCGTGTCGAGCGTCGACGACAACTCGCCGCGAAGGTACGCAACCGTGCCGGCTCCCGCGGCACCCGCCGCGGCCACAAGGCAACCGGTTTGAAACGACAACGCGCCCGCCAGAAGGAGGGCAGTGAGGCCACGAAGCAGGGTTCTGAGGGTCATGGTGGGCATAGTTTTCTTGGGGACCGCGGAGGTCTCAAATGGTTTCATCGTCGAGATCGTAATCAACACGTAAACTTTTTCAAAAGGGTCTCCCCATGCTTGGCTTGCATAATTCTGGCGCCAACGGTGCAGGAGCCGAACCGGCGCACCATGAACAACGAAATCCGCTGGCTCGTCCAACTCGGACCCGAGCACAATCTTTTCGACCTCGACCAGGCCGCCGAAGTGGGAAAATCCCTGGGCGAGGCCGCCACGTTGATGGCCTTTGCGCAAAAGCTGATCGACGACGGTATCGTCAGCGACGCGGGCCTCGAAGCGCTCGAACGCATCGCGGGCGAGGCCATGACCCGGGCACTTACCGGTCCGCCCACCACCGATCCCTTTGCGCCACGCATCGTCAGCCCACCCGCCGCGGCCGGCGCGCCGGAGTTTCCCTTTGAACAGATCGGCGCCATGGACGACGAGGCGCTCGCCGCCGCCCTGCGCGACCTGCTCGTCGCCACCGGAAAATTTGGCGCCAGCGACCTGCACCTTTCCGCCGGTGCCGCACCTTTCATCCGCAAGCAGCGCCAGCTCCTCCCCCTCAGCGCCCACCTGCTGTCGGGCGACGAGGCGCTGCGCCTCAACACCGCGCTGCTCGCACCGCACCAGCGCGCGGTGTTTCTGGACCGGAAGGACTTTGACTACGCCCTCGCCCTCGACGGCACCCACCGGTACCGCGTGAACCTGATGGTGCACAAGGGTGGCCCTGCCGGCGCCTACCGCATGGTTCCCGCGCACATCCCCCGGATCGACGAACTGGGACTGCGCAACATCGACGTCGTGCGCAAGCTCCTCACGTACCACAACGGCCTCATCCTCGTCACAGGGCCCGTCGGCGCCGGCAAGACCACCACCCTCGCCGCCCTCGTCGCCGAGCTGAACGAGACGCGCGAGGACCACGTCATCACCGTCGAGGACCCCATCGAGGTCGTCCAGGCGTCCAAGGGCTGCAACATCACCCAGCGCGAGGTCGGCCCGCACACGAAGTCGTTCGCCTCCGCCCTCAAGGGCGCCCTCCGCGAGGACCCCGACGTCATCGTCATCGGCGAACTGCGCGACCTCGAAACCATCGAAATGGCCATCAGCGCGTCCGAGACCGGCCATCTCGTGATCGGCACCATGCACACGAGCGACGCCGCCACCACGCTCAACCGTCTGCTCGATGTCTTCCCGCCGGCCCAGCAGACCCAGATCCGCGCGAGCGTGGCCGAGAGCCTTCGCGGCGTCATCTGCCAGCGCTTGCTCCCGTCGGCCGACGGCGGCCTCGTGCTCGCCTGCGAGATCCTCGTGGCCAACGCCGCCGTGGCCAACCTCATCCGCGAAGGCAAGACCCAGGGCCTGCGCAACGTGATGGAGACCGGCCTCAGGGACGGCATGTGCCTCATGGAAAACGTGGTCTTTGACCTCCATCAGCAGCGTAAGATTTCTGTGGATACCGCCCGCCAGAACATCCTCAACCGCCAGCTTCGCGCTAAGCTCACCTGACACCATGGCCGCACTCGACTCCCTCCTCCGCTCCATGCTCGATCAGGGCGGCTCCGACCTGCACCTGACCGTCGGCCTGCCCCCCAAGGCGCGCATTTCCGGCGCCCTCGCCCCCCTCTCGGATTCGCCGATCAGCGCGTCGCAGATGGAAACCTTCCTCAAGGAGATCTGCCCGCCCGCGCGCTGGGAGGATTTTCTCGAGCGCAAGGACCTCGACCTCGCCCACGAGATCCCGGGGCTCGCGCGCTTTCGCGGAAACTTCCTCTACAATCACTGGGGCCAGGCCGCCGTCTTCCGCCAGATTCCGTCCAAGATCCTTTCCTTCGACGACCTCAAGCTGCCCGAGGCGCTCAAGAAGCTCTGCCACCTCAACGAGGGCCTCGTTGTCGTCACCGGGCCCACCGGCTGCGGCAAGTCGACCACGCTCGCCGCGATGATCGACTACATCAACACGCACCAGGCGCGCCACATCATCACGATCGAGGATCCGATCGAATTCGTGCACCCGGTAAAGAAGTCCATCATCGTCCATCGCGAGGTCGGCGAACACACCCGTACCTTTGCCGACGCACTCAAGGGCGCGATGCGGCACGATCCCGACATCCTTCTCCTCGGCGAAATGCGCGAGCTCGAGACCATCAAGCTCGCCCTTTCCTGCGCCTCGATGGGCATGCTCGTCTTCGGTACGCTGCACACGAACAACGCACCCAAGACGGTCGACCGCATCATCAACGCCTTCCCCGCCGAGGAGCAGAACCAGGTGCGCGTCATGCTCGCCGGCTGCCTCGCCGGGGTCGTTGCCCAGCTGCTCTGCAAACGCATTCCGAAGGGACGCTGCGCCGTCCACGAGATCCTGCTCCAGCACGAGGCGCTGCCCAACACGATCCGCAGCGGCCAGATCGCCAACATCCGCGCGATCATCGAGAGCGGCAGCGCCGACGGCATGTGCACGATGGACAACAGTCTCATGGCCCGGGTAAAGGACAACACCATCGACGCGCAGGAAGCCTACATGAAAGCCGCCAACAAGGCGCTTTTCGCCCCGTTGCTGACCGAGAAACCGGCTCACGCGTAGCGGCAGGGTGGCGTTGAAGCAGGCTGCTCCCGAAGCTGGAGCATTTGAAGGAGCGGCGACACTCCTGTCGCCGAACCGTCGAGGGACGGCGGACGCAAGCCGTCCCACGCCCAAACCCGGCGACAGGAGTGTCGCCGCTCCTCCCTAGGCCGCAAAAAGGCCGCCCGGCATGCTTGCCGGACGGCCCTTGACCAGGACCAACAGACCAACGTTGGCAAATGCTCAGAGCTTCCAGCGCACGCCTGCGTACACGCTCACGTCGTACTCCTCGAACTGCTGGAAGAGCTTCGGCTGGTTCCGCGGACCGCCCGCGGAATACACGCGAAAGGGCTCGTTCGTCAGATTGACGACCTCCGCAAACACCTCCGCGCCCTTGGGCAGTTCGTAGGCAAACGTGAGGTCCACCTGCACGGAATCGTCGACGTAGATCAGCGTGTCGTCAAAACTGATGTCCTCGTCCTCCCGCAGGCGTTCGCTGCGGAAGTTGATCGCGAGGCGGGCGAAGAAACGGTTCTTCTCGTAGGTCAGCGCCACGTTGCCCAGCAGATCCGACTGCCCGACAAAGTCGTAGGTTCCCTGCGCGCCATAGTCGGCCTTCGACCGGCTGAACGTGAGGTTCGTCTGCACCCCGAGGCCATCGAACGGCGCCGGCAGGAAGCGGAGCTGCTGCTGGTGGGCCAGTTCGAGGCCGTAGATCTCGCCGTCCTTGCCATTCCGGTAGCTGAAGACGTCGTACGGATCTGCTCCGATGTTACGCGTGCCCGTGTTCGTCAGGAACGTGAAGTCCGAGATTTCCTTGTGGAAGCCTGCCACGGAGAAGAGGCCGAGCGAGGGCAGGTAGTATTCGAGCGAGAGGTCGAAATTGCGCGAGTTAAGCGCCTGGAGGTCCGGATTGCGCTCCGTGATCTCGAAGTCCTCGCTGTTGATCGACCGGCCGAAGGCGAGCTCGCCGAAGGCGGGGCGGACAAGGGACGTCGAATACGAAGCGCGCAGCACCAGGTCATTCGAAAGGCTGTAGCGGAAATGCAGGCCGGGCAGCACATCGGTGTAGCTGCCGCCGCCTGAACCGCGCTCGACGAGCTCGAGGTCCTCGTTGACGACATTGCCGGTCGTGTTCACGTCGGTATTCTCGATCCGGATACCACCGATCACGTTGAGGCGTCCGAAGGTCGCCCCGGCCATGCCGTAGGCCGCGAAGACGTCCTCCTCGACCACGTAGTCGTTGCCGAGCGAATCCTCAGAATCCAGCTCGAAGAGGCCGGGGTTGCCCTTGAAGAAATCGACGACCCGCGCCGTCTCGATGCGCGGCACCCCGGGGCCATACGGGTAGCGGCCCGGTGAGCGGACGTAATCGGCGAACGCAAGTCCGCTTCCGTTGTTGGCGTATTCGTAGGCTGCCTCGTCACGCTCCTTCTCCTTGCGACGGATCGCCGCGCCAAACTTCAGGTAGGCGGGATTGGCTGTTTCGAGGTCGTAGCGGGCGTTGATCATCGCGTTTGTCTCGGTCTCGCGGGCATCGTCCGACTCCACGTCGAAACGCTGGAATTGATTGTACGCCGCCGGATCGGTGAAGGCTCCGGCAGGCGGGCTGTTCAGCTGGGCGATCCGCACGTCGTAGCCATTCACGTCGTAGCGGAACGACACATCACGCGTACTGCGACGGAACCGCACCTGCGTCTCGTCCTTGTCCTCCTCGCCGCGCGAATACCCGAGTTGGGTGTCGACAGTGATCCTGCCGAACTGACTCCGCGCACCGGCCGTGAGGGCGAGCAGGTCCTGCAACTTCGCCCGGTCGCGGGCCCGCCGGCTGAAGCGCCGGGCGCCTTCCACCACGCCGCTGGTGTTGTCGAGGCGCGTGATCGCGTTCACGTTGTCGTCGGAAACGGGGACAAAGAAATTCTGCCGGTCTTCGACATCCGAAAAGTCATTGTACGTGCCGCGCACCCAGACACGCGTGGTCTCGGACGGCCTGAACTCGACGGTGGCATTGAGCCCTGTGCGTTCGCGCTCAATCGTGTAATCGCGAAACTGGAGTTCGACGGGCGAGTAGAACGGCTGCGTGACCTCCTCGAGATCCGGCGGATTGAGCGAGGTCCAACGATCGGTCTCGTAGTTGTACGAGCCGAATTCACGCTCCTGTTGCGAAAAGCCGATCAGCAGGCCCACCCGTCCGTCGGCCGAGACCGCGGAGAATTCACCGTTGAGCTTGTAGCCAAAGTCGCGCGTGTGTGCCGAGTAGATCGTCTGCGCGCCAAGCCTGGCGGAACGGCGCTCACCATCGAACGGGCTCTTGCTGCGCAGATTGACGTTTCCTCCGAGACCCTCCGGCGTCATGTCCGGGGTTGGCACCTTGGTGACTTCAAGCGCGCCGAGAGAGTCAGCCGGCACAACATCGAGCGCGATCGCGCGCTCGCCGCTTTCCGGACTGGCGAGGCCGGAGCCGTCGAGCGTCACGTTACCCAGCGTGTAATTGATGCCGCGCACGTTGACAAAACGGCCTTCGCCTTGATCGCGGTACACGGACACGCCGGGCAGCCGGGAGAGCGACTCGGCGGCGTTCTGATCGGGGAACCGGCCGATCTCATCCGAGGCAACGAGATTCGTCAGCGTAGGCGCCGCGCGCTGTTCGTTGATCGCTCGTGCCGAACCGACGAGGGAGCCTTCAATCACAAAGGCGTCCATCGCGACCGCGCCCGCTGTGAGATCGAGCCGCGTCGTCGTGCCGCTGCCCACGGTGACCGTCTCGCGAACCTCGGGATATCCCACGTAGGAAACTACGAGGGCACGAGAGCCAACGGGCACTTGCGGTAAGACGTAGTCACCGGACGAGTTCGTGAACGCTTCCAACGAGGTGCCGTTGACCGACACGCGGGCGCCACCCAGCGGCAAGCCGGTGGTGGCATCCGTGACGCGGCCTGAAAGGATGCCGGTGCCCACCGGCTGGGCGGAGAGGTTCACCAGCAGGAGGGCGGCGAGGACAAATAACCAACGGTAGATCAATTTCATAGGTTTGCGCTTTGGACGGGCACCTTGTCGTCCGCAAAAATGCCGCGTCAATGCGACGACCTGCCGTTTGCGGAATCTTAACCCGTCGGACACCTCCGCGTAACAATCGTCACCCTCCCGTCGCGGTCATGCGCGCCGTTCATCACGGCCGCAGGTTGGCTTTGCCAAGGCCGCCGGCGGCGGTTTGCTCACGCCATGCCGCTTTCCAAAGCCGAGATCGCCCGCGTCCGCGCCCTTCGCGAGAAGAAGCATCGCGAGACGGAGGGCCTGTTCGTCGTCGAAGGCGCCAAGGTGATCACCGAGATGCTGGCTACGAACGCCCCCGTCGACGCGCTTTACGTCACGCCCTCGTGGCGCGGCCCGCGCGACGGGGACAGCGTGTATCCGGTTTCGGATACGGAGATGTCCCGCCTGAGCCATTTCCCCACCCCCTCGCCTGCCCTCGCGCTCGTGAGGCTCGCGCGGCATGAACTCGAGCCGGGCGCGCTCGACCGCGGCCTCACCCTCGCGCTCGACGGCGTTCAGGACGCCGGCAACGTCGGCACCTTGCTTCGCATCGCCGACTGGTTCGGATTCGATCGCGTGCTGCTTTCTCCGGACTGCGCGGACCGGCATTCCCAAAAGGTGATCCACGCCAGCATGGGCTCGTTCCTGCGCGTGCCCTCCTTCTCCGTCAACCTCCCCACCGTCTTTGCCTCCACCTCCTCCCCCGTGCTCGGTTGCGACCTCGCGGGCGACGATGTGCACACGCTCCCCCCGCTCAAGGAGGCGATTGTGGTCATCGGCAGCGAGGGCCGCGGGCTCTCCCCCGAAGTGCGGGCACGTGTTTCCCGCTTTGTCACGATTCCGAGCTACGGACGGGCTGAGTCACTCAACGCCGGCGTCGCCGCAGCGATCGTCTGCGACAACCTCAGACGGATCCGCGATTGAGAAGGGAAGTCAGACGGATCACGCCACGCTTCGTTTTCCCGGGGGACTGCGGTGTGCCCGCGATCGCGCCGCAGTTTTCGTTCCCACCACAGCCGTCAGGGAACCCATGGCAAGCCGCTGCTCGTAGGCACGGTTGAGTGGATAATCTCTCCCGAGCGCCCCGGCCTGCAGGTCGCAATGGGTGGCGGAAAACCCGGGATGGCGATGACGACGCCAGCCTTCCGCAACGCGGAACCGTTGCGATATGCGAGCCACGGCGAAAAGGCAGCCGACGTCGGACGACATTTCCACGCAATCGTCACCTGACGGCATTGCCTCCCCCCTCCACGCGCGCTGCGCTCTTCCCTGCCGCTCCAGCCAAACCCACACCCGACATGCCCCAACTTTCTCCGAACCGCTTTCGAGTCCTCGCCGCCTGCGCGCTCGTCGCCCTCGGCGCCGGCCTTCTGCGTGCCGAAGAGGCGCCCCGCCACGTCGTCTTCACCTGGCAAGGTGACACCGGGACAACGCTCACGGTCAATTTTCAGACGTACACGGCCGAGCCCATGGAGGCGACGGTGTACTGGGACACGATTTCACGCGAAGGCATGGTCGAGGACTATCGCTATCAGGCGACGGGCCGCACCTTCCGCATTCCCGGACTTGATGATCGATGGATCCACCGGGTCGAACTCACCGGCCTGGCACCGGGTGGCACCGTCTACGTGTGCGCCGGCAGTGCCAGCGCAGGCATCTCCCGCGAATACAAGGTGCGCACGCTTCCCCACGACGGCCGCCCGTTGCGCTTCGTCACCGGCGGCGACATGGGGCCAAGTTACCTCACGCGGAAACTCCTGCGCGAATCCGCCAAGCTCTCGCCCGATGTCGCGCTGATCGGCGGCGACGTCGCCTACGCGAACGGCCAGATCTCCGCCGTCGACCGCTGGGACGCCTGGCTGAGCTACTACGAAGAAGAGATGGTCACACCCGAGGGCTTCGCCATCCCCGTCATCATCGGCATCGGCAACCATGAGGTCATCGGCGGCTACAACGGCACGAAGGACAAAGCTCCGTTCTTCTTCGGTTTCTTCGGTCAGGATGAGACCACGTACTTCGCGCGCAAACTCGGTGCCAACCTCGCGCTGTTCGTCCTCGATACCGGACACATCGTCGCGCATGACGGAACGCAGGCCGCCTGGCTCGACCAGGCGATGGCCGCACACGCCGACACGCCGTTCTCGGCCGCGCTCTATCATATTCCCCTGTATCCATCCCACCGCGCCTTCGATGGCGAACGCTCCGCGCTCGGCCGTCAGCATTGGGGCCCCTTGTTCGACAAGCACGGCCTGACGGTTGCCTTCGAAAACCACGATCACACGCACAAGCGCACGCCGCTGCTCAAAGCCAACGCGGTCTCGCCGGAAGGCACGCTCTACATCGGCGACGGCTGCTGGGGCCGCGAACCGCGGCCGACGACGGAAGGCGGCCGCTGGTACCTCGAGCGCGCAAGCTCGGTCGCCCACTTCTGGTGCGTGGATGTCGACGCGAGCGGCCTCGTCTACCGCGCGATCGATCCGCGCGGCCGTGTCTTCGATGTCTTCCCGAAGAACGCCCCCGGTTCCATCGAAGCCTCCGAGATCTACGGCGCGCTTCCGCGCATCTACACCTTGCCCGCCAGCTGGGTCGACCTCACCCCGTGGACACTGGAGGCTCCGGGCGCGTCCCGCGGCACGTCGACCCTCACGTTCACCAACCAGTCAAAGCGCCCGCTGGAAGTCTCGTTTGCGCCCGACAGCGAACCCGATGGCTCCAAACTGAACCTGCCTGCCGGCGCCACGACCGTGGCCCCGGGAGCCTCGGCCAACTGGCCCGTCTCCTTTGAGGCAACGGGGACTCAAGCCGTGGACGTCGAAGACTTCCAGGTGCTCATCACCGCCCGCAGCGCGACCGGAGACGGCGCCGTGGCGGAAACCTATCAGGACGACTTCGACGTTCCTCCGCCGACGACGAGATAGGTTGATCGCCGCCGTCATTTTCCCTCGGCTTGGAGTGGCCAGGCGGCCCACGTTCGAACAACTTTCCCTCGCTTTCCCATGAATGCCCGCCTGACCCGTCGCCGCTTCCTTCGCACTGCCACCGTCGCCGTGGGCGCGGCCCCCTTCATCGCCCGCGGAGCCACGTCCGCCGGATTCGAAATCGGCCTCGTCGCGGACTCCCAATACGCGGACATCGAGGCACGCGGCTCCCGCTTTTACCGCGAAGGCCTGCCCCGCCTCGCCGACGCCGTCGAGGCCTTCAACCGGCGCGACCTCGCGTTCTGTGTTCATCTGGGAGATCTCATCGAGAAGGAATGGAAGAGCTTTGAGGCCATCCTCGCCCCGCTCGCCGGGAGCCGGCATCGCTGGCACCACCTCCTGGGCAATCACGATTTCGACGTGCCCGACACCTTGAAACCGCAAGTGCCGTCACGCATGGGCTTGTCGACACGGTATTATGCCATTGATCACGGCGCGTTTCGCTTTGTCGCACTCGATAGCAACGACGTCAGCACCTACGCCCACCCTGCCGGCTCCTCGGAGCACTCCGCCGGGACGAAGGAGCTGGCCCGCCTTCAGGCCGCAAATCTCACTCAGGCAAAACCGTGGAACGGCGGCATCGGCCCCGCGCAACTCGCCTGGCTCGACCGCACCTGCGCAGACGCGCACGCCGAGGGACGAAAGGTGATTCTCTTTGCCCACCACCCCGTCGCACCTGACGACAGTCACCTGATCTGGAATGCCGCCGACGTCCTTTCCCTGATTCAACGTCACCACAACGTGGTGGCCTGGTTCAACGGGCACAACCACGCCGGCGCCTACGAAGTACGCGGCGACGTGCCTTTCGTGACCTTGCAGGGCATGGTTGAAACTGCGAATACGACCTCCTACGCGACCGCCCGGATTCTCGCTGACCGCATCGTCCTCACGGGCCACAGCCGCGAGCCCTCGCGTGAGTTGGTCTTCCGCACCTGACGCAGTCGGATAAACCCCGCCGTTACGTCTGGAAACGCCGTCCACCCACGGTGAAATCCACCCCACACGCCCATCGCTTGCATCGCCACACACCGCCGCCTTCGACGAAATGTATCGAAACACTGCTTGCGACTTCGTCGCAGTGCGCCTTTCCTGTGGTGTCCGAAACTCTCATTAATTGTGTCTGCAGCTGATTCTTCCTCCGCACCCTCTCCATTCCGTCGCGCGCTGACTGCCGTTACCCAGTGGATTGATTCTGATTACTGCCCTGAAGGGGCCGAAAAACTGCGCGCCGAGCCCGACAAGGTCGACTGGGTGCGCGTCATGCCGTTCGCGATCCTGCACCTCGGCTGCCTCGGCATCATTTGGACGGGCGCGAGTTCGTTCGCCGTGTGGAGCGCCGTGGTGCTCTATTTCGTGCGCATGTTTGCCGTCACGGGCATCCATCACCGCTACTTCTCCCACAAGACTTACAGCACGAGCCGCTTTGGCCAGTTCCTGCTCGCGGTGTGGGCCGGCACCACCGTACAGCGCGGCTCTCTCTGGTGGGCTTATCATCACCGTCATCACCACCAGCATTCCGATGGACCGGAGGACGCACATTCGCCGCATGTCCACGGCTTCCTCTGGTCGCACATCGGCTGGATCACTAGCCGCCGCAATTTTCCGACCGACTACAGCAAGATCAAGGACCTCGCGAAGTTCCCTGAGCTCGTCTGGCTCAACCGCTTCGACATGGTCGTGCCGCTCCTTTTCGCAGTCTCGATCTTCGGGCTCGGCGTCTTCCTCGAACGCTTCGCGCCCGGCCTCGGCACCAATGGTCCGCAGATGCTCGTCTGGGCGTTCTTCGTCAGCACCACCGCGCTGTTCCACGGCACGGCCTGCATCAACTCCATGGCGCACATCATGGGGAAACGCCGCTTCAAGACGGAGGACGATTCCCGCAACAGCTTCATCCTGGCGATCATCACCCTCGGCGAAGGCTGGCATAACAACCACCACCGCTACCAGAGCGCCACGCGCAACGGCTTCTACTGGTGGGAAATTGATCCGACCTACTACGGCCTGAAGCTCCTCTCCTGGACCGGCTTCATCTGGGGCCTCAAGGCCGTGCCGCAGTCGATCCTTGAGGAGGGCATGCACGCTGAACACCACCGTTCCGTCGCCGCCGCCCAACGCGCTGCCCAGGTTCACCCGGAGTACTCCTCGCTTCGCAAGGTCGTCCCCGCGGCCGCCGCGCTCGCCGTCGCCACCGCCGCCGCCCAGACCAACGTGCCTGAAAAGGCCGAGGGCCCCGCCGTCCACAAGGACGTCACCGAGCAGGCGGAGAAGCGCAGCCAGCAGAAGCCGGAACATTTCTCCGCCGACGAACCGAAGGCGTAAGGCCTCGCCGTCCGGATCCGACTGATCCGACTGATCGGTCGGATCGCCTTCCTGCCTTCGACCCAAAGCCGCCTCCCCCGAGGCGGCTTTTTTGTGCGCATCCCCGGAGCCCCCGCGCGCGTATCATCGCCGAACGTCCTTCCAGCAGTCATCCTTCCCCTCATGCGCATCGCCATCGTCGGCAGCGGCATCGCCGGTCTCGGTTGTGCCCACTTTCTCCACCGCCATCACGACATCTCCGTCTTTGAGCAAAACGATTACGTGGGCGGACACACCCACACCGTCGATGCCACCGAGCCCGGCACCGGACGCGCCGTGCCGATCGACACGGGATTCATGGTCTTCAATCGCGTGACCTACCCGCAGCTGTGCCGCCTCTTCGACCAGCTGCAGGTTCCGGTCAAACCGACGTCCATGTCGTTCGCCGTGCGTGACGACGAAACCGGACTCGAATGGTGCGGCACCTCGCTCAACCTGCTGTTCGCCCAGCGCAAGAACCTCTTCAACCTCCGCTTCCTGCGAATGCTCTCCGCCATCAACCGCTTCAACAAGGAAGCGGTCACGGCCCTCGATGACCCGCGCACGGCCGAGGAGTCGCTCGGCGACTACGTGCGGCGCCGCGGTTATGGCGAGGACTTCTTCAATCTCTACCTCGTTCCGATGAGCTCGGCCGTGTGGAGCACGCCGCCCGAACTGATGCTCACCTTCCCCGCCGCCTCGCTGCTGCGCTTCTTCCACAACCACGGCTTCCTCGGCCTGCACACGCAGCATCCTTGGTGGACCGTCGACGGCGGCGCCCGCGAATACGTGAAGCGGCTCACCGCCCCCTGGCGCGATCGTATCCATAAAACGGATCCCGTCACCCGGCTCGACCGCGCCGGCGGCAAGGTCACCCTGTCGACCGCCGGCGGTCGCCTCGAGGTCTTCGACCGGGTCATCGTCGCGACCCATGGCGACCAGGCCCTGCGCCTGCTCGCCCAGCCGACCCCCGAGGAGACGCGCCTGCTCGGTGAGTTCCGCTATCAGCCCAACACCGCCACCCTTCACACCGACGCCTCCGTGATGCCGCGCACCCGGCGCGCGTGGTCGAGTTGGAATTACCAGCTGACACAGGGCGCCGACGGACGGATCAGCCCGGCCACCCATTACTGGATGAACTCCCTCCAGGGTGTCAGCGACCGGGAGAGCTACTTCGTCTCGATCAACGGCGCCGAACGGATCGACCCCGCGAAGGTCGTCAAGACCATCGCCTACGATCACCCGCTCTTCAGCCTCGGTGCCCTGCGCGCCCAGCAGGCGCTGCCGGCGCTCAACGCCGCCGCGCGCGGCACGACGGAAACGTTCTTTGCCGGCAGCTACTTCCGGTACGGCTTCCACGAGGACGCCTTCCTGAGCGCCGTGCAGCTGAGCGAACTGTTGCTCGGCCGCGACCCGTGGGGTGTTTAAAGGAGCGGCGACACTTCAGTGGCCCAAACCGGCCGCCGGACCGGCAAACGAATTTCCGTCCGGCACCCAAACCCGGCGACAAGAGTGTCGCCGCTCCTTTTATCTACCCCACCAGGATCGTGAAAACCATCCCCTACGACCATGCGCTCTTCAGCCTCGGGGCTCTGCGCGCCCAGCAGGCGCTGCCTGCGCTAAACGCCGCCGCGCGCGGCACGACGGAAACGTTCTTCGCCGGAAGCTACTTCCGGTACGGCTTCCACGAGGACGCCTTCCTGAGCGCCGTACAGCTGAGCGAACTGCTGCTGGGCCGCGATCCGTGGGGTGTTTGAAGGAGCGGCGGCACTCCTGCCGCCGAACCCGAAGAAGGACCGGGATGCGCCTGCCGTCCGGCACCCAAACCCGGCGACAGGAGTGTCGCCGCTCCTTGATGCCCGCTATCGCAAACCGACAACCGCAACTTTCGCCTTCCACGTGCATCCCCCGGGTCTCCCCACCCGTAAAACCTCCGGGGCTTGCACCAGACTGGTTGCGGTCACCTCATCTACCCGCCACTTTCAGTTTTCCTCCGTCTTGCTTCTTCAACCTCGCATGCACTCCCGCATCTACGAATGCCATGTCATGCACGCGCGGTTCAGTCCAGTGCCGCACCGCTTTGTCTACCGGTTATTCATGCTCGCCTTGGATCTGGACGAGCTCGACCTGGTCGACCGGCGCCTGCGCCTTTTCTCCGTCAACCGGGGCAACCTCTACGCCTTTCGCGAGCGCGATTACCTGCCGACTTCAGAGCCGGCGTTCAACCCTTCCGGAGAAGCGCCTGCCGCCTCCTCGGGCGCACGGTTGAAAGATCGCGTCCTCGACCATCTCGCCCGCCACGGCACTCGTCTTGAAGGTGGACGGGTTGTGCTGATCACCCTGCCGCGCATTGCAGGCTACCTGTTCAACCCGGTTTCGTTCTACTTCTGCTACGACCGCTCCGGCACGCCCGTCGCCACCATCGCGGAGGTCACCAACACATTCCGCGAAATGAAGCCGTTTCTCCTGGGGCCTGAGACACGCGCCGAGGACCCGCGCGGCCCGGTCTTCCGCCTGCGCGTGCCCAAACACTTCTACGTGTCGCCCTTCTCGGATGTCGACGTGGCCTTCGATTTCGCCCTCCGCCCGCCGGGAGAAAAGCTGGGCATCCAGATCGACGACTACGTGGACGGACAGCGCACCTTGACGAGCACGCTGACCGGTCCGTCCCGGCCGCTGACCGACGCCACGCTGGCGTGGTTCTCGCTGAAGTACCCACTGCTCACCCTGCGCGTGATCGGGCTCATCCACTGGCATGCCTTCCGGCTTTACCTGAAACGCGTGCCTTGGTTCCGCAAGGCCGCACGCGCCGCCGACCAGCGCGATCTCTATCGTCCCCACCCCTCCATCGCTTCCGCCCACGTTTCCGATTCAGCATGAGCCGACTGCCCGCCTCCACCACTGCCGACGCCGGCACCTTTTCCGCGAACGCACGCTCCTCGTTCTACCGCGAAGCGCTGCTCAACGCCTTCGCCGACATGCGGCGCGGGCATCTGCGCATGGAGATGCCCGAGGGCGGCGCGGTGGATTTCGGGTCGCACGCCGAGGCCGCGGGACAAACGCTCGCGCTCGGCCTGCCCGCCGAGGCCCATCTGCGCGTACGCCGCGAGTCCTTCTTCAAAAAGTGCATCCTCTCCGGCGACATCGGCTTCGCCGAAGCGTATCTCGACGGTGACTGGGACACACCCGACCTCACCGCCCTCATCGCATGGTTCCTGCATAACCTCGACCAGGCTCCGACGCTGTCCGGCTCCTCCCGCAAGCGCACGTGGGCGCTCAATCTCCTGCGTTTCACCAACCGCCTCGGCCATCTCGTCCGCTTCAACTCGCCCGCCAACGCACGGCGCAACATCAGCGAGCACTACGACCTCTCCAACGACTTCTTCAGCCTCTTCCTCGATCCGTCGATGATGTACTCGGCCGCAAAGTGGACGCGACCCGACCAGACGCTTGAAGAAGCCCAGTGGGAGAAAAATGACGCGCTCTGCCGCAGCCTGCGGCTCACGCCCGACGATCACGTGCTGGAGATCGGCACTGGCTGGGGTGGCTGGTCCGTGCACGCCGCCAGGACGTACGGCTGCCGCGTCACCACGCTCACCATCTCGCGCCAGCAGCAGGAACTCGCCCGCAAACGCATCTCCGAGGCCGGCTTGACCGAACGCGTCGAGGTCCGGTTCCAGGATTACCGCGAACTGGAAGGTCGCTTCGACAAGATCGTATCGATCGAGATGATGGAGGCGATCGGGCACCAGTACCTCCCGCAGTTCGCGTCCGTTCTCGATCGCGTTCTGAAGCGCGACGGCCTGATCGCCCTGCAGTTCATCACCTGCCCCGACGACCGCTACGATCAGTTCCGCCGCGGCGTGGACTTCATCCAGAAACACATTTTCCCCGGGTCCCTCCTCCTCTCGCTCAACCGCGTCAACCATCAGCTGAGCCGCGCCGGCGGGTTCATGCTGCACCAGATGTCGGACCTCGGCCACGATTACGCGCGAACGCTCCGCCTCTGGCGGACGGCGTTCAACCAGCGCCTCGACGACGTGAAGGCGCTCGGCTTCGACGACCGCTTCATCCGCAAATGGAATTACTACCTGAGCTACTGCGAAGCCGCCTTCGCCATGCGCAACATCTCCGTCGTCCACACGCTCCACACCCGCGCCAACAACACGGCGCTATAACCGTGTAGCGGCGGCTGTCCCCAGCCGCCTTGTCCGGCATCTGCACGACGCAAGACACCCATACCAACGGCTGAGGACAGCCGTCGCTACACGCGTTTAAAGAACCTCCCGCCATGCTTCTCTTCCTCCGCATCCTCTTCCTCGTCATCCTCGCCGTGATGACATGGGGCACCGTCCGCGCGAGCTTGCAGCAGGCGATGTTCGACATTCCGCCCGAGGTCACCGGCAACCCTTGGTTTCAAGTCACGCTCTTCGACGCGTATTTTGCCTTCATCACGTTCTATGTCTGGATCGCGTGGAAGGAGCGGAACCTCGCCGCCCGCATCCTCTGGCTCATCGTCGTCCTCCTCTGGGGCAACTTCGCCATGGCCACCTACATGTTGCGCGAGCTTTTCAGGGTCAACGAAGGCGAAGGGCTCACGGCGGTCTTCACGACCCGCCGCCCGGGTCACCTCACGCTTCCCCTGGTTTTCCTCGCGCTCGGGGTGATTGCCTACCTGCTCGGCGCGGGCATTTTCTCCAGCTGATGTCCCTTCCGCCCGCCTCTGCGGCTCCGCCGCCCGCCGATGCCTCCGCCGTCAAGCGGACCTTCTGGCAGCGCCGCGTGCGCGATCCAATCGTCGCCCTGCTCACCCAGGGCATCACGCCCGATCGCATCTCCGCCACGCTCGCGGTCGGCACGCTGTGCTCGTTGTTTCCCTTCTTCGGATTCACGACGTTGCTCAACCTCGGCGTCGGGCTGTGGCTCCGCCTCAACCAGCCGCTCCTGCACACGCTCAACCAGCTGCTCGGGCCCATCCATGTGGTGATGATTTTCGCCTACGTAAGGATGGGAGAACTCGTCTGGGGCGCGACGGAGGATCGCTTCAGCCTCGGCGAAGTCGTCACGACCTTCCGCGACGCCTCGTTTCTTGAATTTCTGGAACGCTTTGGCTGGGCGGGGGTGCATGCGTTCACGGCGTGGATTTTGACGGCCCCTCTCTTGGTGGCCGGCATCTATTATCCCGTGCGGCCCGTAATCAGAAGGCTGGCGCGCCTGCGCGCCCGTCCCTCCGCCACGTCATGAGTCTCCTCTTCCTCGCCCTCACCGCCACGCTCGCGCTTTGCGTCCTGTTCGCCGGCGTGTATGCAATCGCGAAGCGGATCGACAACTACGGGATCGTTGATGTGGCCTGGTCGTACGCTTTCGCGCCGCTTGCCGCCTTCTACGCCCTTGCCGGCGCGGGCTGGCCGGTGCGTCGCGCCCTCGTGGGAGCGATGGTCTGCCTATGGAGTATCCGGCTCGGCTCGCATTTGTACCAGCGCGTCATGGGCCACCACCCCGAGGAGGACGGGCGCTACCAGCAGCTGCGCAAGGACTGGGAGGGCAATTTTGCCCCGAAGATGTTCGGGTTCTTTCAAATGCAGGCCGTCTCGGTGGTTCTGCTGGGAATCCCCTTCCTGCTCGCGACCGTCGATCCCACGCCGCAGATTCGCGTGCTCGAGATGATCGGCGTCACGGTCTGGTTGCTCGCGTTGACCGGCGAGGCGCTCGCCGACGCGCAGTTGCGGGCCTTCAAGCGCGATCCCGCCAGCAAGGGTCGCGTCTGCGACCGCGGACTGTGGGGGCTGAGCCGTCATCCCAACTACTTTTTCGAATGGATGGTCTGGGTCGGCTTCGCCCTCTTTGCCACCGCCTCGCCGTGGGGCTGGCTCGGGTTTATCTCGCCGGCCATCATCCTGTATCTGCTCCTGCGCGTCACCGGCATCCCGCTCACCGAGGAACAGGCCGTGCGCAGCAAGGGCGAGGCTTACCGGCAGTACCAGCGCACCACCAGCGCGTTCGTGCCCTGGTTCCCCAGGCGCTGAGCGCCGCGTGACTCCATGATCGACACCCTGCTCGAAAAGAACCTTCTGCCCGACTGGCTCGTGCGCATCGGCATCCGCCGCCTGCTCGCCCGGCGCCTGCGCGAGGAAGCGGCGCATTACAACGAGGACGCCTACGTCGCCGACCTGAAAACACGCCCGCTCGCCGAGCACACGCGTGCCGCGAACGAGCAGCATTACGAGGTGCCGACGCCGTTCTACCGGTACTGTCTCGGCCGGAACCTGAAGTATTCGGGCTGCCTTTACACCCAGGGCACCGAGACGCTCGACGAGGCCGAGGAAGCCATGCTCGCACTCTACGCCGAGCGCGCCCGCCTCGCCGACGGTCAGGAGATCCTCGAGCTCGGCTGCGGCTGGGGTTCCCTCTCGCTTTACCTCGCCGCGCGCTATCCCCGTTCCCGGATCACCGGCGTATCCAACTCACGGACACAGCGCGAGTACATCGAGGGCGAGGCCCGCAAGCGCGGACTGAAGAACCTGCGCATCCTCACCTGTGACATCAACCAGCTCGAACTCGCCTCCGACGCCTTCGATCGCGTCGTCTCGGTCGAGATGTTCGAGCACCTGAAGAATTACCAGCGCCTCTTCGCCAACATCGCGCGCTGGCTCAAGCCCGAGGGGCTGCTCTTCGTGCACATCTTCACGCACACCAAATACGCCTATCACTTCGTGGCCCGCGATGCCACCGACTGGATGGCGCGGTATTTTTTCACCGGCGGCCAGATGCCGTCGCACAGCCTGCTCGCGCGCTTCCAGGACGACCTTTCGCTCGTTGCCGACTGGAAGGTCAACGGCACCCATTATCAGAAGACAGCCGAACACTGGCTTCAGAACATGGACCGCCACCGCGACGAGATCCTGCCCCTCTTCGCGGACACCTACGGTCCCGAAGACGTCACGAAGTGGTGGGCGTACTGGCGGGTTTTCTACATGAGCTGCGCCGAGCTCTGGGGCTATCGCCAAGGCGAGGAGTGGATTGTCAGCCACTATCTTTTTCGTAAACCGTGAGGGTGCAGGTCGGATTGGCCCTATCGGGCTGCTGGGGGCTATAGGGCCTATAACTTCACCAAACTCACCTGATGTCCAAAGTACGTTATATTGCCGCCAAGGAGGCCTGGGCCCGCAAGCAGAGTGCGGCGGGGGTGCGGCCGCGCGCGGAGCCGGCGGGGGGCCGTTTGCCGCCCGGGCAGTCGCTTACGACCGGTTTCCCGGTGCTCGATCTCGGCGTGCAACCTGTCGTTCCCCCCGACGAGTGGTCCCTCTCGCTCGATGGCCTCGTCGAGCACCCGCAGCGACTCTCCTGGGATGCGTTCAATGCCCTCCCTCAAATCGAGGACGTCAGCGACTTCCACTGCGTCACCACGTGGTCGAAGTACGACTGCCGGTGGGGCGGCGTCGCCTTCACGACGTTGTACGAGCTGGTCCGCCCGAAGCCCGAGGCCCGCTTTGTGTATTTCACGAGCTACGACGGCTACTCGACGAATGCCCCGCTGGAACGCTGCCTCGACGACGACGTGCTCATTGCCACGTCATTTGACGGAAAGCCGCTGCCGCGCGAGCACGGCGGACCCGCCCGCGTGATCATTCCCAAGCTCTATGCCTGGAAGGGTGCGAAGTTCATCAAAGGGCTGACCTTCCTCGCCGAGGACAAACTCGGGTACTGGGAGGTCCGCGGGTACTCGAACGACGCCGATCCTTGGAAGGAAGAGCGCTACGCATAACAGAGTACGGGCCGGATTGCCGAAGCCTTGATCGTCTCGTGAGTTGGATGAGCGAGGGACACTGTTCGCATGAAAAAAATCGATCAGCCCGGCGAGCCCACTGGCTTGGCTTATGCTGACTGGGAAGCCTCACCCGCAGCTAACCACCGAAATGACGCCCATTCTCGACAGCCGAAAGCTGCTCGCCTTCACGACCCTCGCCCGCACCGGGAGTTTCACGTTGGCAGCCCATGAGTTGCACCTGACCCAATCGGCCGTGAGTCACGCCATCAAGTCGCTTGAGGACGAGCTCGAACTTCGTCTCTTCGACCGCCTGGGCCGCAGCGTAAAGCTCACGCCGGCCGGCCAGCAGTTGCTCGAATACGCCCACCGCATCCTCGCCGAAATGAAGACCGCCCGGGCCGACCTCGCCGCCTTCGGCAAATAGGTCGTGTCCTCCGGTCCCTGCTCAATCGGGCAACTGACGGACCTTCCCGGGCGACTGCCCGTAACGCTGACGAAAAGCCCGCCCGAAGGCGTTGCTTGACGCGAACCCGCACGCCACGGCGATCTCCTCCACGGGCAGTTCCGTCGTGCGCAACATGTCACGGGCGCGTTCCAATTTCAGCGTGCGCCAGCGCGCCCCGGGCGAAACGCCGTAACGCCGGGTGAACTCGCGCACAAAGTGCTCGCGCGACACACCACTGCTCTCCGCGATCTCCTTCACCCCCATCGGAACCCGCAGTTGGTCGCGTATAAGGTGATAGCCGTATTCAATCGGATCGCGCTGCCGCGTTTCCCGCACCTGATCGCGGTAGATCGCAATCAGCAGCCGGTAAACAAACTCCGACTCCTCGAACCGATCCCGAAACCCCGCCTCGCGATGCCGGCGCAACGCCTCGTCATGCAGGCGCGCGCCTTCTGAACGCATTGGCATCGCCACCACGGACCCAAAATCGCGCCGGATCGCATCGAACAGCGGTCGAATGCCTCCGTTGGGCACGAGCGTGAGATAACGTTGTTCATACGGCTCGGTCGCATCTTCGGGATAGCCGTAGCTCGTCGCTTCCCGGTGGGTGAACAGCACCGCCTGTCCTTCCCCCACCGCGCGCTCCACCCCCGCCTCGCGAAACCACATCGCCCCCGCCAGCGTGCGCTGAATCACCAGGCGATTCAGGTCACCCCGCCGCGCGTTGTCGTAGCGATACCCCGGGTCGAAGCGCGTCTCCTCGTCGCCACCAGCGATCCGGCCGAAGATCTCGTCCTCCGTCTTCATCGGAACTCCCACCGGCGCGCGCGGTCCCGCGCCATCGCCGTCCGGCTCAATCCCGGGAGATTGGAAGGATAAGCCCGCATCGTTACATCGCCCTCCGATATCACATTTTGCACATCGCTGATCAATTCTTTACCCTCCAGGTACCGGCTCGAAAACGGCAAGATGATCAAGATCCGTTGTCCCTCATGCCCAAATCCCGCCCTTCCCCCCTCCCTGCACCCGCCAAATCCGGTCACGCCGCCCACACCCAGGACGCCGCCGCCTCCGGCCTCCCGGGCCCCATGCCGCGACCGGTCAAGCTGACCTTCCTCGGCGCCGGCAGCTTCTTCGCACCGCGCCTGATCAACGATCTCGTCAACATCCCGGGCGAACAGGGTGGCACGGTGGTGCTGGTCGACATCGACGAGCGCCGCCTCGCCCTCACCGCCCGCATGGTCCGAAAGCTCCTCGCCACGTCGGGCAAGGCTCACTGGAAACTCAAGGCCACCGCCGACCGCGCCCAGGCCCTTCCCGGCTCCGCCTACGTCGTGAATTGCATCGAGGTTAGCGGCGCCGAATGCGTCGTGCACGACAACGACATCCCGCTCAAGTACGGCATCGACCAGTGCATCGGCGACACCATCGGTCCCGGCGGTCTCTTCAAAGCCTTGCGCACCATCCCTGTCTGGCTCGATGTGCTGCGCGACTGCGAGCGGTTCTGCCCCGAGGCACTCGTGCTCAACTACACCAACCCGATGTCCATGCTCTGCCTCGCCGCCGGCCGCACGTCGTCGATGCAGGTCGTGGGTCTTTGCCACAGCGTGCAGGGGACAAGCCAGCTGCTCTCGACGTATGCCGGCGTGCCGTATGCCGAGATGGAGTGGACCTGCGCCGGCATCAACCACCTCGCGTGGTTCACAAAGCTCCATCACCGCGGCGTCGATCTTTACACCGACCGGTTGTACCAGAAGTTCAGCGACGACATTGCCGCCGGCATCGCCGAGTACGAGGCGGGCGGCGTGCTGCAGGACGCCACCGACATCACTCACGGCGCCACCAAGGCCAATCCAAGCAAGAGCACCGACCTTATCCGGAAGGATATGTGCGTTCACTTCGGTGCCTTCATCACCGAGAGCTCAGGCCACCTTTCCGAATACCTGCCGTACTACCGCAAGAGCGAGGCCGGCCGCAAGCTGCTCCGCCTCGCCTACGACGGCGGCTCGCGCTTCTACGCGACGAACTGGCCGCGCTGGCGCGCCGATGCCGACACCGAACGCAAGGCCATGCTGCGCGGCGACGTGCCCATGGGCTGGCCCCGCTCCTGGGAGTACGCGTCGTGGATCATCGAGGCCCGCGAGAAGGACTCCCCGTTCCGCATTCATGGCAACGTGATGAACAACCACCGCGGCGCCGGCCAGCTCATCACCAATCTCCCGGCCGATGGCTGCGTCGAGGTCGCCTGCCTCATCGACCGAAACGGCGTGCAACCCATCCGCTACGGTGCCCTTCCGCCGCAAATGGCCGGACTCTGCGCCTCGAACATGGCCATGTTCGATCTCGGCGCCCAGGCCGCGATCGAACGGAGCATCGAGAAGGCAATTTACGCGCTGATGCTCGATCCGCTCACCGCCGCCGTCTGCACGCCCGCCCAAATCAAGGCAATGACGCTGGCGATGTTCGCCGCGGAGGAAGCGTTCCTCCCGGGATACCACTGACCGTTTCGCCCTCCGGCCGCGGATCGGTCCGATCGGCCGGACCGGTCCGATCTCCAAAGCCCGGCGAAAGCGAAAGAGCCCACGCGGGGTCAGTCGTCCACGATCGGTTGATCCCAGCCCAGCTGCTCCCTCGCTGCCGGCGACAGCAGCTCCGGGGTCCAGAGCGGATCCCACACCAGCCGCACCTCCGCCCGTGTGATCCCGGGTACGCCCTCGGCCGCGGACTTCACGCCATCGACAATCACGTCTCCAGCCGGACAATACATCGAGGTCAGGGTCATCACCACCGTGACGGATCCGTCATCTCCAAGGACGGTCTCGTAGATCAGGCCGAGATCCTGGATGCTTACGCCGAACTCCGGATCGTAAACCTGTTCGAAGGCCGCGCGCAGGGCGGCGTGCGTCGCGTCGTGGGTGGCGGAGGTCATAGGGAGGAGAGCAAGGCGGAGGCCGCTGTTCGGTTCTGGCGGCGGCGGCGTTCCTCCGGATCCCGCCACAGGTGGGCCGCCACGCGCGCCGCGCTGGCCAGGTAACAGGCGACGCCGGCGACGAGGACAACGCCGCCCAAGAGGGTCGCCGTCACCGCTTCCGCGAGCAGCCCGCCCGCCAGCAGGGCGATGCCGCCCACGTGCGCAACCAACCAGCTGTATTCAAGCTTTCGTGACGCCAATGCCGTCGCGACCGGCACAGGCTCGCGGCCCACCCGCGGTCCGTAGGCCTTCATCCAGACGAGGAAGGGCAGGATCTTGCAGAGCATGCCCAGCACGCAAAGGCTGAGCCCTCCGCCCACCGCGAGGGCTCCGTACGTCCAGGTGGCCGCCGCCAGCCGCCCGGCCGGCACCCACCCAAAGACGAGCATCCCTCCCCACGCCGCTGCGACAGCGAGAAAGGTCACCCCCAGCACGAAGGCCCTTACCCCGGGATCAAGCACGCGACGCCGCCGGGAGCGCAGGGTGGCCGTCAACGCCAGCCCGCTTGCACAGAGCCCGCCGAGCACCAGGCCTGTTCCCAGGCGAAGGGTCAGCGGTTCGCCGAAGGCGAGTCCTCCCACCAGCAGCGGCAGACCCACCTGCGTCGCCAGCAGCCCGGCCATCGCCCACCGCGGACGGACGGGCGTGCCCATCGTGAACATGGGAACGAGTTGAAACGTCACGCCTTGCAGCAAGGACAGAAAATAGCCCACAAGCCCGAGGTGCGCGTGCGCCTTCAACAGGTCGAGCACCGAGAGCGGGAGAAAAGGCGCATGGCGGTTGGCGGCGAGCACCACGCCGGCGGTCACCGTTGCGAACAGCCAGACTGCGGCGAACGGAAAGCTCCAAGCCGCCGCATCGCGCCGTGGCGACGCGAAGAAAGTTGCCAGCGTCGCCACCCCGAAGCGCGCCACGCCGGCGACCAACGCCACGCCACCGATTCCCGCTAGGACGTAGTGGCCGCGCGCGAGTCCGGTGGACAACGCAATCACTCCTGCCGCATGCAGCCCGGCATGCACCCACAGCGAGCGCAGCCCCGCGCGCAGGGGCACGCCCAAGACGACCGGCATCAGCTGGTACGAGGCGCCGAGGCAGACGCTGAGCAGAAATCCCGGAAGCCAGACGTGCGCGAGGGCCACTACCTGGGGATGAACAAAGGACAAGGGTCCGCCCCAAACCGCCGCCACGGTCCACACGGCACCCACGGCCAGCGCAACCAACCCGCCTCCAATGAACGCCAGCGGCAACCGTGCGCCTCCGACCAGCGGTACGCGGCCGCCTGCCCCCGCAAGGGATGGACGCGAGGGCAGTGTCGCCTGCGAAGAGGTTGTGCCGGTTGCCATGGTGAGTCCGAGCGTTTCTAGGTCCGCGAGTCCGTTCGCCCCGGGGTGCCAGGCTCAGCCTTCCGAGCCCAACGTGAGCAGCATCGAGAACGGACCCGAGACCGCGCGCACCGCGTGAAAGTGATCGGGCGGCAGGTGCAACAGCGTGCCAGCAGCGAGCCGCTGCCATTGCCCGTTGGACTGAAATTCGCACTCCCCGTCGAGAATCTGCACGACCGCGCGGCGCTTGCTGCTGTGGCCCGTGAGCTCCTGCCCTTCCGCAAAGGCAAAGAGCACGAGGCGCAGCTCCGGGGTCTGCAGAACCGTGCGGCTGACAATGCCGGCGGGCGAGGTCTGGACCGCCTCGGCGAGGGCGAGGGATTGGGCTTCAGTGGCGGAAAGGAGTGTCCGTGGTGTCATTAGAATCACCATAGCCGATTGGAGACGGCTCCGCCTTGACGTGCGTCAAGGCAACGGGTGGCATCTGCGGCTACTTTACCTCCGTTATGACCATCAAATCCTTCCTGTCTGTTTCCCTCCTCGCTCTTGCCGGCGTCTTCGCGCTCGCCTCCTCCGCCTCGGCCGCCGCCGCGCCGCGCGAGGTCACGATCACGTCGAACGACGCGATGCAATACAACCTCAAGGAAATCGCGGCCAAGCCCGGCGAGACGATCCGCCTCACGCTCAAGCATATCGGCAAGCTGCCCAAGACCGCCATGGGCCACAACTGGGTGCTCGTGAAGCCGATGACGCCCGCCGAGTTCAACGCGTTCGCCATGGCGTGCGTGACCAAGGCCCCCGTTTACCTGCCCGACGACCGCTCCGCCGTGCTCGCCCACACCAAGATCATCGGTGGCGGCGAAAGCGACACGATCGAATTCACCGTCCCCGCCACAGCCGGCGACTACCCCTTCCTCTGCACCTTCCCCGGACACTACGCCATGATGAAGGGCGTGCTGAAGGTGAAGTAAGCACGATCACGGTTCGGCAAAAACCCCTCCCGCAACGGAGGGGTTTTTTCGTGCCCGTCCGCGGCCCACGGGAAGACGGACACTTTGACCCGCCCTCGGGAGGCTTGTCGGTCCAGTTTGAACTCAAGACTCCCGCAATCCGTCAGAAGCGCAAGCCACCTTCATCAGCCCAGCGGCATCATCCGCTCGCGCGCCACAAACCAGACCGGATCCCGGTCGTCGTCGAGAATCGGGTCGATCCGCACGTCCGCACAATAACGGCTGCCGTCCTTGTGATAATTGATCAGCGTCTCGCGACACTCTCGTCGCTCCCGCAACGCCGTCCGGATGCGATCCACCGACGCCGGGTCCGTCGCCGGACCCTGCAGCAGATGCCCGGGTTTCCGGCCTTTCAGCTCAGAAATCGAATACCCGCACATCGCCGTGAAGGCGGGATTCACCCACTCGATCAGACCTTCCGGACTCGTCACCACCACCGCCTCAGGCTCCACCCGGCCGGCCGGCGTCAGCAGCGTGGAAAGCACCCGAGCCTTCAACGCGTCCGAGGGCCGGTCGAGACCCCAAAAACGGGACATCGCCACCGCCGCCATCGCCCGCTGCAGGCGGGCAACATGGGCTCGCGCTTCCGCGTGGAAGAGGAGGATGAGTTCAAAGTTTTCCCGCTCCGGCACCGTCATGGCACCGGCCACATAAAGCGCGGCACGATCGTGTAGTAGCTCTGTCAGCATTCTGGTTTCTCCAAACAAGATTACGTTTCATCCCCGACGCTGGATTCATGGCTCTTCGAGCCAATCTTCCCGCCACTCATTAGCCTTAACGAAGGCCTGCACCTGCATTCGCCGGGATGAATATTCAAGGGCTCGAATTCGATAAACTCCAGCCTGACACCTTCTTGCCTTCCCCGAGTCTCTTTCCACGCTCGTCCCACCCTCCTTTCCGCGATCCCCCGAGCCCCGTCTCCATGCCTTTTCGCCCGCTCTTTGCGTCCGCGTTGTTCAGTATCCTCTTTTTGACGACATTGCTCGCGCCCGCCTCAGGCCGCGAAGCATGGACCACCTCGCGCCTGGTCGGCAGTCCCGAGGCTCCGCCGCCGTACGTCGCCGAACCGGCCTTCCCGCATCTGACGTTTACCATGCCAGTCGATCTCGTGACCGGGCCGCAGGGTCACCTCTTCGTGCTCGAGCATCGCGGCCGCATCTGGTCGTTCGACCCGGCGGCCCCTGCTCCGCAGCCGGACCTGTTCGCCGACATCCGTCTTCTTTACCCCGACCACCCCGCCTTCGAGTTGTACGGGCTCGCATTTCATCCCGACTTCGCCGCCAACCGCGAGGTCTACGTGCGCGTCCGGCTCAATGAGGAGAGTCTCGACGGCTCGCGCATCCTCCGCGCCAAAGTCATCCCCGGCCCGCGACCACGCCTCGACCTCGCGTCCGTCGAAACCATCCTCACCTTCCGCGCCGGCAGCCACTGCGGGGGCAACATCGCCTTCGGCCCGGACGGCTGCCTCTACGTCACCACCGGCGATGCTGGCCCGGCCACGCCGCCCGACATCTTCGACGTCGGCCAGACCCTCGACGACCTCGAGTCGGCCATCCTTCGCATCGATGTGGACGGACGCGATCCGGGGCTCGCGTATCGGATTCCTCATGACAACCCGTTCGTGAATCACCCGGGCGCCCGCGGCGAGATCTGGGCGTATGGCCTGCGTAACCCGTGGAAAATTGCCTTCCGTCCCGGCACCGCGGAACTCTGGGCGGGCGACGTCGGCTGGGAGCGTTGGGAGATGATTCATCGCATCGAGCGGGGCGGCAACTACGGCTGGCCCATCACCGAGGGACCGCAGCCCGTGAAACCCGACGGCAAACGCGGCCCCACGCCCATCCTGCCTCCGGTGGTCGTTCATCCGCACTCCGAGGCCGCCAGTGTCACCGGCGGCGCCTTCTCCACCAGTCCCCGCCTGCCCGCCCTCCGCGACGCCTACGTGTACGGCGATTTCATGACCGGGCGCATCTGGGCGCTTTGGCACGACGGCACCAAGGTCACCGACCGGCGCGAACTCGCCCGCACCTCCCTCAGCATCGTGACGTTCGGCGCCGGCGCCGACGGCGAAGTGTACTTTGTCTCGTTCGCCGAGAACGCCGTCATCCATCGCCTCGCCCCGCGCCCCGCGTCACCCGTCGCCGCGACTCCCTTTCCCCGTCGGCTGAGCGAAACCGGCCTTTTCGCCGACACCGCCAACGAGATCCCGTACGCAGGTGTCACTCCTTACGCGATCGCCTCGCCCCTGTGGCAGGACGGCGCCACCGCGTCCCGCTGGATCGCCCTGCCCGGCACCGAACCCGTCGGCCTGCGCGCCGAGCCCCGGGGACCTTCCCCGCTCCATCGTCCGGTCGTGCCCGAGGGCACCGTGTTCGCGCGCACGCTCTCCCTCGACCTCATCCACGGCCAGCCCGAATCCCGCCGCCGCATCGAAACGCAGCTGCTCCATTTCGACGGACGCGACTGGCACGCCTACTCCTACCGTTGGAACGAGGCGCAGACCGACGCCGATCTCGTCGACGGCGAGGGCGACGCGACCACCCTGGCCCTGCTCGACGACCGCGCTCCGGGCGGACGCCGCACGCTGCCCTGGCGATTCCACGCCCGTGGCGAGTGCCTCAAATGCCACAACGACGACGCCGCGCGCGTCCTCGGCTTCATTCCGGGCAATCTCGATGTCGAGAATCTCCACGCCGCCGGCATCGTATCCACTGACTACCTACAGCTTGCCCCCGCCACACGGCTGGTCGACCCAACAGACGAAAGATCCCCCATCGATCAGCGGGCACGCTCCTGGCTGCAGGCCAACTGCGCCCACTGCCACCGCTTCCAAGGCGGCGGTTCCGGAGCCTTCCGCGTCAACATCGAGGTTGCCGCCGACCAGACCCTGCTCGAAACGAAGCCGCTCCAGGGCACCTTCGGGCTGACCGATGCCCGCGTGGTCGCACCCGGCGCGCCGGATCGCAGCACGCTTTACTATCGCGTCGCGAAGGCCGGCCCCGGACGCATGCCCCAGCTGGGTTCGAGCACGCCCGATCCGAACGGACTGCGCGTGGTGTGGGACTGGATTGCCTCCCGGCCTTTCGCCCCTCCGGCTGAACCGTCCGTCCACACGCCGGGCGCCGCCCTCCACGTCGCGCAGGCCATCGACCGCGGCGCTTTTGCCCCGACGGAACGCGAACGCCTCGTAGCCGCCGGCCTCGCCCATGACGACGCCTTGGTGCGCGCCTTGTTCGAACGCTACCTGCCGGACGACCAGCGCATCGCCACACTCGGGCACACCATCGATCCGAATACCGTGCTCGCCCTTCGCGGTCGTCCGGAACACGGCCACGCTGTCGCCACGCGCGCCGCCTGCCTCACCTGTCACCGGGTGGGCGACGAGGGCCGGGACTTTGGCCCGGATCTCTCGGCGATCGGCCTGCGCCTCTCCCGTGAACAGTTGCTCGAGAGCCTGCTCGAGCCGTCGAAGACCATTCCCGCCGCCTTCACCGCCCGCACGTTCGAACTTGCCGATGGCGCGGTGCACACCGGCTTCCTGCTCGAACCCGCCGAAGAAACCCTGCGCCTGCGCGTCCCGTCGGGCGACGTCGTCACCTTCGCGAAGCGCGACGTGCGCCACGAGGCTGCGTTGCCCGCCTCGCTCATGCCCGCAGGCCTTCTCGCCGAACTCACCGCGCAGGAGGCGGCCGATCTCGTTGCCTACCTCCAACGCCTGCTCGGCTCCTCCGCGTCGCCCCGCGAATAGTCAGCCCGCCAAAAACGCGCCGCGGTCAACGCGCATCCATCACCAACGCCGCCATCACGGGCGGAAGATAGATCAACGTGGTCAGGAACAGCCGTCGCGCCCGAAGATCGCGCTGCCTCCCGTCGGTCAGGAAACGTACGCCGTTCACCAACATCGCCAGCGCGCCGGCGAGTGCGACGATGGCATACATCCACCCCGTCGTCCCCAAAGCCCAGGGCAGCAACGACACCGCCGCGAGCGCCACCGTGTAGGCCAGCGACCACGCCGCCGTGGCGCGTCCCGTGGCGTCAACCACCGGCAGCAACGGAAAGCCCGCCACGCGATAATCCACCCGGTGCATCCAGCCGATTGCGAAGAAGTGCGGCATCTGCCAGAAGAGGAGAACGCCCGCCAGCACCCACGCACCCGGCGCCATCACGTCACCGGCCGCGGCCGCGCCGAGCAGCGGCGGCATGGCCCCGGAGATCGAGCCCACCTCCGTCGCCCACCGCGTTACGCGCTTCATCGGCGTGTAGATTAATCCGTACAGCACAATGATCATCGCGGCGAGCGACGCGGCCAGCACACCCGCCGTCGCGGCAAGCAGGCCTACGCCTGCCACGCTCAACGCGAGGGTCCAGGCCAGCGCACCCGCCGGGCTGATCCGGCCCGCCGGCAACGGACGACCCGCCGTCCGCCGCATCAACGCATCGGTGTCGCGCTCCCACCATTGGTTGAGGGAAAGCGCACCACCCGCCGACAGCGTGATGCCCGCCAGGCTCGCAAGCAGGCCCGGCCAGCCTCCCTCGGCGGACGCCACCGCGTATCCAGTCATTCCCGACAGAATCGAAAAGAACGCGAGCCGCGGCTTGGTCAGCGCAAGCAGCGCACCGGCGAGGCCGTCCCGGCGGACAACAGTGACGCCGGCGGACAGGACCGGCAGGGGGCTTTGCAGGATCATGTCCGGAGTATAAATGAAACAACGCGCGCCGCCCTTGATCCACGTCAAGGCCGGGCGCGACCGGAAGCGATATAACCATCGGCGTCCTCCCATGTCGCTTCCGGCTTCCTCCTTCGCGCCTCCGGTTCCCTTGCCACCCGCCTCCGTGGTCACACCGCGCACGGATCTCTTTGCGGAGGTCGACGCCGGGTTCCCTGCCGCTGCCCGGCGCTGGCTGACCCTCGCGGTCGGCAGTCTCCTGCTCGCCGGCCTGCTCTCGCTCTCCGTTGTCATCGGACGACTCCCGGGTCTCTCGCGGTTGATCGACGACCCGCTCTTCTTCAAGCGTTGCCTCGTCGTTCACGTCGACCTCGCGCTGGTCGTGTGGTTCTACGCCCTGATCGGGGCGTTGTCCGCCCTGCGCGTGGCGCGGCGAACCTCCTCCCTCGACGCCTTCGCCTTCGTCGGCGCGACAATCGGCGTCGCCGCCATGGTCGCCGGCGGCGGCATGCGCGGCGCGGCCCCGATCCTCGCCAACTACGTGCCCGTGATCGACCACCCGCTGTTCCTCACCGGCCTCGCCTGGTTCTTTGCCGGCATGCTCTTGTTCGTATTACGAACATTGGGCGGTGTCGCCGTGCGCCGGCCGGGCAGCCTGCCGCGCGACGCGGCGGTGGGCGTGCAAGCCGCCGGGGTGGCGCTCGTGCTCGCGCTTGCGACGTGGATTTCGGCGCAGGCCGGGCTGCCGGTGGGACTCGATCGCCACACGTTCTTCGAGTTCGGGTTCTGGGGCGCCGGTCACGTGCTTCAGGTCGCCAACGTCTGCGGCATGCTCGCGGTCTGGCTCTGGCTGCTGCGCCGGGCAACCGGTCAGGACGTGCTCTCCGCCCGCGGCGCCCGCGTGCTCTTCCTCCTTCTCCTCGCCCCCCATTTCGCGATGCCGTTGCTGTCCGCGCAGGGCGCAATGCACACGACGTACATCGAGGGCGCCACCTTGCTGATGCGCTGGGGCATCTTCCCGGTCGTGCTCTTCACGCTCGGCCTCTCGCTGCGGCACCTGGTCCGCCACGGACTGAACACCGCCGATCCGCTCGCACGCATGGCGCGCGCCGGATTCGCAGGCAGCGCCGCCCTCACCGTGCTGGGCTTCGTGCTGGGCGCGATGATCCGCGAATCGTCGACGCTGATCCCCGCCCACTACCACGCCTCGCTTGGTGGCGTGACCACCGCGTTCATGGCCGCCGCCTACCTGATGGTGTCGTCGCTCCGTGCTGACCTTTGTCGCTTCAGCGCCTCGGCCCGTCGGCAGCTGGCCTGCTTTGGCGTGGGCCAGAGCATCTTTGCCCTCGGGTTCGCCATTGGCGGGATCTACGGCCTCGCCCGCAAGACCTACGCCGGCGAGCAGCACGTCCGCTCGCTCGGCGAACAGACCGGTCTCGTCGTCATGGGCCTCGGCGGCCTTCTCGCGGCCATCGCCGGCGTCTGGTTCCTCGTTCTCGTCGTGCGTCCCCTTTGCTCCCGGCGCCGGGCTTCGTCCGGCTCCCCGTTCCAACCCGTCCCTGCGTCGTCATGAAAGAAGAATCCAAACCACCGTTCCTCAAACGCCTGATGGACAACCCCTGGCTCCTCCTGGTGCTCGGCGTCGTCATCCCGATGCTCTCCTACACCCTGTGGGGCTGGCTCGAACTGCTGTTCGTACCCGCCGCGCAACTACCCTGAGGACCCGACCATGAGCCTTTCTCTTCCCGCCCGCGATTGGTACCGGCCGCCCGAAGGCGCCGAAAAACTCTGGATCGGCGTCGCGCTGCTCTGGTGCTTCGTGCTCAGCCTGATGATGCCGTACTGGCATTTCCGCGGAAAACAAAACAGCCGTGGCGAGGCCTACGCCGTGACACCGGCCGCCTTCTACGAGCGCACGGAGGCTTTCGTCGCCGCCAACACGGTCGGTGATCGCAACGGCACGCCGATCGTCGAACCGGCCCCGGGCAGCGATGCCTATCTTCTCGCACGCATGTGGGGCTGGTACCCCGTGCTCAAGCTCCGGCGCGGCGAAACCTACCGCCTGCACCTCTCCTCCCTCGACCTCCAGCACGGCTTCTCGCTCCAGCCGCTCAACATGAATTTCCAGGTGCTGCCGGGTTACGACCATGTACTGACCCTCACGCCGACCTCCTCGGGCGAGTTCACCATCGTCTGCAACGAGTTTTGCGGCATCGGGCACGACAAGATGATCGGCAAGATCCTCGTGGAGTGAGCCCGGGAACCACGTAACCATTTATCGGATACACATCATGTCCTCCTCCGCCACGCTCCCTCTGCCGGCCTCGCTCGAGGCACCCGGCACCGCCCGCACGTGCGACACCACCGGCCTCGGCATCTGCCTGACCGCACAGCGCTTCATCAAGCTCAACGCCGTCGCCGCGGTCGTCTTCCTCCTGCTCGGAGGCATCGCCGCCATTTTGCTCGCGCTCACCCGCTGGCAGGCGATCCACCTGCTGCGCGTCGACTGGTTCTACCGCATCCTCACCTTCCACGGGCTGAACATGCTGATCTTCTGGATCCTGTTCTTCGAGGTCGCGATCCTCTACTTCGCCTGCACCGTCCCCCTCAAGTCGCGGCTATTCTCCCGCAAGATCGCCTGGCTGTCCTTCGGCATGATGATCACCGGCGCGGTCATGACGAACATCGTTATCCTCGACGGCAAGGCCGACGTGCTCATGACCAGCTACCTGCCGCTGCTCGCACACCCGTTGTTCTACCTCGGCATCATCCTGATGGCGGTGGGCACCCTGATCGGGGTCTACAATTTCTTCGCCACGCTCTACATCGCCCGGCGCGACCGCACGTATGAGGGCTCCGTACCGCTCGTGACCTTCGGCGCGACCGCCGCGGCGATCATCGCGGTGGTGACATTGCTCCACGGCGCGATCGTCATGATCCCTACGTTTACGTTCTCGATGGGCTGGACGGCCCAGCCCGACCCGATGTGGTACCGCATGATCTGGTGGGGACTCGGCCACCAATCGCAGCAGGTGAACGTCTGCGCGATGGTGTCGGTCTGGTACCTGATCGGCCAGCTGTCCACCGGGGCAAGGCCGGTCAACGAGACCGTCTGCCGCGGCGCCTTTGTCCTCTACATCCTCTTCATCAACCTCGCGTCCGCCCATCATCTGCTCGTCGACCCGGGCGTCGGCGCCTCGTGGAAGATATGGAACACGTCGTACGCCATGTACCTTGCGGTGCTCGCCTCGATGATCCACGGCTTCACCGTTCCGGCCTCCGTTGAGATGGCCATGCGTGCCAAGGGTCACGTGCGCGGCTTGTTCGGCTGGGTCGGCGCGCTGCCGTGGCGCAATCCGGCTTTTTCCGCCGCGACGCTCTCGCTCCTGATCTTCGGCTTTGTCGGCGGCATCACCGCGCACAACACGCTGCGGATCACCGGGCACTTCCATGCCACGGTGGTCGGCGGCACGTCCCTCGCCTTCATGGGCCTGGCGTTCTACGTGATCCCGTTGATGTTCCGCCGCGACTTCATCTGGCGGAAACTGGCGCGCCTCCAGCCATGGCTCTTTGGCGGCGGCATCCTGCTGGTCTCGTTCGGCATGTCCTTCGCCGGTTCGCTGGGCGTCGCCCGGCGGGTCAACGACA
>CAYOSX010000003.1:49944-60051 GCA_964406745.1 uncultured Opitutus sp.
CCATCTTTTCCTCGGGGTGATGGGCATCGGTGCGATCATCGCGGTGATCGGCCTGCTGCTCTTCGTCGCGCTCTGTGTCGGCACGATCCTCTTCGGCCGGCCCAACGTCGGCAAACCGATGGCCGACTGGGGCGTCGCCCAGACGCTGCCCAACGCCCCGGGCGAAGCAATCCACGCCGACCATTGGGCGATGAAGGGCACGATCGTGCTCACGGGCGTCTTCCTCGCCTGCTTCGCAGTCTACTACTTCGCCAACTGGAAGGCGCTCGCCGACGTCTGGCACGTGCGTTGAGCGAGCCACTCCCACCACGCTGACTCCTCTTGTCATGAACACCGCCACGCTACCCGGTTCCGCCTCCCCCCCGCCCTCCGTCCACGGCCTTCGACGCCTGGGCGGAGCGGCCGGCGCTTTCCTGAGCGGACCGGGCCTGGCGGTGTTCGTGACAACATCGGTCGTCGTCTACGAAGCCTTCCTTCTCTGCGTGATCTTCGCCCCGCCCACCTGGGGTGCCTGGAGCACGTTCTCCGAGGAATTCAAGATCTGGTGCTTCAACTATGATCCGCGCACGGGTGGCATGGAATGGATGGCGGTCATCATCATGCTCGCGGAGCCTGCGTTCATCGCCGGCCTGCTGCTGGGCCTCGCGCGCTTCTGCCGGGGGCGCACCTCCGCCGCCCACACCTTCCGCCAGCACCTTCGAGCAGCCGTCGCCGGATTGGCTGTGGGCGTGCTCACCGCCGGCGGACTCTACGCCTACGGGCGGCCGTCCGCCGAGGACCAGGCGATGCCGCCGTTTCCGGGCGAGCGAATCCGCACGCAGCTGACGCCTCCGGCGTTCTCCCTTACCGACCATCGGGGTGCCGCCGCCAGCCTCGAACAGTTTCGCGGCAAGGCCATCCTGCTGACCGGCGTCTACACCCTTTGCTCCACGAGTTGCCCGGAGATTCTCGTGCAGATGCACGAGCTTGTCGCCGAACTCCCGCCCGCGGCGAAGGAGCATCTTCAGCTTGTCGCCCTGTCATTGAATCCCGAATACGACACCGACGCCATGATGGGCGCGGTGGCCGAGGCCTACGGGCTGGAGTATCCCGGTTTTCGTTTTCTCAACGGCGACCCTTTTGTGATGAACCCGCTGCTGCGCGACCTGCAGTTTTCGCCGCGGCGCAACCCCGAGACGGGACTCATCGATCACGCGAACCTCTTCATCCTGCTCGATGCGGATGGACGCATCGCGTACCGCTTCAATCTCGACCGTCGTCACCGCGACTGGTTGCGCGCCGCCGTGCTCGCGCTCACGGCGGAGGCCGCGGAGCGCAAGTCATGACGCCGTCCGAACCCGCCGCATCGCCCGGCCCGGCCGTGCGCGGCGAGCAGTGGTTCGTGCGCGTCGACAACGTCCTTGCGCGCCTCGATGGCTGGCTGGCACGGATCCTCCCCGCCGACTCTGACCCGCTGGGCCAGGCGGGCCGCATGGCCAATCTCTCCCTGCTGCTCGCCGTCGCCTCCGGCGTCCTGCTGCTGATCTGGTACTCCTCCAGCCTGCATCTTGCCTACACGTCACTTGAACAACTCAAGGGTTCAACCCTCGGCGGCTGGGTGCGCGCCGTGCACCGCTACAGTTCAGATCTGGTCATGCTGTTCCTCGTCGTGCACGCGGGCCGGATGTTTTTCGCCCGCAAGTTCACCGGCGCACGCTGGCTGCCGTGGGTGTCGGGCATCGGCCTTGTGGGTGTGATCTGGTTCATCGGCTGGACGGGCTTCTGGCTGGTCTGGGACCAACCCGCGCAAAAGATCGCCACCACCTCGATGCGGTTCCTCGACGCGCTGCCGATCTTCGGCGAACCGCTCAGCCGGCTCTTCCTCGCCGACCGGCTCGTGCCGAGCCTGCTGTTCTTCGTGGTGTTCTTCCTCCACATGCTCCTGCCACTGCTCATCGCCGTCGGCCTGGTGGTGCATTTGATCCGGTTGAACCGCGTCCGCCTCCTGCCCAACCGGCGCCTGTTCGTGGCGTTCTCCGCGGCCTTGGCAATCGCCGCCTGGCTCGTCCCGGCACCGCTCGACGCCCAGGCGGCCATGGCTGAGAAAGTCCCGTCGCTGACGGTCGACGCCTGGTACCTGACGCCACTCGCGCTCGCCCTGCGTTTTCAAGCCGGAGGATTATGGATTGCGCTTGGCGGACTCGCCCTGCTCGGCGCCGGCGTGCCCTGGCTGCTCGGCCGGCGGTTCACTCCGAAGTCGGTCGACGAAGGAGCCAGACCCTCCGCGCCTTTTCAGACCGTGGTGGAAACGTCGCGCTGCCACGCGTGCACGCAATGCGTCCAGGACTGCCCTTTCGATGCCGTGCAAATGATTCCGCGCACCGATGGGAAGCGCTTCTCCCATCAGGCGTGGGTCGACCCGAGCCGCTGCGTCGGTTGCGCGGTCTGCGTCGGTTCGTGCGACTCCGAGGCAATGCATCTCCCGTGGTACGACGCCATGGCCGTCGAACCTGCTATCCAAGCTTCCGCGACGTCCGCCCTGAGCACGGGCGAGCCGGTCCGCGTGGCCCTCGTCGCCGCGGACGCTCTTGGCGGCATGGACTTCTTTGCGCTGGCCACCTGGCGGAAGCGACTGCCCGGCTATCAGGTGCACGCCGTTCCAACCGCGAGTTGGGTGCGACCCAAGTTCGTCGAGCGCCTGCTCTCCGCCGGCGTGGCGCGCGTGCTCATTGTCCGCGATGCCCGCGCCGAGGCCGCGGCACGCGATGGGAACCTCTGGATCGCCGACCGGCTCGCCGGGGTCCGCGCGCCGGCCTTCCGTCCCGCACGCGCAGGAAATCCCACCGACGGCTGGCGCGTGGTGGATTTCGACCCATCCGACCCCGGACGTGTCGCGGTGGAGGCGGCGGACCTTGCGAAGGTCGAAACGCCACCCCACCGGACCTGGACTGTGCGTCGAATCGTCGCCCTGGCCGCGGTGCTCGCCGTGCTGATGGCCGCCGCGGTGGGACCCAGTCACTTGCGCGTGACCAACCCCGAGCCGGTCGAGCCCGAGTTGATCTTCTCCTTCAAGGCCTTTGGGGAGTCGGAGACCACGTCGGCGGTCGCCCGCGACGAGTCGAACGTTCCCGTGCACATGCGCGGCGCGCCCGCCGGCAAACCCGTGCGTTCACCCGTTCGCGTTCGCCTGACCATTGGCGCCCGCGTCGAAGAACGGTCCTTCTCTGCCAAGGGCATCTCCCACGACGGCCCGGCCATCGACGTCTGGCGGCAGGCGTTGCCCGAGGGGCGGGTCACCGTGACCATCGACCTGTTCACCGGCGAAGCGACGGCACCGCGGCGATGGACCACCGATCTGGAAGCCCGGCCACGCCATCTGTATGTCGTCACCTACGACCCCAACGAGGGCTTCCGCCTGGAGTAAGGCGGGCTACTGAGAGCGCGTGTGAGCGTTCGCTCCCGCGGAAAACGTGGCTTCTCCGCCCCGCGGAAACTAACGTCCCCTCACCTCTCCTCCCTTCCCGACGATGAGCGCGCTGCCTTTTCATGTCATGGCCAAGCCGATCGGCGCGCGGTGCAACCTTGCCTGCAAGTACTGCTATTATCTGGAAAAGGAACCGCTGCTCTACGCTGATCGCAGCGTCCCCCGGATGGACGATGCCACGCTGGAAACGTTCGTGCGCGACTACATCGCCGCGCAACCGGAGGGCGGCGATGTCATCTTCGCGTGGCAGGGCGGCGAGCCAACCTTGCTTGGCCTCGAGTTCTTCCAGCGCGCGGTCGCATTGCAGAAACGGCACGCCGCGGGTCGGATCATCCAAAACGCCCTCCAGACCAATGGCACCCTGCTTGATGACCGATGGGGCGTGTTTCTGCGTGCGGAGAAATTTCTCGTCGGCATCAGTTTCGACGGCCCCACCCTTTTGCACGATACCTACCGGGTCGACCGCGCCGGGCGGCCGACATGGAAACGCGTGCGCGCCGGGCTCAGTGCCCTGCGCCGCCACGGCGTTGACTTCAACACCCTCACAGTCGTCAACCGGCGCAACGCGGGCCGCGGCCTCGAGGTCTATCGCTTCCTTGTCGAAGCCGGCGCGCGCCACCTGCAGTTCATTCCCCTCGTCGAACGCCGGCCGCGCGCCGCGGACGCCGCGCACGGGCTCGATCACGCCCCGCCTCCGGAACACGACGAAGACCTCGTTGATCCCTCCACGGCCGCATCCGCCGTCGCGCCGGAATGCGCCGCTCCGGGGCGCTACGGGCGTTTCTTGTGCGAGATCTTCGACCATTGGGTGCGCCACGACGTCGGACGCGTCTTCGTGCAACAATTCGAGTCCGCTCTCTCCGCCTGGGTCGGTCAGGGCCCAACTGTCTGCGTGCACCAGGAGCGCTGCGGACGCGCCTTCGCCCTCGAGCACGACGGGTCGGTGTATGCGTGCGATCACTACGTCTATCCCGCGTACCGCCTGGGCAATCTCCGGGACACCCCGCTCGCCGACCTCTCGCGATCGCCCATCGCCGTGCGTTTGGGCGAAGCGAAGGCAAAGCTGCCCGCCGTGTGCCACGCCTGCCCGTACCGCTTCGCGTGCCACGGCGATTGCCCAAAGCACCGTTTCATCCGCACGCCGGACGGCGGGCCCGGTCTGAGTTATCTCTGCCCTGATTACCGGCAGTTCTTCGCCCACATCGACCCCGCACTGCGCACGATGGCCCACCTGCTGCGCGCGGGCCGTTCACCCGCGGAGATCATGCGAAAAGCATGAGACCCCCTCGGGCGTGAGAGGACGGGTGTTCGCAACTCCGCGCTTAGTTGCTCGTCCGGCTGAAGGCCGACGTAGCAACCCCGACGGACCCGGCGGCCATCGTGCACGCGGCGAGCAACAGCCATCGCGAAAGCTCCACGGGCACGAAAAGTCCCAGGGCCGGGCCCACGAGAAGCGTTTCGGTGGCTAGCGCGCCGAGCAGAAAAACGCCCGCCCCCGCGCGAAGCGCGCGTCCGTCGCGCAACCAGCCCAGGCGCAGTCCCCACGCGAACAGCGCCGGCGCCACCACACCGAGGAAAACCAGGTGGAGAAACGCGATCACCACAAAGCGATGGTTGGCGAGGCCGACAAAGGCCGGCGCCGCCGCGACGGCCTGAAGCCCGTGTTTCGCCAACAAGGACACGAGGGCCACAGCCATCAAGGCGCGGGCCGGTCCGGCAAACAACGCACCGGCCCCGCGCACCGCCCGCACGAGCCAGACACATCCGATCACCTGCGCCCCTCCGCCGACCGCCGCCACCGCATGGACCCAAAGCGGGGGCTGCAGCCAGAGGGTCGATTGGGCCAGCGTGAGGACAGCGCCGACGCCAAGCCAGCGGAGCGCGTTGCGCGCCGCCCGTCCGTCGGTGAGAAGCTTGTGATTTACCATCTCCTGGAAAAGCACCGCCTGCAGAAAGAAGACGAACCATCCATTATACTGCCCGTGCAGATAGAAATAGATGGAAAGTGAGTAGGCCGGCGTATCGCGCAAACCCGACGCCGCGAGGGGCCCGAGCGCCAGCGGTCCCAACCCTGAGACCACAAGGAAGACCAACGCCAGCCGCAGATGCCCGCGTGCGATCGGCGCCGCCGTGTTGCTGAGCCACAGTTTCCACGCAAACACCGCCGACGCCCCCATGTGCAGGGTAGAGAAGGCAATGCTCACCGCGCCGTAACCTTGAAACGGATACGAAAGCATCATCCCGAGCACTGCCACCTGAAGTACGAGAAAAATCCGCTGAAAAACCCCAGCCTGCTCCACCGGCACAAATCGCATCACGGCGAGGGCAAGGAACGCGTTGAACACCCAGCCCAGAAAGCCCAGATGCGAATGCGTGTGCAGCAGGTGACCGTACTCCAGGCCGGGCAGCGGCCACACGGCGAGCAACCGCAGCAAGGTCCCGAGCAGCGTGGTGACGACGAGAAAGCCCACCGCCATCCGGAAGGCCAAGGCCCCCAGGGACTTCAGCGGGAGTTCGGTCGTTGGCGCGGATGACGCGGACATGACGCCATCTCAGGGTGAGCCGCCCGCTCCGACAACGCCGTTCTGCGGCTCCCCTTGACCGAGATCAACGGTTTCACCGAACGCACTTTCCCGGACTGCGTGCGCGTGGTTGAACAATCGCGTCAACTCTTATGCCTTCCGTCACGCTCGCACGGCCTCCGCCACGGCACCAAGGTTGTCTCGACCACCGACTCGAAAATAGCACCCTCTCCAATATGAGCACGCCGTCCTTACAGGTCACGCACGTTCCCGAGCAACGGAGCTTTGAGACGCCTGATGGCGCCCATCTCAACTACGTCCTGACCGGTGATCGCGCAGCCCTCGTGCACACGTACGTGCCGCCGGAGTTGCGTGGACAAGGCCACGCCGCGGCCCTCACTCGCGCCGCCCTCGCCCACGCCCGCACCGCCGGCTGGCAGGTCGTACCTGCCTGCTCCTACGTTCAGGTTTATCTTCAGCGCAACCCCGACCTGGCCGCCGAGCCTCTGCCGGACGGACGCCCCTTTGTCGCCTCCGCCTGATTCACCGGCGTTCGTTCCCATGCCTTCCTCGCGCACCTCACGCCTGCTCACTCCGGCCGCCCGGCGCCGCCGGTTGATCGGACTGCTTTTCGCGTGGTGCCTCGCCACCGGCGCCCCGTGGGATCTCGTGCAGGTGTTTGCCTGGGGACGCATGTGGACCGGCCACCTGCAAACGCAGTCCGCGTCCGCCGCGCTCGCCGCAACGTTCTCGCCCGAGGGCCTGTGCGGAGTGTGCGAAGTCGTGCAATCTGCGAAACAGGGTTCCGGCGAGGGCGAAACGGCCCCGTTCCCTGCGCTTCTCGGAAAAGTACTCTTGTTGCCCACGTTGACCGAGGGCGTTGCCCTCGCGCCTGACGCAGCCTTTGCGCCGCACCGCTGGATCTGGCTGGTCGGGGACCCGGGCCTCGCCCGTGCGGCTCCCCCGGTGCCGCCGCCACGGCGGACCTTGGCCTGACGACGCCCGCGCGCGTCGCCCGACCGCGGCCGGCCGGCCGCTTATCCGCAAGCCCTCCTCTCCGGACCGAATCCGGACCACACCGCCCCGCCGGGGCGTCCTCGTGCATCGCCGCTGTCCGGCCATGCCATCCGCCACCACACCATGAATACGTCTTTCCCTTTCCTTCGTTTTCTTCCATCCGTCGTCCTTTTGGGGCCGGCTCTCACTGCCGCGGCGCCCGACGACGATCCCGTTCGCCTGACCCCTCTGGTGGTCATCGCCTCCCCGGCCGAACATGCCCTTAACGTTGCCCTTGACCCCCGGGCGCCCGCGCAACCGGTTCCTGCTCAGGACGGGGCGGACGCACTCCGCTCCATTCCCGGGATCCACGTGATCCGCAAGGGCGGCATCGACGGCGATCCCCTGCTGCGCGGCATGGCAGGCTCCCGTCTCGGCGTCGTGCTCGACGACCAGCTCCTGCTCGGCGGCTGCGGCCATCGCATGGATCCGCCCACCGCCTACGTTTTCCCGGCCTTGTACGACCGGGTCACGTTGCTCAAGGGCCCGCAATCCGTCCGTCATGGCCCCGGACACTCCGCGGGCGTCGTGCGTTTCGAGCGAGATCCGCGCCGCTTCGAAACAACTGCGGTCGGTCTGCACGCCGGACTTACCTTCGGCAGCTTCGGCCGCAACGATCAGGCCTTCGACGTCACCGCAGGCTCCCCGCGCGGCTATGCGCAGCTTTCCGCAAACCGCGCTGAGGCGGGTAACTTCCGCGACGGCGACGGCCGCGAGGTCCACTCAGCCTACCGACGGTGGAGCACCCAGGCCGCCCTCGGGTGGACGCCGGACCGTGCCACGCGCATCGAGCTCTCGACCGCCTTCAGCGACGGCGAGGCTGCCTACGCCGACCGCGCCATGGACGGCGCCCGTTTCGCCCGCACCACAGTCGGCCTGCGCTTCGAACGAGACCTCACCGGCGGCCCCATGACCCGGATTGAGGCCAACCTGTACCGCAACGTGATCGACCATGTGATGGACAATTTTTCGTTGCGAACATTCACCCCGTCGATGGCCATGGCCGCGCCTTCCGCCTCCAACCCCGACCGCGAGACCTTCGGTGGGCGCGTGCAGCTGACCCTCGAGCCAGGTACGGCGTGGAGCCTCGACGCCGGCATCGACGGCCAGGCCAACCTTCACACCAACCGGAGTACGATGAACCAGAACGCCATGCCGTACGGTGCACTGTCTCGCCTGAAGGACGCCAGATTCAGTCAGATCGGTGTATTCGGTGAGTGGACACGCCACCTAAGCGACCGCACGCGGCTGCTGGCCGGCGCCCGCCTCGACAGATGGGAGGTCCGCGACCGGCGCACCACGGTCAGCACGGGCATGATGGGATCCGCCCCCAACCCGACCGCCGGCGCCCGCCGCGACGCAACGCTCCCGTCGGGTTTTATCCGCTACGAGGCTGAGCGCGGTCCGGTGACGGGGTTCGCCGGTCTCGGCCACTCGGCCCGTTTCCCCGATTACTGGGAGCTGTTCTCCAAGGAAAGCGCGACAACGGTGAGCGCCTTCGACACGGCCCGCGAGAAGACCACGCAGTTCGATGCGGGGCTGCTCTTTCGCCGGGGACGCCTGCAGGCATCGGCCGCCCTCTTCGCGAGCCGCGTCGACGACTTCATCCTGATCGAAAGCGGCGTGCGGAAAGGCATGCGCAACGCCACGATCGCCCGCTCGATCGAAGCGACCACCTTCGGCGGCGAGGCCACGTTTGCGATCGATTTCTCGGAAGCCTGGCGACTCGACTCCTCCGTCGCCGCCGTACGCGGCGAAAATCGCACCGACCACCTCCCCCTCGCACAACAACCCCCGCTGGAGACCCGCGTGCACCTCGCCTACACCTCGGGCGCCTGGAATGCCGGTGTGCTCCTGCGCGCCGTCGCTGCACAAAACCGCACCGCCCTCAATCAGGGCAACATCGTCGGACAGGACCTGGGGCCATCCGACGGATTCACCGTGACGTCCCTGCACGCCAGCCGCGCCTTCGGCCCGCGCGCCCGCATCAGCGCTGGCGTCGACAACCTCTTCGACACGACGTACGCCGAACACCTCAGCCGCGGCGGCGCCACGATCGCGGGATTTCCTCCCCCGTCCGTGCGGATCGCCGAACCCGGTCGGACCCTGTGGCTGAAGATGGATTTGTCGCTGTAGCCGGGCGTTAATTCGTCCCTCCGCGCGCCGGTCCGGTGCCAGCCACTTTGCCCCAACCTCCTGCCCTCCAGCAGGAAACCCAAACGAATCGCCGATGCCAATTAATGCGCAGTAGATCTTGATCTACATCAAGACCAAGCCCGGTCACCCATCGACCGCTTGACCCCAATATGTTGTGGTCGTTGGCGGATGAGCCCACAACCCCTTGACGTCGTACGCCCCGGTGAGTCCACGGATCTCACCTCCCTTTCCACCCCCGTCGTCGTTAAGCGCGACGGCCGACTCGTCGCGTTCGATGAGACCAAGATCCGCCACGCCCTCGCCCGCGCCGGCGAAGCCACCCGGGCCTTCGACGCCACCGTCGCAGCCCGACTCGCGTCCGAGGTCACCGCCCGCCTGCTCGCCCGCGCCGGGGGCGAAACGATTGGCATCGAGCAGATTCAGGACGAGGTGGAACTTGCGCTCTTCCACGCCGGCCACCTCACCGCCGCCCGCGCCTACATCGTCTATCGCGAACATCGTCGCACCGTCCGGGCCGATCAACGCACCCGCGTCGACGTCGAGTCGTCCATCAACGAATACCTGACCCGCCAGGACTGGCGCGTGAACGCCAACGCCAACCAAGGCTACAGCCTGGGCGGCCTGATCCTCAACGTCTCGGGCAAGGTCACCGCCAACTACTGGCTCAGCCACGTCTATCCGCCGGAGGTCGGCGCTGCGCACCGCAACGGCGACGTACACATCCATGACCTCGACATGCTCGCCGGCTACTGCGCGGGCTGGTCGTTGCGCACCTTGCTCACGGAGGGACTCAACGGCGTTCCGGGCAAGGTCGAGGCCGGTCCGCCCCGCCACTTCCATTCGGCGGTCGGCCAGATCGTCAACTTCCTCGGCACGCTTCAAAACGAATGGGCCGGCGCCCAGGCGTTC
>CAYOSX010000004.1:0-55112 GCA_964406745.1 uncultured Opitutus sp.
ACCCACCAACCTCTAATCAATACCTGTCAACTTTTGACCAGGACTAGACACCCACTATCCACTATCCACTATCCTCTATCTTCTGCCTACTCCGCCGGCTCGATATGCACCAGAACATCGGTGATACGGAGCGGCGAGGCGAGGAGCGCGTGTTTCACGGCACCGGCGATGTCGTGGCCGTGGCGCACGCTGAGGCTTGGATCCACCTCGACGTGGATATCGACGAGATGGCTCAGGCCGCTCTTGCGCACGCGGCACTTGTCGAGTCCGCGCACGCCCGGCACGGCGCGGGCGACGGCGCGCACCTCGGCTTCGAAGGCCTCGGGCACGGCAAGATCCATGACATCGCCCAGGCCGCGCCGGAAGATGGCCACTCCGTTTGCGGCGATGATCACGCACGCGAGCAAAGCCGCCCAATCATCCGCCGCCTCGTAGCCCTCCCCGCCCACGACGGCGATCGCAATCCCGGCAAAGGCGGCGGCGGACGTGAGCGCATCGGCGTAGTGATGCCACGCCTCCGCATGCAAGGCCGTGCTGCCTTCGCGTTCGCCAGCGCCGAGCAGGCGGCGGGAGAATCCGTACTTTGCGGCCACAATGACGGCGAGCAGCGGCAGCGTCGCCCAATGCGGGCCTTGATGCGGAGTGACGATCTCGCGCACGGCGTGCACCGCGATCCAGACGCACGCGGCAAAAACAACCAGCGCCACCGCCAGCGCCGCGAGCGACTCCGCTTTCCCGTGACCGTAAGGATGGTTGGCATCGGGAGGGCGGGAGGCCACGCGGAAGCCGGCCCAGACCAGCACCGAGGAAAACGCATCGAGCAACGACTCCACCCCGTCGGCCACGAGCGCGTACGTGTTGCCCACGACGCCGCCGGCAAACTTGACGACCGCAAGGACCAGATTGAGCAGCACACCGCGCAGCACGAGGCTGGCGGCGCGTCCGGCGCGCAGCGAAACCTCGGAATGATGTGCTCCGGATCTGTTCATGCGCAGAACGCGTTGACGGGTTGGTGACGCCAAAGCCGTGCTGTGGCAATCTTTCGCCATCGCCCCACTCCACCGCACGCTTGCGATCATTTCGGCAACTCCGCCCACGCGGGTAACACGTTGGGATCGAAATCCAGAATGGCGGGGAGCAACCACTGCGAGATCACGGCGATCACCACAATCCCGACGAAATTGAGCGCGAGCCCGATGCGCGCCATATCGGCAATGCGCACGCGCCGGCTGGAGAAAATGACGGCGTTGGGCGGTGTGGCCACCGGTAGCATGAATGCCATCGACGCCGAAAGCGTCGCCGGAATCATCAGGATCAACGGGTTGATCTGCTCAGCCACAGCCCACGCGGCAAGCACAGGCAGGAACATCGTCGCCGTCGCCACGTTGGAGGTCAGCTCGGTGAGAAACGTGAGCAGGGCGCACACGATGAGCAGCGCGACGATCTCCGGTACGTGCCCGAGCGCAGAAAGCCCCTGCGCCAGGTGGGACGAGAGGCCTGTTGAAGTGAAACCGGCCGCGAGGGCGAAGCCTCCCCCGAAAAGAAGCAGGATGTCCCAGGGTACGCGCAGGAAGGTGGCGCCATCGAGCAACGGCGCGCGAACCGTGCGCGCAGGGAGAAGGAAGAGAGCAAGCGCCAGGCAGATCGCGACCGTGCCATCATCCACCGCGGCAAGCGCCGGGTGAAGCCTCGTCCAACCCGGAACCACCAACGCGCCGAGGTTCAAATCCTGACGAAAGATCCACAGGAACGCGGCGGTGCCAAACACCACCGCGACCACCCGCTCCTCGAAACTCATGCGACCGAGGGCCCGGAGCTCGCGCCGGACCACCTCGCGATCGAGACGAAGCCCCGCCTCGCATCGGCAGAAGACCTTTGCGAGGGCGAACCACCCGGCCGCCAGCATGACGCAGGAGACGGGCACCGCGAAGAGCATCCATTCGCCAAAGGAAAGGGCGGGAGCGTTGGGAAACGTGTCCCGGTAGATCTTGAGAAACGCCAGGTTTGTCGGCGTGCCGACCGGCGTGGCGATGCCACCGATGGAACAGCCGTAGGCGATCGCGAGCATGAGGCCGAGCGCGAGCGGGCGCGCCCGTTCCGCACCCACCGCCGCGTCGATCTGGGCCACGACCGCCAGTCCGATCGGAAGCATCATCAGGGCCGTGGCCGTGTTGGAGATCCACATCGACAGCACCGCCGCCGCGAGGAGAAAACCGGCAATCATCGCACCGGGCGTCACCCCCACCGCAGCGATCAACCGCAGGGCGATGCGTTTGTGCAGGTGCCAGCGCTCCATCGCGAGCGCGATGAGAAAGGCGCCGAGGAAGAGGACGATGATCTCGTTGAAATAGTGGGTCGGCACACGGCGCGCATCGGCAATCCCCAGCAAGGGATAGAAGACGAGCGGAAGCAGCGAGGTCACCGCCAGCGGCACGGCCTCTGTCATCCACCACACCGCCATGAGGGCGGCGATGGCTGCCATGGCGCCAATCAACGGCTTCTCAGGCGGCCCGCCCCAGCCGAAGAGGAGGAAGGCGAAAAGGAGCGGACCAAGGGCGAGGCCGATCAGTCTCGTGCGACCGACCGGGTTGGGCGCGGGGGAATCGGGCATGGGAAAGGAGAGTCAAGGCGGCAGACGGGAGGAATCGCAAAACGCCTCTATGGTCACCCTGTTGATTTCATCCGGTCGGGCAGCCCGGCATCGCTCACCCGGCAAGCGCGGCCTGCAGAGCCGCGGAGTCCGGTTCGACGCCAAGTCCCGGCCCCGCGGGGAGATGCAGCCAGCCGTCCCGTGGACGCACGTCCTGCCGGAAGAGGCGGATCTGCGCCTCGAGGGCGGGGGTGAGGTGCGGGTACTCGAGGAAGCGCCCCACCTGACTGAAGGTGGCCATGGCGTGCAGGGACGCGGCGGTCGAGATCGTCGGCCGCGAATTGTGCAGCTGGATCGGCTTCTGGAAACATGTCGCCAAATGATGGATACGGTCGAGCTCGGTGAAGCCGCCGGCCTTGATGACGTCGGGATTGAGCATGCCCACCCGGCCTTGCACGATAAGGTCACGGATCTGCCAGCGCGTGTAGCACTTCTCGCCGGCCACGATATTGAGGCGGTGGAGCGCGGCGACCACTTGGGCCATCTCCGCGTTATTCTGATCGGACACGGGGTCCTCAAAATAGGTCACGTTCCAGTTCTCGTAGAGTTTCAGGCCGGTCTGGATGGCGCGCGCGGCGGAGTAGCCGTTGTTCGCGTCGACCATGATGACGATGTCGTCGCCGAGCGCCTTGCGCACCGCCGCCACGTAGGCAAAGGTCGGGTCGGGCTCGAGATTGAGGAAGTGCTCGCGAATCTGGATCCGGATCTTCACGGCCTTGTAGCCGCGCTCGACCGCCTCGGTGCAGGCCCGCACGCAGTCCTCGACGGAAACCTGGCCGCGCCGCACCGGCACCGAACCGTAGGCCTCGATCTTGTCGCGGTAACGTCCGCCCAGCAGCTGCCAGACGGGCAGGCCAAGCAGGCGGCCCTTCGCGTCCCACAGCGCGATGTCGATCCCGGCGATGGCGTTGGGCAGCGCGCCGCCCGGCCCGAGGTCGTGGTTCTCGTAAAACATCCAGTCCCAGAGCCGGCGCACGTCGTGGATGCTCCGGCCGACACATTCCTCCGCCAGAAAGTCGTCGATCAGGCGCTTCATCATCGCCCGTCCATCCCAGGCGCACTCGCCCCACCCGGTCACGCCGGCGTCGGTCTCCAGCTCCACGAGCGCCATGGCCTCCTTTTGCAGGATGTGGCAGCGGATACGCGCGATCTTCACGTCAGCGACGGACGCCAGCCCCAGGCCGGCGGGAGCGGGCGGCGAAGACGCGGCGGCGGCGTGGCCGACGGCAGCGGCCGCGCCCCACAGGGCGGTTTGGCGGAGAAACTGTCGGCGGCTGGCGGGGGCGGAGGGACGCATGGGCGGACGGGGGTTGAGGGGAGAACGCAGCGAGGAGAACATCCGGGCGGCGCGCGGCGGGGCAAAGGCGGCCGGGATCACATTGTTGCGCGTGCGGTCGTCCCGATTTCGAGCGCCGTCGCCGCGATCGCGCGCCCGGTCTTGAGGGTGCCGCCCTCGACCCAGGAACCCTCGACCATGAACAACTGCGGCAGGTCCGGGAGTCCGCGCTCGTGGCGGTGCAGCATGTCCACCACCTGATCCAGCGCCATGACGCCGAGCTGCCGGGCGTTCTTGCGCATGCCGGAAACGCCGCGCGCCCCCTCGTCGAGGGAGTGGAAGGCGACGCCGACGTCCTCCGGCACGCGGTAGCCGGCCGCGCGCAGGCAGGCGAGGACCTCGGGCAGCTTAGTGACGATCGAGGCTGGGCGGTGCCGACGCATCCACCCGAGAAACTCCGCCTCATCCCACCGGTCCATGATGAGCGGCGGCAGCGGGCGCTCCGGTGCGAGGCGGTGCTGTTCGATCAGGTAGGCCGCCAGCCAGTTGTGGTCCACCCGCTCGTCGTGGACGCGCAAATCCACCAGCCCCACCTGCCGGTAGCCGCGGCGCTGCAGTTCGGCGAAGAGGCTGCCCATGGTGCGGTACTCGTGGTTCGACACCAGGTGCAGGCGCGGGTGCAGCAGCGTGTAGCCGAAGGCGACCGCGGAGAATTCCTCCCACTCCAGCTCGACCGCGCAGAGGGTTTCCTGCGGCGGCAGGAGCAGGCCCTGGATGCCGCGGGTGCGCAGGATCTGGCTCATCCGCCGTCCGGTCATGCCCGGCTCCGCGAGCCAGAACTCCTCCAACCGGTATCCCCGCTCCTCCGCCCGTTCGCTCGCACCGCGCCAGTACTCCACGTTGCACGCCGACACCGTCCAGCCCTTGCGCCTGGAGTGATTGACGAGCCAGGCGATCGCCGGACGCTCGACCGCCGGGCGCCGCTTCACGCGGTACGCAGTCAGGGCCGCGAGCATCGCGTCGGGACGATAATGCAACGCCTCTGCCGCGTGTTTCACGCGCGTGCGCGTCTCGGCCGAGATCCGCGGATGCCCACGCAGCGCGAGCGACACCGTGGAGTAGTGACAACCGGCCTTGCGGGCGATGTCGCGAAGCGTGGGGCGGATTTCCATGACAAGGTGGGCGAACCTCCGGACGGCCGCATCTTCGCACGGGCATCCTCCGGAGGGAAAGGTTCAACAGGTCAAACTGTTGAGCCCGCGCGGGCCGACGGGCGGCGCGTCCATCAACAATTTGACCGGCACGCCGTTCGACCGGACGCCAGGGGCGGCCCACGTTCCCCCCACGCCGCTCCCTGCCGGAGCGCGCCCACCGTCCCCGACCCCTTCCCAATGCCTCTCGTCAGCATGACTCCCATGCTCGCCGCCGCCCGCCAGGAAGGCTGGGCTGTGGCCGCGTTCAACCCCGTCGACTACGCTTCGACCCGCGCCGTCATCCGCGCCGCGGAGACCGCCGAAGCGCCGGTCATCGCGCAGTTCTCCACCAAGACCGTGAAGTACTACGGCTGCGCCGCCATTGTCGGCTGGCTGCGCGAGCTGGCCGGCGCCGCCTCGGTGCCGGTGGCCCTGCACCTCGACCACGGCAAGGATCTCGCGGTCATCGCGCGCTGCCTCGAGGCGGGCTGGACCTCCGTGATGATCGACGCCTCCGACAAGCCTTTCGCCGAAAACCTCGCCCTCACGCGCCAGGTCGTGGAGATGGCCGCGCGCACCGGAGCCGGGGTCGAGGCCGAGATCGGCGAGATCGGCGGGGTCGAGGAGGATGTCACCGGATCGGCGGAGCACTACGCCGACGTCGGCCAGTCGCTGGAGTTCTGCCGCGAGATCGCCCTCGGCGTGTTCGCGCCGGCCATCGGCACGGCGCACGGCGTCTACAGCGCGGAGCCCAGGATCGCCTGGGACCGCCTCGAGGCCATCCACCGCGGCACCGCGACGCCGCTCGCGCTGCACGGCGGCACGGGGCTTTCCGACGAGGTGATCCGGCGCTGCATCCGGCTCGGCTGCGCCAAGATCAACATCTCGACCCACCTCAAGCACATCTTCATCGACAGCTTCGTCGACTGGCATCGGGACCACCCCCATGATTACGAGCCGCTCAAGGTCCTCGAGGCCCAGGCCGCCGCCATGGGCGTCCTCATCCGCGATAAAATCGTCCAGTTCGGCGGCGCCGGCAAGGCGGCGCGCATCCCCCGCTCCACCTGATGAAGGCCCTTTTCTTCGACTGCGACGGCGTGCTCGTGGACACCGAACGGGACGGCCACCGGGTCGCGTTCAACCGCGCCTTCGCCGCCGCCGGCCTCGACCTCGTCTGGGACGTGCCGCTCTACGGCAAACTTCTGACGATCGCCGGCGGCAAGGAGCGGATGCGTCACTACTTCGACGCGCACGGCTGGCCCGTCGAAGGGGCCGCGGCCCGCGACGACCTGATCCGCCGCCTTCACCGGCTCAAGACCGACCTGTTCATGGCCATCGTCGAGTCCGGCGAACTCCCCTTGCGCTCCGGCATCAACCGTCTCATCGACGAGGCCGCGTCCGCCGGCATCGCGCTCGCCGTGTGCTCCACCTCGCACGAACGCGCCGTCACCGCCGTCGTCGAGAAGCTCGCCGGCCCCGCCCGCCTCGCAAAATTCGCCGGGATCTTCGCCGGCGACCTCGTGGCGAAAAAGAAGCCCGCGCCCGACGTCTACCTCCTCGCCGCGTCCCGGCTCGGTTTTGCGCCGGCGGACTGCGTCGTCGTCGAAGACAGCCGCAACGGCTTGCTCGCGGCGCTCGCGGCAGGCATGACCTGCCTCGTCACCACGAGTGCATACACCGTGCACGAGGATTTCTCCGGCGCCGCGCGCGTCGTGCCTGAGCTCGGCGATCCGCCCGGTCCCCATGTCTCGCTCAACGATCTCCGCGCCCTCGCGGCGGACCGCAACCGTCAACGCAAAGCCCCGTGAAGACCCTCACCCTCGCCCACGTCGAAACCGCCGTCCGCGCCATGGCCGAGACGGCCCTGGCCAACGAAAGCTATTTCTCCGAACTCGACGGCGCGTGCGGAGACGGCGACTTCGGTACCTCGCTCGCCACGGGCTTCCGCAAACTGCTCGAGCAGTGGGACGCACTCGACCGCACTTCGATCTCCGCCTTTCTCATGAAGACCAGCATGGTCATCACGAGCAACGTCGGCGGCTGCTCGGGGCCAATCTGGGGCACGGGCTTCATGCGTGCGGCCCTCGCCTCGCGCGGCAAGACAACCCTTGCGCTGGCCGACCTCGTCGCCATGGGTCACGCCGCGATGGAAGGCATGATGTCGCGCGGCGGGGCCCAGCTAGGCGACAAGACCCTGCTCGACGCCCTCGCCCCGGCGCTGGCCCGTCTCGCCGCCGCCGGCCCGAACGACGATCTGCTCGCCGTCTGGGACGAGGCCGCCGCGGCGGCCACCGCCGCCATCGAAGGCACGCGCCACCTCACCGCCCGGCGCGGCCGCCAATCCTTCACCGGCGACCGCAGCGCGGGCACGCTCGATCCCGGCATCGTCGGCGCCGCCACGATGATGCGCGCGATCGGCGACGGGCTGAGAAAGGGGCAAAAGGTTCACCCGCCATCGGCGGGCTGAAGGATTCTCTTCCCTGCCTGCCGCCCTGTCTTGCCCATCCGAATCGCAAAAACTCAACCCCCTAGATCCTCATGAAAAAGTTCGTCAACGATCCCGCCGCCTTCGTCCCCGAGATGCTCGAAGGCCTCGCCCTCGCCAACCCCGACACCCTGCGCTGGGTGCCGCAGTTCAACATCATCCACCGCGCGGACGCGCCGCGCGCCGACAAGGTGTCGGTCATCCAGGGCTCCGGCTCGGGCCACGAGCCGGCGCATGTCATGGCCGTGGGCCGGGGCATGCTCGACGCGGCCTGCCCCGGCGGCGTCTTCGCCGCGCCGCCGATGGACTACGTGTACGAGTGCACGAAGCTCATGAACACGCCGCGCGGCGTGCTCCACCTGATCAACAACTACCAGGGCGACCGCATGTGCTGGGACATGGCGCGCGAGGCCGCCGAGGCCGAGGGCATTCGCATCGGCACCGTGATCATAGACGACGACGTCTCGGTGCAGAACAGCACGTACACCGTCGGCCGCCGCGGCGTGGCCGGAAACTTCTTCGTCATCAAGGCCTGCGGCGCGGCCTCCGAGGAAGGACGCGACCTCGACCAGCTCGTCGCGCTCGGCCAGCGCGTCAACGGCGTCGTGCGCACCATGGGCGTGGCGCTCACGGGCTGCACGCCGCCCGCGAAGGGCAAGCCGATCTTCACGCTCGCCGACGACGAGATCGAGGTCGGCGTCGGCATCCACGGCGAACCGGGGCGGCGGCGCGCGAAGCTCGTGCCGGCCGACAAGATCGTCGAGGAGATGTTCGAGGCGGTCGCCGGCGACCTGCCCTTCGCGAAGGGCGACCGCGTGGGCCTGATGATCAACGGGCTCGGCGGCACGCCGATCGGCGAACTCTACCTGCTCTACCGCAAGGCCGCGCTGTTGTGCCGGGATCGTGGATACACCGTGGTGCGCAACTACGTCGGCGAATACTGCACCTCGCTGGAGATGGCCGGCGTGTCGCTGACGCTCATCCGCCTCGACGCCGAACTCGAGAAGCTCCTCGCCGCCCCCGCCGAGTGTCCGATCCGGGTGTTCTGATGCCCTCATGAATCCCTACCTCGCAGAATTCGTCGGCACGGGCGTGCTCGTGCTTTTCGGCAACGGCGTCGTCGCCAACGTCGTGCTCGCCAAGTCCAAGGGCCAGTCCTCGGGCTGGATCGTCATCTGTGCCGGCTGGGGCATCGCCGTCGCGCTGGCGGTTTACATGGTCGGGCGCGTCTCCGGCGCGCACATCAATCCGGCCGTGACCCTCGGGCTCGCTAGCATCGGCGGGTTCGAGTGGGCGAAGGTGCCCGGCTACGTGCTGGCGCAGACCGCGGGCGGTTTCGCCGGCGCGACCCTCGTTTGGCTCGCCTACCTGGCGCACTGGGCGGAGACGCCCGAGCCGGGCGCGAAGCTGGCGTGCTTCTCCAGCGCGCCGGCCATCCGCAGGACCGGGCCGGCCTTTCTCGCCGAGGCGATGGGCGCGGCGGCGCTGGTTTTCGGCATCATCGCGCTGAGCCGGGTGGCGACCGGCGCGCCGGCCGGGCAGGAGGCGCTCGTGGCCGCCATGGGCACCTGGTTCTTCCCCGCGCTCGTGGGGCTGCTCGTCTGCGGCATCGGGCTCTCGCTCGGCGGTCCGACGGGCTTTCCGATCAATCCCGCGCGCGACTTCGGGCCGCGGCTGGCGCACGCCCTCCTGCCGGTCGCCGGCAAGGGCGGCTCGGACTGGGGCTATGCGTGGGTGCCGGTCGTCGCGCCGCTGGTCGGCGGCATCGCCGGGGCGATTCTCTTCAAGACGCTCGGACTCTGAAGGGCGGCATCGAAGGGCCGGAGGGTGGCGCCCTCGGTCCACGTTCCCTCGAGCAGGTACAGCCGCGGATGCGCGGGCACGCCGCGTTCATGGCGGTTGATCATGTCCGCAACATGGTCGAAGGCCATGACGCCGAGCTGGCGGGCATTCTTGCGCATGCCGGCCACGCCCTTGGCCCCCTCGTCGAGCGAGTGGAAGGCAACCCCCACATCCGCGGGCACGCGGCAGCCCGCGCGCGCCAGGCAGGCGAGCACGCAGGGCAGCTTGGTGACGATGGCCTCCGGGCGGTGGCGCCAGAACCAGTCGAGAAAGCGCCCGTCGTCCCACGCCTCGAGAATGAGCGGAGGAAGCTGGCGGTCGGGAGCGAGCCGGTACTGCTCGATGAGGTAGGCGGCCAGCCAGTTGTGATCGACGCGTTCGTCGTGTTCCTGCAGGTCCACGAGGCCGACCTGGCGGTAACCGCGGCGGGCCAGCTCGGCAAAGAGCGTGCCCATGGTGCGGTATTCATGATTGGAGACGAGATGGAGCCGCGGCGCGGCAAGGGTGTAGCCGAAGGCGACGGCCGAGAAATCCTCCCAGTCGAGGTCGATCGATCCGATGCGTTCCTGCGGAGAGAGAAAGATACCCCGGATGCCGCGGGTGCGCAGGATCTGGCTCATGCGCCGGCCGGTCATGCCGGGTTCGGCCAGCCAGAACGTTTCCACACGGTAGCCACGCTCCTCGGCCCGCGCCGACGCGCCGGCGAAGTAATCCAAGGTGCAGGCCGACTGGCGCCAGCCCTCGCGCTCGACGTGGTTGTGCAACCAGGCGATCACGCCGCCCGGCGGTGCCGCCCGCTTCAGCCCCCGGTAGGCGGCGAGCGCGGCGACCATCGCGTCCGGCCGGTAGCCCAGGGCGGAGGCGATCTCCTGGACCTTGACGCGGGTTTCCCGGGCGATCCGCGGGCTGTCCCGCAGGGCGAGCGAGACCGTGGAGTAATGCACGCCGACGCAGCGGGCGATGTCGTGGATGGTGATGCGTGCGCTCATGGGCGGGGCACCGGGTTCCGCGCCAGCGGTCGATCGGCCTGGAGCCAGGGGATCTCCGTTCGCTTGAGGGTGGAGGATCCGCGCCGCCTCCGATCGCCCCCGGGCGGCGTCGGATCGGAGGCAGGGACGCAGAAGGTTCAGAAGTCGAACTTCAGTCCGCCGATCACGCTGTAGCCGGTGTACTCCTGCTCGATGGGCCGGTCGCGACGGCCGAGATAGAACCGCTTCTTGCCGGTGTCGGTCAGGTTCTTGGCGTCGACGAAGAGGTGCCAGCCCTTGCCGAGCTTCAGGCCGAGGGAGGCATCGAAGGACTCCGTCTGATCGGTGAACTGGTCCTCCAGCGCGACCTCGGCGTAGGTGTTCTGCGCGACCCCATTGTAGTTGTAAGCCACGCGGGCGCTGAAGTTCCCCCGGTCGTAGTCGAGAATGAAATTGAAAACGGTCTCGACTTGGTCAGGGAGGAAGTCGAGGTTCCCGCGGCCGGGAACTTCGGCCCGGCCGGACACCAGGTTGTAATTCGCGGTCACGCCAAAGTCCTTCAGGAAGCCCGGCAGGAAGTGCAGGCGCTGTTGCCAGCTCAGCTCCAGGCCGGTGAGCGATCCGCCCGGGCCGTTGAAGGGCTTGGTGAGCGTGAAGTTCTCCGGGCCGGTGCCGGCATCGAACTGGATGACGGACGACTGGAAGAACTGGAAGTTCTTCAACTCCTTGTGGTACACGCCCGCGGAGACGAGGCCCGCGGAGGGTAGGTACCATTCCAGCGAGAAGTCGAAGTTCATCGATTCGAGCGGCTTCAGGGCCGGGTTGCCCTCCACTATGGTGTTGTTCTGGTCGTCGACAGTCTGGCGGGGCAGGAGCGCGGCGTAATCGGGCCGGGCGATGGTGTTCGTCCACGCGGCGCGGAGCAGGAAACGTTCGGTGACGCGGTAGGTGCCGACCACGCTCGGGAAGACATTGGTGTAGTCGTCGCTCGCGCGATTCGGCGTAAAGATGCGCCCGCCGCCGGCGGGGGTGGTCACGATGGTGTTGGTGTAGTCGGTGCGGGTCTGCTCGGCACGGACGCCGGTCACCAGATTGAGCTGGCCGACATCGACGCTGGCCAGGCCGTAGGCGGCGAGGATGTCCTCGGCCACCCGGTAGGTCAGGTTGGCGTTCTGCGTGGCATCCGTGAGCTGGTCGCCCGCGCTGCGCTCGAAAATCGTGCCGCGGTTGGCGAGAAAGAACTCCTGGAACCTCGGCCGGTTCATCGTGGAGCCGAAGGCATAGACGCCAACGACGGTGGGATCGGAGTCGTCGAGAAAATCGCCCAGCGACTGCGTCCGCCCGGCGATCGGCCGCCAGCGCTCGACGTGGTTGCGGGCGTCGCGCTCCTTGCCGCGGAAGCGGGCACCGACTTTCCAGTGCCCGGAGTGCGCGCCGAAGCGGGCCGGGAACTTCAGGTTCAGGCCGAGGGCGAGATCGTCCTCGTCGAACCTGTCGCCGCGCAGGAGATGGACGCCGCGGTTCGAGGCGAGGACGAAGTCGCTCTTGCTCGCCACCGAGCCGAGCGGGTCCGTGAAGCGCGGGAAGTTCACGTCGCGGCGGTCGTAGGTGTAGTCCACCACGCCGTTCACCGGTCGCCGGTTCTCCCAGGTCGTCTCGAAGCGGTCGAGAAACGCATCCACATGGGTGTACGCGACGCTGTAGTTCAGATCGAAACGGCTGAAGTTCACATCCCCACCCAAGCCGAACTGCTGAATGTTGCGGGTGTTGGTGCTGTCCCGGTCCTGATGCACGAGCCGGCCGCCGTCGACGATGCCGGTGAGGTTGTCGGTGCCGGGCAGGTAGACGCCGCCGCTGCCGAAGCGCACGCGGAAGCGGCGGCGCTCCTCCTCGTCGATGAATTCGTTGCGGAAGGCGCGGACATAGTGCCGCGCCTTCGGGGACGTCTGGAAGTCAAGCTGCACGCTGCCGCCGCGGCGCTCGCGCACGGTGAGACGGTGGCGCAGGTCGATCTGATCGAGCACGGAATCGTAGGCCACGCCCGCAATCGTCGTGATGGGGCGGTACTCGGGGTTGACGGCCTGGACGGGGCGGTTGTTGCGCTGGAAGGCCCCGTTGACCAGCAGGCCGAGTGCGCCAAAGCCCTGTCCGTAGGTGAAATTGCCGGCATACTGGTCCTGGCTGTCCATGTCGTTATAGCCCCACTGGACCTTGCCCGTGAGGACGCGGCGGTTGTAGTCGAGGGAACTCTTGGTCTGGAGGTTGACGGCGCCGCCGACCGAGTCGGCATCGAGGTCTGGCGTGATGGCCTTCGTCACCTCGATGCGGGAGATCAGGTCGGTCGGCAGGATGTCGAGACGCACTGCGCGGTCGTCGGCCCCGCCGGCCACCGGGGAGAAGAAGGAGGGCAGCCGGTCGCCGTTGAGGGAAACGGCGTTGAACTTGGGGGCCGCGCCACGGACGGTGATGAACTCGGCCTCGCCGCGGTCGAACTGCAGGCCGATGCCGGGCACGCGCGAGAGAGCCTCGCCGACGCTGGCGTCGGGCAGGTCGCCGAGTTTGTCGGCGGAGATGATGTTCATGATGGTGTTGGCGGTCCGCTGCTGGTTGATGGACCGCGCCTGACCCTCGGCGAAGGCCGACACGACCAAGGCTTCGAGTTCGACGACGTCGCTCTTCAAGGCGACGTCCAGCGTCGTGTCGGTTCCCGCGGCGACCTCGGCCGTGGCGGTGGTGTCCTGCAGACCCAGGTAGGACACGGTCACGGTCTGAACGCCGGTCGGAACATTGGCGATGCGGTAGCGGCCCGCCGAATTGGTCGCGACCGCACCCACGCCGGGCAGGGTCACGCGGGCACCCGCCACGGGATCGCCCTGAGGATCGGTGACCTGGCCGGAGAGCGCCCCGGTGGTTAGGGCGAGGGCGGAGCCCGAGAGAAGTACGAATGCGAGCAGCGAAACAACGGCACACGACCGGAAGGCGGTCGGCCGACAATGGAGGGGGCGAAGCATGGGGTGCATGGCTTGTCGACTGGGGGTGGTGGGAGAAAGCAACCCGGATGAATCACACCGGGCCGGGAACGCATTCACACTGCGGGCCGGCCGGCCGTTGGCAGGACGCCGCTGGTTCAAATTGTTGATGTTCGCGGCGGGCGGGCGGGGCCGGTTCTCCGGAGGTTTGACCCGTGTGCGGCCCGACGATGCGGAAGAGGATCCGGCGGATCGAAAACGGGCGCAGCGGCACGGATGGCCGGCACCGGCTCAGTCGGCGGCGGCGTGGATGAGCGCCTTGATATAGCCGGTGGCGAAGGCGAAGGCCTGGAGCTTGAGCGGATCGTCCGGGTGCGACGGCATATGGTCGGGGCAGATGGACCAGGCAAAACCGGTTTCGCGCAGGATCCGCATGATCTCGAGGAAGTCCATCTCGCCGTGGTCGGGATAGATCTCGTCGAAGTCGTGCAGTCCGCCGCGGATGTTGCGCATGTGGACCTGGTGGATTTTCCCGCGCGCGCCGAAATGCCGGACGATAGGCGGGACCTCGCGGCGCGGATCGCGCAGGCCCTCGGCGAGTGTGCCGAGGCAGAGCTGGAAGCCGTTGTACAGGCTTTCGACCACGGCCTCGTAGCGCTTCATGGCCGCGAACACGTCCGGCGAGGTCCAGTTGTCGGCGCCCTGGTAGCCGAAAGGCAGCCCCGGCGGATCGTAGGGATGGCAGGCGAGGCGCACGTCGTGCTGCGCGGCGACCGGCACGGCGGCCTGGAGGAACTGCGCGATGCGCGCCCAATACTCGTCGTGGGTGACGCGGCCGGAGTCGGTGGGCGGGAGCGAGCGCCAGTCGTCCTCAAGCTTGAACCCCGCGTAGGTCGAACCGCCGCGGCCGGGCGTCTCTCGGTTGCGGCGGATGGGGATGACGCGCCAGTGGTAGGTGATGACCTTGACGCCGACGGCGGCGGCCTTGGCGATGTTGCCGAGGATGACGTCGAGTTCGCGCCGCCGCGCGTCGGGATCCGCGATCCGGATGTAGGTGTCCTGCATCCGGATGGCCTCGAAGACGACGTCGCGGCGGTCGCAGTTGTCGCGCATGCGCCGGAGACCGTCGGGGTCCCAGCCGGCGTAGTCGGGGCGGTTGAGGACGCTGATGGTGAGATGGCGGACGCCGTGGCGGAGGTTGTAGTCGAGGTTGGCCTCGGAGGTCATGTCGGCCTGCCGGCCGCCGACGATGGAGTGGTAGTCGCCGCCGACGTGCATGCGCGCCACGGGCACGGCGGGAGGCGCAGCGGCGGCGGAACGGCCGAGCGCGGCCAGGCCGGCGCCGACGGCCAGGGATCGTGAGAATTGGCGGCGATTCATGGAAGTCGTGTCGTTGAAATCCGGTTACCGCGAGGCGGAGGGATCCGCGGGTATCCGCACGACGATCTCGCGACCGGCGACGGCCAGCGGCGCCCGCTCCGGGCCCCCACTCAGGGCGACGAGCTCGGCGGCCATGTCCGCGCCGATGCCCGCCGACGGATCGAGCAGCACGGGGTCGTTGTGCGCGTCGCGCTTGAGCGGCACGAGGGAGTAGCGCACGGGGCGGCGGTCGCGCACGACGACGCGCAGGAGCAGGCCGTCGGGGTTTTTCTTCTGCCGCACCCAGTCGAAGGCGAAGTTGCCGAGGCTGTGGAACACGGGCTTCCCCGCGTGCAGCTCAACGGCCTGCATGACGTGCGGGCCGTGGCCGAAGACGAAATCGGCGCCGGCCTCGAGGCCGGCGCGGGCGGCGATGCGCTGGTAGTCGGCCACCTCGGTGCTGGAGGAAAGGCCCCACTGCATGGAGAGGACGAGCAGGTCCACGCGCGGGCGGAGTTCGCGGATGAGGGCGAGCATCCGTTCGAGGTCGGAGGGCAGCGGGGCGGTAAGGACCCGGGCCGGGCCGCCGGGCATCTCGTGGATGCGGCGGTGCGGTTGGTAGGAAGTCGTTGCGCGGAGGGTGGCGACGCCGGGCCGGTCGGCGCCGGCGCGGTGGTTTTCGGGCCAGACGAGGGAATTGAAGTGGAGGATGCCGATGCGCACGCCCTTGCGTTCGAGGACGAGGGGACGGTGGGCTTCGGCGAGGTTGGCGCCGCTGCCGGTGTGGGAGATGCCGGCCTCGCGGAGGACGGTGATGGTCGGCAGCACGGTCTTGTCGGCGGGATAGGCGACATTGGACCCGAAGCCGACGCCGTCGAAGCCGGCGGCGACGAGGCCGCGGACCTGCGAGGGGTGCGAGTGGCGCCAGAGGTGTTTGTGCTCGATGTCGGGGTGGCGGGGATCGTCGGAGGGCGGGACGAGCGCCATCTCGAGGTTGCAGAAGCGGAAGTCGGCGGCCCGCAAGGTGGCGAGCGTGTGCTGGAAGGCGGCCGCCGGGTCGGCGCGGTGCTGCAGGTTCAGGTCGCCCATGAAGAGCAGGGTGACGTCGCGCGCCGTGTCGCCAGGCAAGGGTTCCCACGGCCACGGGCCGACGGGGCCGGGGGGCGTCGGGGCCAGCACGGGCGGCGGCAGGCGCGCGTCTTCGAGCGCAGCCGGAGGGAGGTCGTCGTCGAAATTGGGCGGCAGGTTGGCCGCGGCAAGCAACGGAGAGCAGAGCAGCGGGAGCAGGAGCGAGGGGCGCATGGCGGTCCTATCGTTGCGGGGTTTCGAACTGCCGGCGCTGCTGTTCGACCAGCGCGCGATGGCGCTTGGTGTTCACGTTGGGGTCCTCGTTCATGAAGACCCACAGCCGCACCATGCCGTCCTGATGGGCGCTGGCGAGGAAGGCGCCGTTGGGGCTGACGTGGATGTATTCCATGTGGTCGGTGGGGATGGACCGGAGCGCGGGCGCGACATCGCGTTGGAGCGGGTCGAGGATGTCGCGCAGGCGGGTGACGTGGATGCTGTTCTCGTAGCCGGCGGAGAACAGATACTGGCCGTCGCGCGACCAGGCGACGCTCTCGATCTTGCGGCCGGTCTGGTTGAATCTCTTGACGAGCTTGCCGGTGGCCAGCTCGAAGACCCAGATCATGCCGCCGAAGCCGCCGGTGGCGACGTAGCGATCGTCGGGCGAGATGTCCACGCAGACCTGGTGATACGTCGGGTCGCACTTCAGGTCGTGCACGAGCGTCATGTCGGCGGTGGCGTAGATCTTGAGCCGGCCGTCGTGGCCGGCGGCGGCGACGAGGCGGTCGTCGGAACTGAAGACCAGTTCGTTGATCGTCTCTCCGAAGTCCGCCTCGCGGTCGAGCACGCCCTCGGGCATCCTGAAAATGAGCACCTTGCCGGAGAGGCGGCCGTCGGGCTCGCGCACGCGCTCCTCGCCGACGGCGAGCCAGCGGCCGCTCTTCGACCAGGCAAGGGCGTCGAGGGCGGAGCGCTGCGGCAGTTTCTTCACCACCGCGCCGGTGGCGGCGTCGAAGAGGGTGACCATCGCGTCCTCGCTGCAGGCGGCGACGACCTTGCCGTCGGGCGACCAGCCGACGCGCTCGACCTCGGCGGCGGCGTAGGCGCGCCAGACCTCGGCGCCGTCGGAGACGCGCCACATGATGACGGAGTTGTCGAACTTGGCGCCGGAGACGATGAAGCGGTTGTCGGGGGAGAACTCGGCGGACTCGACGGAGCCGGCCTCGCCGTTGATGTCGGCGACGCGGGTCCAGACGAGATTGAGCGCGAGTTCGTGGGCGGCGGGCAGCGGCGCGACGGCGACGAGGAAGAGGAGGGTCAGGTTGAGTTTCATGGAGTTTATTTTGCCAGCACGCCCTGCTTTTCGCGTTCGGCGCGGCGCTGCTCGGCGGCGGCGCGCTGGCGCTGCTGGAGTTCGCGATGGCTGCGGATGTTGAGGTCGGGGTCGCCGGCGCGATAGAGCCAGAAGCGGATCGTGCCGTCCTCGTGGGCGGAGACGAGGAAGGCGCCGTTGGGGGAGAAATCGAGGTACTCGGCGGGGCCGGTGGCCTGGCTGAGATGGGTGTAGGGCAGGTAGGTGGCGTCGAGATCCTTGGTGGCGACGAGCCGGATGTGGTCGTCGTGCCCGGCGACGGCGAGGAAGCGGCCGTCCTTCGACCAGTCCACGGCCTCGACCTTGCGGCCGGTGTGATTGAAGAGCGCGACGCGCCGGCCGGTTGCGAGTTCCCAGACGCCGACATGGCCCTCCATCGCGCCGGCGGCGATGAGCTTCTGGTCGGGCGAGATGCGCACGGAAATCAGCCCCGCCGGTTTCCCGAGTTCCAAAGTCCGGATGAGCGACAGGTCCGGGACGCTCCAGATCTTCACCTGCGCGTCCATGCCGGCGGTGGCGACGAACCGGCCGTCGACGGTGAAGGCGACAGAATTGACCGTGCGGCCGTGAGTGGCGGAGTGCAGCAGTCTCATCTCCGGCATGGCCCAGGCCTGGACGCCGCCGCCCTCCTTGCCGGTGACGAGGACGCGGCCGTCGGGGGAGAAGGCCAGTCCGTCCACGGCGGCATCGAGCGGGAGGGTGGCGAGCGGCTCGCCGTCGGTGGCGCGGAAGAGATGCAGCGCCTCGTCCTCGCCGGCGGAGACAATGTAGCGGCCGTCGGAGGAGAAGCCGGCGCGCTCGATCTCGTCGTCGAGGGTCCGCTGCCAGACGACCGAGCCGTCGAGCGCGCGCCAGACGACGAGGCGGTTGTCGTACTTGGAGGCGGAGACGATGAACTCGCCGTCGGGGGAGAACTCGGCGGATTCGACCGCGCCTTTCTCGCCGTTGAGGTCAGCGGCTCGGCTCCAGAGAAGCTGGAGGCCGGGCTGGACGTTGTAGGCGGCGAGCGGGCCGGCGAAGGCGAGGCACGCGAGCGCCAGGCACGAAAGCGGGGGTCGGGGTGGGGCCATGTTGCGAGGTTAGGTGCGGACGGCGGGCGACAAAACCGGCGTCCGTATCAAATTGTTGAAACAGCGGGGGGCGGGTCAGCGGGCCAGCGCAGCCCGGCGCGCATGGAAGCGGGCCTCATCCTGCGCGAGCAGGCGCGCCGCCACCGCAGCGAAGGCCCGGCCGTCGGCGGCGAAATCGCGGCGGTTGGCAGCCGCGCTCGCGGCAGCAAGACCGGCGGGGACGACCTCAGGGCCGTACATCGCCCCGACCAGGCCGACCGCCAGCGCGGCGATGGTCTCGGCGTCCTCGCCGTAGACCAGCCCGGCCCGAAAGGCGCGCCGCCAGTCGCCGCCGCTCCCGGCGAAGGCCGCCAGCGCCGCCGGCACCGTCTCCAGCGACTGGATACGCGAGGGCAGGCCGACGTTGGTCCCCTCGCGCTGGGACGAATCGGTCTGCCCGCGCGCCAGGCGGTCGGGCGGAAAGCCGGCGTACGGCAGCCAGGCGGCGCGGGCCTTGCGGGCAAAGGTGACCACGTCGTCCGCCGGATCGACCGACGCCAGCACCGCTTCCAGCGCCCGGGCCGTGCCGTCCTTGGCCTGCTCAAGGGCCGCGTCGAGCACGCCGGCCACCGTCGGATCGGCGCCAAACGCGGCGGCATAGGCGGCGGCGATCGCGGCCGCGCCTTCGAGCGCATAGGATTCGGTATGGGCCGAGCCGAAGGCCACCGCCTCGGCATAGGCGCCGGCCGGATCGCCGGCATTGACGGCGCCGACGGGCCAGATGAAGGCGGCAAGCCCGTGATTGAGCCAGTTGCCCTGCCCGGCGGTGCGCGGGTCGACGCGGTTGATCGCGTTGCGGTGATAGGCATAGCGCTCCGGCCACCAGAGCGGACGCTGCAGCGCGGGCTCCATCGCCCCGCGCTCCGGAACCCAGACCTCGCGCTCGGCAAGTTCGGGCAGGAAGGCGCTCACATAGGCATGCGCATCGAGGTGTCCTCCATGTGCGGCGTAGGCGCGCATGAGCGCTTCGACTTCCAAGGTATCGTCGGTGATCCGTCCATCGCCCTTGCCGGGCCGTTCGGGCGGACGGACCTCCAGCGGAGGTGTGAAGGCGGCGAAATCGCCGGAGCCGAAGCGGGCCACGATGTCGGCCGTCGGCCAGCGTTCCCACTCGCCCGCCATGCCGTCGCCGATGGCGAAGCTCGCATGGGCCGCGGCCACGCGGTCGGCGAAGGAGGCCCGGGTCGCCTCCGCGGCGACCGCGGCCAGCGGCAGGCAGACCCACCATGCAAAGACGAGGAGCGGTCGCATGACGGCATCGCAGCGCCCCGGGAACCTTCAGGCGAGCCGCCCGCCGGTCAACAGGTTGACGCGGATCCCGCTGGCGGAATCCGCCGGCCCGGTTTCGTTGGTCGCACACAGGTCATGAACGTCCGTCATCTTCCAGGTCTCGCGGCGCTCGCGCTCGGCGTCCCGACGGGCGCCGCCGACCAGCCTTCGTGGTCGGACGAGGCCTTTGCGAAGGTTCACCAGCGCTACCTGCACGCCTGCGCGTCGTGCCATGGCGCCGACTGGCTGGGCGGGCAGGGCGGATCGCTGGTCGACGGCAAGTGGCGCCGGGGCGGCGAGCCCGCGGCCCTCTTTCGCTCGATCAAGGAGGGGTGGCCCGAGTCGGGCATGCCCGGCTTCGCCGCCCTCTTCTCCGACGCGGAGATTTCCGACTTCGTCGCCTACCTGCACGAGGCCAACCGGATTCATGCGACCCGGCAGGAGGCGAAGGCGGAGAGACCGCCCGACCGGGAGGCCTCGGCGGCGGGCGAGCGTTTCCGCCTCGAAACGGTCGCGACCGGACTCGAAATGCCCTGGAGCCTCGCTTGGCTGCCCGACGGCCGGATGCTGGTCACGGAACGCCCCGGGCCGCTGCGGATCGTCGATGCGGAGGGTCGTATTTCCGCGCCGCTCGCAGGCACGCCGGAGGTGTTGGCGGAGGGTCAGGGCGGCATGATGGAGGTCGCCGTGCATCCGGACTACGCCCGCACCGGCTGGATCTACCTCGCGTACAGCCAGCCGCGCCACGTGGAAGGCAGGCGAGCGGCCTTCACCGCCGTCGCGCGCGGCCGCCTCCGGGATGGACGGTGGACGGACCACGAGGTCGTCTTCGAGGTGCCGGACCGCTTCCTCACCGATTCCGAAAAACACTGGGGCTGCCGGCTCGTCTTCGACGGCGAGCACCTCTTCATCGGCATCGGCGAACGCGGCCGCGGCACCAACGCCCAGGATCTCGCCCACCCTGCGGGCAAGATCCATCGCGTTTACCACGACGGACGCATTCCCGCCGACAACCCCTTCGTCGACCGGCCCGGCGCCTTTCCCTCGATCTGGGCCTATGGCATCCGCAACCCGCAGGGCCTGGCGCGCGACTCCCGGACCGGCCGGCTGTGGGAGACCGAGCATGGCCCGCGCGGCGGCGACGAGTTCAACCGGATCGAGCGCGGCCGCAACCACGGCTGGCCCGAGGTGTCGCGAGGCCGCAACTACGACTTCTCGCCGGTTTCGTGGGTCGCCTCCCGGCCCGATGTCGTCGAGCCCCTGCTCGACTGGGCGCCGAGCATCGGCGCGTCGGGGCTGACCTACTATGACGCCCCGACGTTTCCTGCCTGGCGCGACAGCTTTCTCGCAGGCGGCCTCGTGGGCGAACGCCTGGAACGCGTGGTCGTACACGCAGACGGAACGGCCACGACCGAAACGGTCTTTGCAGGACTCGGTCGCGTCCGCGACGTGCGGGTCGGCCCCGACGGGTTGATCTACGTGGCCCTGAACCACCGCAGCCGCGAGTACTCCGGACGCATTGTACGGCTCCGGCCCCTGCCCTGACGTGCAGTTGGTCGGTGCGTCGCCACCCACACGCGGACGCCTTGAGCTGGAAGGCGAGGCCAGTGTCTCGTTCCAGTACCCGAAGCTCCGCGCCTTTGCCGCTCTGCGTCTCTACATTGAAATCCGACAGGTACTCTTGGGCACGAACGTGCGATGCCCCCGCTCACACGCCGGCGAGGCCGCGCGCCTTCGCCTCGCGGCGGCGGGCGTGAAGGATGTACTCGGTGTATCCATTGGGCTGTGACGCTCCTTTGAAGATCAGGTCGCACGCAGCCTGGAAGGCCACGCTTCCTTCCGGGTCCGGGGCCATTGGCCGGTACAGCGGATCATCGGAGTTCTGCCGATCAACGACCGCCGCCATGCGGTGCAGGCTGTCCAGCACCTGCTCGCGCGTGCACACACCGTGGCGGAGCCAGTTCGCCATGTGCTGGCTGGAGATGCGCAGCGTCGCACGGTCCTCCATCAATGCGACCTGGTGAATGTCGGGGACCTTCGAGCAACCGACACCCTGGTCGATCCAGCGCACCACGTAGCCGAGGATTCCCTGGGCGTTGTTGTCCAGTTCCTCGCGGATCTCCGCGGACGACGGTCGCACGGCGCCCAGCAGCGGGAGAGTGAGGAGGGCGTCAATCGTGGCGCGGTTCTGTCCGGCCAGCGCTGCCTGGCGCGCTGCAACGTCGATCTGGTGATAATGCAGGGCGTGCAGGGTCGCCGCAGTGGGCGACGGCACCCAAGCCGTGTTGGCGCCCGCACGCGGATGACCGCTCTTCGCCTCGAGCATCTCGGCCATCTGCTCGGGCATGGCCCACATGCCCTTGCCTATCTGCGCACGACCTCGCAGGCCGCAGGCGAGGCCGGTGTCGACATTCCAGTCCTCGTAGGCCGCGATCCAGCGCTGCTGCTTCATGGCATTCTTCCGAACCACCGGGCCGGCCTCCATGCTCGTGTGGATTTCGTCACCGGTACGGTCGAGGAAGCCGGTGTTGATGAAGATGAGCCGCTCGCGCGCGGCGTGGATGCAGGCGGCGAGGTTCACGGTGGTCCGACGTTCCTCGTCCATGACGCCCATCTTGATGGTGTTCCGCGGGAGTCCGATGGCGTCCTCGAGACGCGTGAACATCTCGCAGACCAAGGCCACCTCGTCGGGGCCGTGGAGCTTGGGACGCACAATGTAGATGTTGCCGCGGCGCGAATTGCGGCGGGCGGCGGGGCCGCGCAGATCGGGGAAGGCCCCCACGCAGGTGAACAAGGCATCGAGCATGCTCTCGGGAATGCGTTCGCCGCGTCCGTCGAGGACGGCGTCGGTGTAGAGATGAAAGCCGACATTGCGGGAAAGCAGGAGACTGCGTCCCGGAAGCACGAGTTCGCCCCCGCCCGCCGCGCGGTAAGTGCGGTCGCCGTTCAACGCACGCGTCACGGTGCGGCCGCCTTTGACGAACGTTTCCGTGAGGTCGCCCCGCATGAGTCCGAGCCAGTTGGCGTACACGCGGGCCTTGTCATCGGCATCCACCGCCGCCACGGAATCCTCGAAGTCTTGAATGGTGGTCACCGCCGACTCGAGCAAAAGGTCCTTCACGCCCGCGGCATCGTCGCGGCCGATCGGATGGCGGCGATCAAGCTGAATCTCCACGTGCAGGCGGTGGTGGCGCAACAGCACGGCCGAGGGCGACTCCGGTTCACCGCGCCAGCCGGCGAAGATGTCCGGTGCGGCCAGCGACGTTGAGGCGCCGTCGCGCAACGCGACAACCAGCTTGCCTGCAACGACAGTGTAGCGTGTCGCGTCCCGATGGCTGCCGCGGGCCAGCGGTGCCATCTCGTCGAGCACCGCGCGGGCGCGGGCAATGACCCTTCCCCCGCGGCGGGGATTGTAGTCAGCTCCTGCCGCACACCCCTCGTCATCGGGGATCGTGTTGGTACCATACAGGGCATCGTACAGGCTGCCCCAGCGCGCGTTGGCCGCGTTGAGGGCGTAGCGGGCATTGACGACGGGCACCACAAGCTGCGGACCGGCAACGAGGGCGATCTCGTCGTCCACATTCTCCGTCGTGACAGAAAACGCAGGCGGGGCGGGGCGCAGATAGCCAGTCTCGGTCAGAAAGCGCCGATACGCCTCGGCCGAAAAGGCGCGACCGGCCTGAGCCCGATGCCACCCGTCGATTTCCTGTTGCAGCCGGTCGCGGGTGGCGAGCAAGGCGCGATGACGCGGACCGAACTCCGCGACGAGCCGCGCGAGCGCGCCCCAGAACGCCTCGGGCGCAAGGTCGGTGCCGGGCAGGAATTTGTCGGCAGCGAGCTCGGCGAGCACCGGCGCCACCTGCAGGCCGGCGAGAGGGACGTGGGAGAGAGGATTCATGCAGGCAATAGGGAAACAGGGTTGAGGGAGCGGGGAACTCAGCGCAGAGCGGCGGCCCCGGCGCGGGCGATCTGCCCGTCCTGGGCGGAGGTGACGCCGGACACGCCGATCGCGCCGACGATTCGTCCTTCATGAATGAGCGGCACGCCCCCCTCGATGGCCATCGCGCCCGTGAGATCGAGCATGCGAAGCCCCTCGCCGCCCGCGGCCACATTGTCCTGAAAGGCCTTCGAGGGACGACGGAAACCAGAGGCGGTGCGCGCCTTCTCGATCGCAACCGCGGCGCTCGCGTACTGGGTTGTATCCATTCGCTCGAACAGCACGAGGTGTCCGCCGGAGTCGACCACGGCAATGGCGACGTTCCAACCGTGCTTCGTCGCTTCCTCCTGCGCGGCAGCGAGCACCTCACGGGCCTGCGCAAGCGGAATCGGGGCTCCGTAGGGCAGGTCGGCGGCCTGCAGGGTGACCGGGGAACTCGTTAAAAGGAGCAACAGGACCAAACCAAGGGAGGATCTCATGGCGCAAAGACGAAATGCGGAAGGAGGGGATGGCCGCCACCACGACCGCGGGAACGGCGTGCCGGAGGGAGGGTGGGGTTGAGCAGCGGAGACCTTGCCGGGAGAGCGCGCAGAGAGAACTCCGCGCACCTTCAATCTGTTGAACGGCGCCGCAATGATCCCGCGATTTCAACAGTGTGGACAACGACCGGCTTGCCATCCGGGCACACCGTCCCGATGCCCTCTTCCGGGCCGCCCCTTCCGGGAAGCGATTCACGTTCGTGTCCTGACCTTCGGCCGCGCCCCCTGCCCCATGCCGATCCTTTTCTCGTTGGAGTTTCTCTTCGCTGCGCCGCCGCCGCTCGCCCAACTCGGATTGGGCCTGCAAGCCGGGCTCGCCCTTCTTCCAATCGCCATCGTGGGGCTTCTTCTCGTCGGACTGCGTTGGCCCGCGAGCCGCGCGATGCCGGTCAGCTATCTGGTCGCCGTCGCGCTCGCGCTTTTTATCTGGCAGGTGCCTGGCGCCAAGGTCGCGGCGGCCACCATCAACGGCCTCGTGGTCGCCGCCGCCCTGCTCTACATCATCTTCGGCGCGATCCTTCTCCTGAACACCCTGCAGGAGAGCGGCGCGATGCGCGCCATCCGGCAGAGTTTCACCGACATCACTCCAGACCGCCGGATTCAGGTCATCATTGTCGCGTGGCTGTTCGGCTCGTTCATCGAAGGCGCGTCGGGTTTCGGCACGCCGGCGGCGGTGGCGGTGCCGTTGATGGTGGCGCTAGGCTTTCCTGCCATGGCCGCGGTCGTCGCCGGCATGATCATCCAAAGCACGCCTGTCTCCTTCGGTGCGGTCGGTACGCCTATCCTCGTCGGGCTGGGCAGCGGACTCGCGGGCGACCCTTCGGTGGCGCTGCACGCAGAGGCGGTGGCAGGCGACTGGCACGGCTACCTGCGCGTGATCGGGGCGAAGGTTTCCGTTCTTCACGGCATCACGGGAACGGTCATCCCGCTCATCGTGGTTGCCACCATGACACGGTTCTTTGGCCGCAACCGTTCGATTGCCGAGGGCCTCGCGGTGTGGAAGTTCGCCCTGTTCGCCGCGCTCGCGATGACTCTGCCCTACATGGCAATCGCTCATCTGCTTGGGCCGGAGTTTCCCTCGATGATCGGCGGGCTGGTCGGGCTTGCGATCGTTGTGACTGCCGCACGCAAGGGTTGGTGGATGCCGGCGACCGACACCCCTTGGGACTTCGATCGGCGCGAGAATTGGGACCCGTCATGGAGCGGCCGTCTCCACGTGCAGGATCATGAACACCGCGATGGTCGCATGGGGTTGATCAAAGCATGGCTGCCCTACGTGCTCGTCGCGGGGCTGCTTGTGCTCACGCGTTTACGCGAGCTGCCGTTCTTCACCACGCTTTTCGGTCCGGAGACTCCGTCGCTGGCCGCCTTGTTGCGCGCGTGGAGTCCGGCGTGGACCGACATCTTTGGCTCCGGGGTGACCGCCCGGATCGAGCCGCTGTACCTCCCGGGCACGGTGTTCATTCTCGTGGCCTGCCTGACATGGCGGTTGCACCGCATGGAATCCGCAGCGTTTGCGCGCGCCTGGCGCCTCTCGGGCAAGACGCTCCTGAGCGCCTCGACCGCTCTCGTGTTCACCGTGCCGATGGTGCAGGTGTTCATTCACACCGACGGAGGTCTCGGCGGATACGACCGGATGCCCATCGCGCTCGCGGAGGGGGCGGCCGCGCTGGCTGGCCAAGCTTGGCCGCTGATGGCACCGTTCATCGGCGGTTTCGGTGCCTTCGTGGCGGGGAGCAACACCGTGAGCAACATGATGTTCGCCCTCTTCCAGTTTGAAGTCGGCAATCGCATCGGGGCCAACCCGGACTGGATTGTCGCCCTTCAGGCAGTGGGAGGCGCGGCGGGCAACGTGATCTGTGTACACAATGTCGTGGCCGCGGCCGCCGTCGTCGGCATGGTAGGACAGGAAGGCGCGGTCATCCGCAAGACACTCCTGCCCTTCGCCTATTATGCACTGATGGCCGGCGCGCTTGGCTACGCGATCCTCGCGTACCCAACAACCGGTCTGCTCAACGTGGGCACCGGCATCGTGGCTGCGATCGTGCTTTCGATCGTTTGGATCGTCGTCCGTAACCAGCGGCCTTGATCGATGAGGAGTGGCGGCACTTTTACCCGCCTCAGGAGGGCCTGCCGCCGAAGGTTTTGCGCGAGCGGTACCGCACCCAAACCGGCGACAGGCCCTCCTGAGGCGGGTAAAAGTGTCGCCGCTCCTTCGCAATTCTATGACGCGCGGGCGTGCACGTCGGCGCGCGGGCGCAGGGTGTTGCCCTCGTGCCACGAACCGTCGATGAGCAGCTGTTGAGGAAGCACGGGGACCCCTTTCTCGTTGCGGTGGATCATGTCGACGAGCAGGTCGACGGCCATCTGGCCGACTTGCAGCGGATGTTTGAGCATGCCCGAGCACTCGTTCGGACCGGCTTGCTCGACCATCGAATGCAGCGCGACGCCGATGTCGGCGGGCAGTCGATAGCCAGCCTTCCTCAAGGTCGCGGCGACTTCAGGAAGCTTCGAGACCACGGCATCGGGCTCATGGCGTTCCACCCATCGCAGAAACACCTTCTCGTCCCATTCGTCGAGGATGAGCGGCGGCAGATGCGTCCGCACGGGCTGCGCCTGCTGATGCACGAGATAGGAGGCGAGCCAGTGATGGTCGACGCGGAGATCGTGCTCGCGCAACTCCACCAATCCGGGACGGCGATAATCGCGGCGGCCAAGTTCCTCCAGGAGCGCCGTCATGATGCGATAATCGTGATGGAACACGTTGTGCAGTTTCGGCCGCACGAGCGTGTAGCCAATCGTCACCGCTGAGAAGTCGGCCCAGTCGAGGTTGATCGGCCCGGGATGCTGCTGGGGCGCGAGCAGCAGACCCTCGATCCCGCGATTGCGCAGAATATCGCTCATGCGGCGGTCGGTGATCCCGGGTTCGGCCATCCACAAATGTTCCAGGCGATATCCGCGCTCCTCCGCACGTCGCTGGGCTCCTTGATGGTAAATGCACTCGCACGAAACATCGCGCCAGTAGTCGCGCGTCGGGTAGTTCGTCAGCCAGGCCAGCACGCTGCTTTGCCGCGCCGGTTGTTTCATGACGCGGTAGGCGTTGAGCGCCGCGAGCATCGGATCCGGTCGATAACCCAACTCGGCCGCGGCGCGCTGAACCCGTTCGCGCGTCTCGGCGGCGATGCGGGGATGGTTTCGCAGCGCCAGCGAAACCGTGGAATAGTGACAGCCCGCCTTTTCGGCGATGTCACGCATCGTGGGTCGGGGATTCATAGGGGTCTGAGCAGGCTGCCCGTGGCAGCCGGGGGCGTCAACGAGGGTGCAAGCGATTTAACATTCGTCAAAAAGGCGGTGGTCGAGAGCTGACGCCCTTGGCGGGACACGCGTTTCAACGCGCACCCTCCGCGGCCAGAGCCTCAAAACGGCGCTGCAACTCAGCCGAGGTGTCCTGCAGCCGTTGTTTCTCCCCGTCGATCCAACCCTGCAGTCTCCCGAGGCGGTCCTGCTGCTCCGCCAGCATGCGACGGACCTCAGCCGGCTGGGGCCCGCCCCGACCCTTGCGGTCCGCGACGAGCGCGGCCGGATCGAACGCACGTTTCACCTGCGCCGGGCTGAGCGGCAGCGCCTCCCCGGTCACTCGGCGATACACCTCGGCCACCTCGGCGTGTTCGAGTTCAAGCGGGCGCTTCCCGCGTTCGCGCCCGTACGTCGCAAGCTCCGAAGCGACCCGATACCCTGTCCGGAAAGGCACCTTCGCCTCGCGATGAAGCGTGTCGGCAAGCTCGGTCATCGTCGCGTAGTCGCGGTCGACCTGGGCGCGCAGGACGTCGACGCGGATCGTGAGCGACGCCAGCACCTCGCGCAACCGGCGGTACATGTCCGACCCCTGTGCGGCGAAACGCTCCGTGCGCAGAAAGTGATCTTCGCGCACATCCTTGACCTCGTACATGGGCGTGTTGTGCACGAAAAAGGCGGCCGCGTGGGCGTTGGCCGCGACCTCGCTCGCGGCGAGGCGCAGACGCTCCATCGCGCTGGGGTTGCGCTTCTGCGGCATGATGCTGCTGCGCCCGACGATGGAGCCCGTGAGCAGGATGCCCGGCGCGGGTTCATCGTATTGAAAAATAAGATACTGAACGAACCGACCGATGCCGAGGGCAGAGATGCCAAGGGCCGAGGCGAACTCGACCTTGCTATCCGCAGTCGAGACCATGACGGCATCGTAGGAGTTCTCCACAAGACCTCCGAAGCCAAGCAGTTCCGCCAGCCGCGGCCGGTCGAGTGCGAACCCCGAGGTCGTAAACGCGCCGCTGCCGAGCGTACTCAGGTTGATCCTCGCATAGGCCTCCCGCAGCCGCTGGCTGTCGCGCTCGAGGGCCGAGTCGAAGGCGAGGAGGAAGTGCGCCAACGTCGTGGGCTGCGCCTGCACCGCATGGGTGAAGCCTGGCATGACCGTCTCGACATGCTTCGAGGCGAGTTCCTGCACGAGCGCCCGGACTGAACCGAGGTCGGCAAGCAAGTCGAGCGTCAGCTCCCGCAGCCGCATGCGATTGATCGTCGTTCCAAGATCGTTGTTGCTTCGACCGAGATGAAGGTTGGAGGCCACCGGTCCGATGAGTTCGGTGAGGCGTGCCTCGAGCGCGTTGTAACTGGGCGACCGCGCCGCGCCGGGCTGGGCCTGCTCCTCCGCCACGCGCTTGAGCGTCGCGGCAAGCAAGCGGATCTCGTCCGCCGGCAGCAAACCCGTCTCCGAGAACATCACGAGCTGGGCGTGGTTCACCTCAAAGAGTTCGGCGTGAAGGTCCGGTTCGTCTTGGGCGCACGCCAGGTGCGGCGCGAGCAGGGACAGAACAAAGACAGGAAGAACCAGGCGGACAAAAGTGTTCATGGGAATGGGCTCCTAGAGGGGTAGGCAGCAGAGTGCAGGATGGAGCGAACGGCAATGGAGACGGAACCGCCAGGGACGTTCAAACTGTTGAACGGCCCCTATTGGCGGGCGACACGCCCGCCGCTACACTCTGGCGATGATCTCGCGGGTGAAGCCGGCGGTGTCGAGGCTGCCGCCGAGATCCGGCGTCGCGTGACCGGCGGCAAGCGTCGCCGTCACCGCCTCCTCCACGCGGCGGGCGGCCGTGCGTTCACCCAGCCATTCGAGCATCATCGCCCCGGCGAGGATCGCTCCGGTCGGATTCGCAATGCCCTTCCCGGCGATATCCGGGGCCGAGCCGTGCACGGGCTCGAAAAGCGAGGGATTGCGCCGCGAGGGATCGAGGTTGGCAGAGGGATTGAGGCCGAGGCCGCCCGTGACGGCGCCGGAGAGGTCGGTGAGAATGTCGCCAAAGAGGTTCGAGGCCACCACCACATCGAAAGTCTCCGGGCGCCGCACAAAGTTCATCGCAAGGGCATCGATGTGCTGGTGGTCGACCGTCACATCGGGGTAGGCCTGGGCGAGCACGGCGAGCAGCTCCTCCCATAGCACATAGGCGTGGCGTTGGGCGTTGGACTTGGTTGCCATGGTGAGCTTGCGGCGGCGCTTGCGCGCGAGATCGAAACTGAACCGCAACACGCGCTCCACCCCGGCGCGGGTGTGCACCGCGGTCTGCATCGCGCATTCGTCCGGCGCTCCGCGATGATAGCGCCCGCCGATGTCGCAGTATTCGCCTTCGGAATTCTCGCGCACGACCACGAGATCCACGTGCGGATCCCCCGCGAGCAGGCTACGCACGCCGCGGAAGGTCCGGGCCGGCCGCACGCAGGCGTAAAGATCGAAGGTCTGCCGCATCTCAATCAACGGCCGGAGGGTGACGTTGTCGGGCAAGACGGCAGGCCAGCCGACGGCGCCGAGAAAGATGGCGTCGAAGCTACGCAGGGTCGCAAGGAAGTCAGGCGGTGCCACCACGCCATGGGCGCGATGATAGTTCACTCCCCAGTCGAAATGGGTAAACTCGAAGCAGAAGGCGCCAGCAGCGCGTTCGAGCGCCTGCAAAACGGCGACGGTGGCGTCGGTGACTTCAGGACCGACGCCGTCGCCGGGATAGAGGGCGATGCGGTGAGTTTTCACAGGCAGAAGGTGGGCAGGCGGGTCCCGCCGCCCGCTTGAACGCGGACGGCGTACCTGGCTCGGAGAACGCGCAGAGGGGCCTGCGCGCCCGCCTCCGGACACAACGTCGGATTCACAGGACTTTTGCCTTCGCGATCCAATCGGGGTCAAGGTCGACACCGAGGCCCGGGCCGGACGGCGGGGTGACAAAGCCGTCCTCGGATTGGAGGGATGAGGTTGGGCAATGCACCGGAACATCCTTGCTCACGCCCTTGAATTCCTGATGCGCGCCGATGTTGGGCACGCAGGCGGCGAAATGCATCATGTACACGAAGCCCAGGCCGGTCCCGGAGATGTGCGGAGTACAGTCGCGCCCCAGCGCCGCGGCCATGCGGGCAACCCGGATGCAACGCACGAAACCGCCGAAGTAGAACAGGTCCGGTTGTACAATCTGCAGCGCGTCGTGGGCGAGCGACCACTTGAGGTTGTACGCAGAGGCGTCCTGTTCCCCTCCGGCGATGGGAATATCCAACGCGTCAGCCACGGCCTTGGTGTCGCCAAAGCGGTCGAACGGCACGGGCTCCTCGTAGAATGCGACCCGCTGCGCTTCCAGCAGGCGGCCGATGCGGATCGCCTCGGGCACGTTGTACGAACCGTTGCTGTCCGCATAGAGCGTGATGGCGTCACCCAGACGCTTGCGGATGAGCGGGATCAACGCCTCGGTGCGCCCAGGCCGCGAATCGCGATCGTTGCTCATGCGGCCGCCGACCTTGAACTTCACGGCGTTGGCGCCCGTTTCCGCGATCGTTTTCTCGACGTTGGCCACGCTCGCCTCGGGAGTCTTCTCCCGGTCATTGAAAGCCTGATACACCTCGACCTTGTCGCGAACCACGCCGCCCATCATCTGCGCGGCGGAGCGCCCGGAGAGACGACCAAGCAGGTCGACGATCGCAAACTCGACGTTCGCAAGCGGCAGCCAGAAAGGGAGCCCCTGCATCTTGTAGTTTGAAGCGTGGACGTAGACCCCCTCGAGCAGCTTCTCCCATTCGCGCGCGTCCTTGCCGATCAAATACGGTGCGATCCGTTGTTTCAGGATGGGATATAGAAAGCCCATCTGAAGTTCATTGCCGACGGCGAGGCCGGTGGCGCCACCCTTGGCGCGGACGCGCACCACGTACTTGTCGGACGCCGGCTGCAACACCTCGACGGTTTCGATGATGACGGGATCCTTGATCAAAGAGACGTCGAGCACCGGCCGGGAGGAGGCGGCATCGAGCAGGGCGAAGGCGTCGGCGGGAGCCTTGGGACGGGTGGCGGCGCGAGTGGCGCCCGGGAGGGCTCCGACCGCAAGCGAAGCGGCGGAGGCGGAAAGGAAGTGGCGGCGATTCATAATATAGAGGGTTAGGAGGCGGAGGCGCGGCGAACCGCGTCTTCGTCGACGTCGAGGCCGAGACCCGGTGCATCCGGCACGGTGGCCGATCCCTCCGCGACGGTCGTACGATTGCGGAAAAATTGCCAGAGCTCGGCAAGGCGGTCGCGGGCCGGATGCTCCTGCGGACGATTGGCCAAGGGCACGGCGGCGACAAAATGAAGGTGGGCGGCAGTCAAGAGCGTCGGGCGCGCATTGTGCACCGAAATGGGCTTGTCGAACATCTCCGCCAGGGTTGCCGCGCGCAGGGCGTCGGTGAGGCCACCCATCTTGGAGACGTCGGGATTGAGTACGTCAGGCCGCCCCTGCAGGATGAGGTCGCGGAAGGCCCAGCGCGTGTACTCGTGCTCGCCCGCGGCGACGTCGAGGTCGAGCGCGTCGGCCACCTGAGCCATGGAGGCGTAGTGGTAGGCGGCGACCGGCTCCTCGAAGCAGGTGACGTTGAACTTCTCCGCCAGCAGGCGACCGACGCGGATGGCGCGCGCCGGGGAGTAACCGTTGTTGGCGTCAACGTAGAGGTCGATGTCCGGCCCCACGGCCTCGCGTACGGCGCGCGTGCACGGCCCGGCCGGATCGTCGGCCGGATCAAGGTTCTCCTCCCGGATACCAAGACGGAGTTTGATGGCCCGAAACCCTTCCTTCACGAGCCCGGCAGCGGTCTCCGCGCATTGGTCAGGCGTCATGTATCGCCCGCTTCCCAGGCTGCGACTGAACGAGCCGTAAAGCGGCACGCGATCCCGGTGCTTGCCGCCAAGCAAGGCGTGGACGGGAAGCCCAAGCAGCTTGCCGCGCAAATCCCACAGCGCGCAGTCCACGCCGGCGATCGCCTGCGAGGCAAGGCCGCCGGGGCCGAGTTCATCGAGTTCGTAGTACATGCGCCGCCAGGCCGTATCGGCGCCGAAGACGTCGTGGCCTTTGAGAAGTCCGGCAATCTCCTCATTGACGACGCGCGGTACGAGGGCGCCGCCGCTGTGACCGCACTCGCCCCAGCCGACGACGCCGTTGTCGGCCTCGACGCGGGCGAGGTTGAGTCGGGGCAACGCGAAGGCCCGCACGGACCTGATACGGACATCCCCGCGCCGTTGAGCAAGCCCGCGATCCACGGCCGCGAGTCGCCCGGGGACGGAGCCGGAGGCGAGCACGGCAACGGAAGCGGAGGCAAAGAAGCGGCGGCGGTTCATTGAAGACGAAAGGCCAACGGAGCGGGCTGTTCGGCCCGCTCCTTTTGAATACCACACTAAACCGGAGGAGCGGGCATTAGAACTCGAATTTCACGCCTCCAACGATACTCCAGCCAGCGAACTCCTGTTCAACAACCTGATCCGGGGAGCCGCGGTAAATGCGCTTCTTGTCGGAGTTTTCGAGGTTGCGGCCCTCAAGGTAGAGGTTCCAGCCGCTGCGGATCTTGTAGCCGAGAGATACATCCCATGAGTCGAGCTCGTCAAACCAAGTGTCACCCGCCTCATTGGACCCAAAGCCATCGAGATAACGTCCATTGTTGAAATAAGCGACTCGTGCCGAGAAGCCGGCCTTCTCGTAGAACACCTGAACGTTGTAGACCCGCTCGACCTGCTCTGCAGCGACGTCGACCGTCCCGCGACCGGGCACCTCGGATTCGCCGTCGATCAGCGTAAGGTTGCTCTGGATACCTAGGCCGTCGAAGGGCTTGGGCAGGTTCCGGAAGGTCTGCGTCCACGTAAATTCAAGTCCCGTCACGCTGGCTTTCGGACCGTTCTCCGGACGGGTTCGGATGAACCCGTCGAATTGCCCTCCCACGATAGTGGTGGTGTTGTTGAACGTAAAGTTCTTAATCTCTTTGTGGAAGATTCCCGCGGAGAGAATACCTGCGCTGGGTAGGTACTTCTCGATCGAAAGATCGTAGTTGTACGATTCGAATGGCTTCAAGCCCGTGTTGCCATCGCTGATGAAATCTTCCTCTTCGTCGACGGTGCGGATCGGCGCGAGCAGCGAATAATCCGGGCGCGCTATGGTCGAGGTAATCGCTGCGCGGACAAGCAGGTCGTCACGTATACGATAGGTGCCGACCAAGCTTGGGAAGATGTTGTCGTAAGTCGACGACTCCGTCACCGGCGTAAAGCCGAGAAAAGCACCCGTCGGCCCGAAGTTCCGCTGGTTGGCGCTGTAGGTGTTCTTGGTCCGTTCGTAGCGCACCCCTCCCACGAGACGGAGCGCCCCGAAATCGGTCGTACCCATGGCATAGGCGCCGACGATGTCTTCCTCGGCCTGGTAGCTCGCGGCGATGCTATTGTTGACCGTATTGACGTTCAGCGAGAAACGGTCGGGGTTCTCACGAAAGTAGGTACTCGCCGCGCGCACCTCGGTCGACGGCCCAACCCGGTAGTCGCCGTCGAAAATCGTCAACGGATCCGTGCTGGGGAAGGTCGCCACAGAGAGCGTCGGCGTCCCGACCACGGCAAAGTTGATGTTTTCGGGCCGATTGTCCTTGTCTTTGCCACGGAAACGGAGGCCAAACTTCCAATCGACCTGACGGTCGCCCAGTCGACCGGGAACCTTCAGATTAATCGCTCCATTCAAGTCCTCCTCGGTGGTGTCGTCGTCGCGATAGGCGAAGTTTCCGCGACTGCTGAAGCTAAAGCGTTCAAGGTCGTCGAAGTGACCAAGCGGATCTCCCACAATCGGCCGATTGACGTCGGAACGGTCGTAGGTGAGATCGACGACGTTGTCCCGGTCGAGACGGACGCCGTCCGAATTGTTGTGGTCCGTCAAACGGAACTCCGAGCTGAAGACGTTTCGACGGACCTTGAAGGCAGTCCACGTGTAGGCGGCGGAGTAATCGAGCACGTATCCGGGCTTCTCCCACTTGCCGCCGGCCGCAAAGTTGTAGATGTCAGTCGTCTTTGTGCCGATGCGGTCCTCGCGACGGAGGCGTCCACCGTCGACGATGCCCATGGTCTCGCTGGACCCGGGTAGAATGCGGCTGTTGTCTCCAAAGCCGACCCGCAAACGCCGACGCTCCTCGGCATCCTCAAACGTGTTCACAAAACCGCGCACGTAGTGTGTCGAATCAGGCCCGGTGCGAATATCTATCTGGCCACTGACCGCATCGCGCGAACGGGTCAGGTAGCGGTGCCGATACTGCAACTCCGTCATGAAGTTGGGGATAACGACCCCACCCGTCGTGGTACGGGATCCGTAGCTGTTGGTGAAGGAGTCCAGCCCGCGCTCGCTTTCGTAGGTCGAGGCACTGAACAGGTAGCCAATGTTTCCGCCGGGGAGCTTGTCGCCGTAGGTAAGGCTGCCCGAGTGCTGCGTCGAATCGCGGATGTCGTTGTAACCGGCCTCGATCTTGCCCGTGAAGACGCGGCGGTTGAACTCCAGCGACGTCTTGGTGAGCAGGTTGACATTGGCCCCAACGGCGTCGGCGTCCATATCGGGCGTGACGGCCTTGGTGACCTCGATGCCGGAGATGAGGTCGGTCGGCACCGAGTGCAGGGAAACCGCGCGATTGTCGCGCGATTCGGTGGGATCGCCCACCGAGGGGAGACGATCGCCGTTAAGGGAAACGGCGCTGAACTTCGGCCCGGTGCCGCGCACCGAGATGAATTCGGGCTCGCCGAGGTCGTTTTGCACGGCGATGCCCGGCAGGCGGCGCAGCGCCTCTGCAACATTGGAATCGGGCAGGCGGCCGAGCGCGTCGGCGGCGACGATGTTCTTAATGGTATCGGACGCGCGCTGCTGGTTGATCGCGCGGGCCTGGCCCTCGGCAATCGACTCGACGACGAAGCGGTCGAGGGTGACCGTTTCGTCTTTGAAGGCGAGGGTCACGTTAGAGGCGGAACCGGGCGTGACACTGACCGTCGCGGTCACGGGTTCCAAACCCAGGAATCGCGCGGTGAGGGATTGCGTACCGGAAGGGACGCCGTCGATGCGAAAGCGCCCCGTGCGGTCTGTGACCGCGAGTTCGGAGGTGCCTTCGACGCGCACCTCGACGCCCTGCAATAAGGCACCGCGAGGATCGGTGATCACTCCGGTGATAACGCCGCTGGATTGGGCGAGCGCAAACGGCGCCGCTATCAGGACAAGAAGGAGCGCCCAGAGGTGGCGACGGCTCCAACGCGTGAGGGGAGAAAAGACCAAGGCGAACGGTTCCATGGTAGAGGGGGATTGAAGTGGCGTCGTCTCGAAGGAGACGATGCGGGTGGTAACCTGCCCCTTTCCTAGGCGAACCCGCCGGCCAGTAAATCGACGGCAGAGTCAATCTGTTGACCGTCGTTTGCAGCCGACACTCCCGTCATTCGCCGGAGCGTGTCCGCGCCTATCTCAGCGCGTTCAACAGCCCGCCGAGACTGAACGTGCTCATCGTGAGCGCGAAGAGAAGGACGCCGACCAGCAGGAGATTGACCCGGAGCGAGAAGGCGTGTCGCCCCATCAACGCCTTGCGGTTTCCGAGGATCAGCAGGCAGATCGTGGTCGCGGGCAGGAGCAGCGCTCCGAAGGCCTGCGACGCCATCATCACCGAAATCGGCCGTGCGTTGGACAAGGGTACGACCAGCCCGAGGCACGAGATGCCGAGCACATACAGCCGGTAGTCGAGACGGCGCACCTCCAAACCTCGTCCGTGATAGTCGTTCAACAACCACGGAAGCAGGGCTACGTTGGGAAACTGCGACGACAACCCGGCGGCGATCACACCCACGGCGAAGAGCGTCATGGCAAACGCGCCGGCCAGCGGCTCGAGCAAGGTGAGCATCTGCGAGACTGTCTCCATCGGGATGCCCTGGACATGCAGGGTGCCGGCCCCCGCCGCCATCACCGCGGCACTCACCACGAACATCATCGTCGCCGAAAAGATTGCGTCGCGCCGCTGCACCCCGAGGTGCTCGATCGTCCAGCCAGCCTGCCGGACAAACCCACCGCGCAGGATGAAGAGTCCGGAAAACACCGTCGTGCCCACCATCGACGCGATGACGAGAAACGCATTCTGTCCTTCCGCCACGTCTGGAAGGCGCGGCACGAGCCCGGCCGCGATTTCGGCGACCGGCGGCGCCGTGACAAAGAGATTGAGCAGAAAGCTGACCGACATGATCGCCACGAGCACAGCCATGCAGTTCTGGAACGTGCGGGTGCGGCCCGAAAGGAAGAGTGCGTAAACGAGCGCGATGAAGAACGCGGCGAACGCCACGCGCGGCACGCCTCCATCAACGAATTTCAGCGACCACACGTGGCACACGTCGGCCAGAATGCCCATCACCCCGATCACGCTTCCGCTGATGTTCACCGTCAGCGCGACGACAAAAAAGAGTCCGACCAGCGGATGAAGATGGCGGCGAAACGCGGCGAGCGCCGTCTCACCCGTGACGAGCGTGAACCTCCCGTAGAGATCGAGGAGGAAGTAGGTGATGACGCACGACAACAGAATCGCCCAGAGCAGGGCCATGCCGAACTCCGCCCCGGCCTTCGCCATCGCCGTCACGCTGCCCGTGCCGATGCAGTACCCAAACAGAAAGATTCCCGGAAGCAGCGAGCGGATCAGGGGCTTGAGATTCACGCGGCGTCAAACGTGCCCCTCAACCCTGGGGTTTGGCAAGCGCGGGGAGAGGCGGCGCACGCACGCCCGGGGCATCCGGCAACGGGCGGAGGGACCCGCCCGTCCACCTGCGTCAGGCCGGTACGTCTTCCCAGGGGGGCAATGCCTCGTCAGGAGCCGGGGCGAACACTTTGGCGGCGCGCGCGGCGGCACCCGCGGCGCCCGCCAGCGGCATGAGCGGGTCACCAATAAATCGATACGCTGTGCGGGTTTTCAAACGGGCGGAGACGTCCGCCCCCGCCACGAGTCCGGCAAGCGTGTCCGGCCGCTTCTCGGTGAAGGCCTCGCACAGTTCCGGACCCCACCGCCGGTTGTCCTCGTGACGCGTCTTCGTCACCGCCGCCAGCATCGCGCCACAGACGCCGGTCAGCACGAGCCGTTCGGCAAAACTCAGGCCCGTGCGGTGCCGGCTCGCATTCTCGCAGCAAAGGGCAAGCAACGCGGCCACCGGTTCGCCCCACGGACGCTCGAAATGCGCGGTGCGCACCCCATGGTAGCCCGCCCAGCCGCGCGGCCGGCCGTGTCCAAAGTACACGGCCACGGCCGGTCCGTGACGCAGACCGGCAAGCATATCCGTGCGGCTGATACGATCCGCCGTCCAGTTGAACACGCCGTCCGCGTGCCCGTGTTTTTCCATCCAGCGTTCCGCCCTCAGACCGACACGCAGGAAGCGATCCTCCCACTGGCCGAGCACAACCAGGGACCGATCATCTGCGGAACGCTCCAGCACGCGCGCGGCCGCCAGCGCGTAGGTTGCCAACGGCGCGCCGACGTCGGGTAGCCAGCCGACAGGCACCGGGCGACCGTCGTTTTCGTGCAGGAACAACCCGGGCAACATGCGCCCGGGCGAACGCCGCCGGTCGCCCACCACAAGCACACCGGCGGCCCCTTTCAGAAGGTACTTTGCCGGCGTTGCGACAAACTCCGCCGCATCACCGGTCCATACGCCCACCTCGCCGCGCTTGCGCCGCGCGGCGAGCAGGGGCTCCAGCCAGGTGATCGCCGGCCCGGCGCCGGCGATCACCCAAGGTCCGGTGGCGTCATCCTTCACGCAAACACCTGCTGGGCGTACGGCTGCCACTCGGTCCAGTCGCGGGCGACGCCATCCGTCGCCGGCCCGTGGAACCGGCGCACGAAGTAGTGCTCCACGATGGCGGCCTGCTGCTCGCGGTTGAAGGTGTCGAAGTCCCCGCCCGCCGCACTCAGTTCGTCCTGCGCCCCTTCCCCGTCAAAGCGGCCCACGTCGTCGTCGTTGTATCCGTAGTTGTAGCCGTCGGTCATCTGGCCGTGGATGGCCTCGACCATGTAGAACGGGCCCTCGACGAGCGACTGCCAGACGTGCACGAGCTCGTGAATGAGCGTCGGGCGGTCCAGCTGGTTCCACGATGCGAAGTTGATGAGGTACATCGTTGTGAAGGCGCGTTCGCCGTTGATCTTTTGCACGAGGTCGACGGGGAGCGACATGACTGCGAGCCGGACCTTCGCGAGGTCGATGGACGTGCCAAAGACCTTCTTGGCATCGGCAAGTTCGTCGTCGGTGAGCTGACGGTAGGAACCCGGGAACCACTCGAGGATCAGCGTGAGCGCGAGGGCGATGGCACTGCCGCCGATCTCCAGCGCACCCATGAGGATGTCGACCGCGGACTTGCCGAGGGCCTTGAGCGCGTTGAAGACGCGGCGGGCGGCCTCCTCGGTCGGCTGAACGACCGCGGCCTCCACGATGTTCTTCAAGGTCTTGCCGGCGGCCTCGAAGGCCTTGACGAGATTCTCCATCGCCTTTTCGGGATGCGCGATCGTGTCGGCCACAAGCTGCGCGAGGGTGACGCCGAATTTCAAGGCCTCGGCGACGACGTCGCGCAGGACCTCGAACGACTTCTTCACCGCCCATGCGATGAGGTCGGCGACGGCGGCGCCCGCATCGAGCAGTCCTTTGACCATGGAGCGTACGCCTTCGAGCACGTCTTTCTCCAGCCAGAGCAGGATGTAGTCGACGGTGTGCCCCGCGCGATAGAGCAGTTCGCCCACGAGCGAAAGCGCCTTGTCGCCCGCCTTCTTCGCCCAGTCGATCAGGTCGGACACCATGGCGCCCGCGGCTTCGACTGCCGCAATGACCTTGCGCAGGATGGCCTCGGACTTCGCCTTGGCCCAGTTGAGTGCGTCCTTCACGGAACGGCCGAAGCGCTGAAGGGCGTTCATCGTTTCGCGCCACGCCAGCGTCGCGAGCTCTCCCGCCTGCTTGAGCAGCCAGTCGAAGAACTCACCCACCGGCCCGAGCTTGCTGAGCAAGGCGTGCAGGGTGCGCCGGAAGACCGCGAAGCCTTGCTTGATCGCGGTGCCGAGCAGGTCACCCACGGCCTTGCCCACCTTGATCGCGGCGTCGAGCAGCTTGCCCGCGAGATCCCAGGTGGCCTGCATGACGGACAACGTGAACTCGGCCAGCGTCTTCCCGAGATCGAAGATCGCCTTGACCGCCAGCTTCAGCGCATCGCCCACGAGCGAGGCGATACCCTTGACGACTTCCCAGAGCGTCTGACCGAGCTTGAAGGCGGCGTCGACGACCTTGCGGACCATGGCGATGCCCTTCTGCGCGAGTTCGATCACCAGATCGCCGATCGCGCGTCCAATGGAGATGACGCCCGCGACGATCTGCTTCACGGCTTCGACTGCGGCGGTGGCGATGTACGTCGCGAGGTCCTTCAAGGTGCCTGCGACGCGCGCGATGGCCGCGGCCGTGTTCTTGAGGAACTGGGTGCCCTGTTTGGCCACGTCGCTGAGGATGTTCTGGAACGTCTTGCCAAGGGAGCGAAGTTCGCGAACGACCGTGTCGAGCAGGCCGGATGGATTAGTGATGGCGGCGACGATGATCGCACCGACCGCCTTCCCGAGAGCCACGAGCGCACGCACCATGTTCTTCACGAGCGCGACACCGAACTTCACAGCTTCGAGGAGAATCTCGCCGATCGCCTTGCCGAGTTCCAGCAGGGCCTGGGCGAACTTCTTCACGATCTCGAGGGTCTTGTTGGCCAGCCATCCCACGAGGTCGATGATGGCCCGTCCGATCTGCCTCAGCGCCTCCAGGACCGTTTTCACCGCGGCAATGGCGAAGTTGGCAATGGCGCTGAGCACGTCGAAGATCGCCTTTCCGGCGGCCTCGATGCCCTGGATGATCTTCTTCACGACGGCCATGCCCACCTCGATGGCTCCCTTGATCAGGTCACCGATCGCCTTGCCGGCCGCGATGACCGCTTTCACGAGATCGGCGACTGCCTGCACCGTCCAGTTGACGATGTCTTTGATCACGGAGGCGATGGCCTTCACGATATCGCCGACCGCCTTGACGATCGCGTCGACCACGCTCTTCACGGCCTGGACGATGGGGTCGATGATGTTCTCCTCAACCCATTCGACGACCGCCGAATCGTGACGCGAACCGGGACCCGGGACCCGCGCGCGTTTCTCGCGCAGCGTCTTGCCCTGATCGGCGATCCACGCCGCGGCATCGTTCACGGCGGCCTGATCGACGGCGCCGCCTGTTTTCAGGACGAAATCTTTCATGAGTACGGCGCCGTGGGCTGCCGGCATGAGTCCGACGGCGTGAACGATGCGCCGGCCCTTGCCTTCCGCCCGGTACGCCTCGAAGACGAGGCGTCGTTCGGCCGGCGTGGTACGAGCGACGAAATCGAAGTGCTGGCGCACGGCGTCATCGGTCTCGAGCGTGTCGTCGAAGGCCACCGCCAGCCGGCGCGCCTGCGTCGGGTTCTTCGTTGCGAGCTGGCGAAAGGCCGGGGCGAACTCGGCCGGCGTCACCTTCATGGTCTTGAGCTGGCGCGAGGCAGCCGCGCGGTTGGAAAGATTGATCTGTCCGAGATTGGCGGCCAACCGGTTGGTGGACGCGGGGGCGGTGGCCGTGGCGCTGACGGCCACGGGGCGGACGGCGGTGCGGCGGGTGACGACGCGCGCGGCGGTCGTTCGTGAGGAGGAATTGGGCATGGGAGGATCTCCGTAACTACGGGTTGAAGACAAAGAGGAGGATTGTTCGGGAACTCGGGCCGCTCAGGGCTCGAAGTATACGGCCACGCGGCCGTCGGTGTGGGTCTTGACGGACAGGACGGCAATGGGATCGGCCTTGGTCGCGGGGACCTTGGCGATGAGGAACTGCTTCCAGAGCGCCGGGTCGAGGCGCTGATGCAGGGTCCGCACCAGGTCGCCGCCGCCATGGAAGTTGCCCTGCGACGAAACGAGCGACCAACCGGTGAGGTAGCCCACGATCTCCCGGTCGACCGGGTCGAAGGAGACCTCGGCGCGGACTTCAATCGTCGAAACCGCCGGGATGATCAGCATGCCGGTCTTGCGCTTGCCCACGAGATTGACGCGGAGCCGATGGTTCCGGTTGTGCACGCCTGCGCCGTCGTACGAGTATCCGGTTGTGCCGGCAAACGTCGCGGCCGCGGGCGTGGCGCCCGGGACGACGCCGAGCGCCTGCCTGATGCGCACATGGACGAGCGCGGCCACCTCCGCGGCAGTCCACGCCATCTTGGCCCCACCCGGCGCCTTCGCGCGCGGGGCAAGCTTCGTCACGGTGTTCGTAGCGCGGCGCCAGAAGAGCACGCCGTTCTCGAAGTCACCATAACGATCCTGACTGCGTCCCTTGTGGTCGATGATCAGGATGGAAGGGTTGAGCACGAGCGTCGGTTTCGCCACGAGCACGCCCGTACCGGCCAGCCTGACCCGGGCGGGTTGGACCGAGGTCACCGTTGCGGGCTTGGGGGCAGAAGCCGAGACCGTGCGTCGCACGGACGTCGCAGTCACGGGCTTGGCCGGGGATACCACCTTCAACGTGGGTGGCGGCGTCTCGTCCGGCAGGCGGAGGACGTCGGACGGCAGATCAAGGAGCGGTTTGCGCCGGCTCGGGGCGGACGTGTGACCGATCCCGCGATGCGGGACGAGCTCGTCGGTGAGCGGGTATCCAAGTTCCGGATTCCGCTCCCAGCCGTGCTGCGCCCAGAACTGGCGGATGAGACCGTGAACCTCGTGAGCCCAGGTCGACGGCGTCCAGTAGATCGAGCCCCGTTGGAAGTGGTTGAAGCGCCCCACCCTGTCGGGGGTCGCGGTTTCATCCGTCGTGGGGTACCCCAGCAAACTGGCCTCGGCGCCAAGCTCACGGTACTTCGCGAGAATGGCCCCGTGCACCTCGTGCGCACCGGTCTGCGGATGCCAGTAGATCGAGCCCCGTTGGAAATGATTATACCGGCCCTCCTGTTTCGGATCCTGGCCCGTCTTCTCATCGGTTCGCGGATAACCGAGGAAACTTCTTTCCCAACCCATCGCCGCCCACTTGGCGCGAATCAAACCGTGCACCTCGTGTGCGCCGGTCCCGGGAGACCAGTAGATCGAACCGCCCTTGTAGTGGCGGAAGTAGCCCACGCCATCGGGGCACACGGTGACCGGAATCGTCGCGGCTCCCAGGAATCCGCGCACTCCGCCAAGGGCGTTGTAGCGCGCCTCGATCATCAGGCTGGCAAACTGCTGGGGGTTTTTTGCCGCCAGGACCGCCTTCGCGAGCTGAGGGCGCACCTTGTCCGCAACGGAAACCTTCTTCGCCATCGCCATCAGACGGACCGATGATTCCCCAGGCAAAGGGGTCGGTTCTTCGTCGAGAACGGCGGTGGTTGACAAAGCCGCGTCAGGGGCGGCGCTCCATCCGTGATCCAGCAGGTGGGTCACACTGAGTTTTGCATTCGGCATGGGGGGAATCCTCGGGTTGACAGTTCCGAAGCTGGTGCAATTGGTCTGCGCCCTTGGCGGAGCAGTCGCAAGACGGAGGCGTGTAAGCGAAGTGTAAAACTCCCGGCCATTGACCGTCCTTGGCCGACCGTGCAGCGTGACCGTCCCCTCCGCCAATGGCTTCCACTCGCACCGCAATTGCCGCCGATCCCGTGAAGCAGTTTTCGGTTTTTGCCGAGAACCGCGTAGGCCGGCTCTTTGACCTGACCGCCTTGTTCAAGGACAACGAGGTCCACATCATTGCGCTCACCGTGCTCGACACGACCGACAGCGCGATCATGCGCGTGATCGTCGACGACCCGGACCGGGCGAGGGAGTTGATGATCAACAACGATTTTCCCTACACCGAGTGCGACGTGCTGGCCGTGGAGATCGCCGACGAGTCCGACCTCAAACCCGTGCTCGCGGCCCTGCTCGAAGCGGAGATCAACCTCCACTACATCTACAGCTTCATCAAACGTCCCGAAGGCCGCGCCGCCGTCGTGATCAACGCCGAGGACACCGACGTCGCCACCCAGACGCTCAACCACCACGGGTTTCGGGTGCTGACGCAGCGGGATATTTCGCGGTGAAGGCCGCGGCTCACGGGGCCGCCCGCAACGAGAGATCGCCGATCCAGCGTTCCATTTCCTCGTAATCGCCGAGATAGCGGTCGCCGCCCAAGGCCCCCCTGATCCGCTGCCGGGCCTCTGCTTGAAGGCCTTCGAGTCTTCTCGCCTTCTCCGCAGGCGGAAATGAGAGATCCGCGAGGACCGCCTCCGCTCGCCGCAGTATATCCTGCCGCGTCTTCTCAATCTCTCGCCCCGTTCTCAACGGGCGATCAAAGCGCATAAGCAGACTATTCAACTTTTCCGCAGCCGGCAGCATCGCCTGTTGGTAGTCGGCGAAACGGTCTGGCCCAAGCCCCTGCTCGACCCGCGCCTCTAGCGACTCCAATGCCTGCTCCCGTGCCCGCTCGGTCGCTTCTCCCTTAGGCGCGCCGAGCAGGCTCATGCGAACCGACTCATGTGCAGCGTGGATCACCTTGTATTCTTCCTCCGTGGGCAAAAAATACTTGAGACGCCCGCGTAACGCGCGCGCCGTGGGGCCCGCCTTCAAATGATGCTCTTCATATTCTTTCGGTGTGAGAGCGGCGCGCAGCTCGCGTTCGTACTCCACATCCAATTGACGGATCTTCTCGTCGAGCGCAGGTTCCGACGAACCGCCCAATGCCCACAGCGTCCCTTGAAGCTCTCTGTAATCCCGGGTGATCCTTCGGAAGATCTCCCGCTTCTCCTCCGGCAAGTGGTCGACAGGTCCGACTGGATCACTGATTCGGTCCATTAGCTTCTCCAAAGCCCCTGGTTCAACCCTCGACAAACCGTTCATCACGGCCCGCTCGCGCGCCATCTGTTGTGCCAGCTCGCGCTTGATTTCGCGATCTGCTTCCTCGTTCCCGACTTTTCGCCAGTACGGCCAGGGTTCTCGACTGCGGACAAGCGTGGCTCGTCGGACCGCCTCGCGTTGATCATACACCTCGCGAACGGCAACACGTAGTTCTCTCTCCGGGAAACCGGCGGCGCGCATTCGGTCGATCATCACCTGTAGGTCGTCCGAATGCAGGCGGTCCCAAAGTCCTTCAGGATCACCTGAGTCCGATACCACCACACTTCCCTGTGGAGAGGCCCCGCTTGACGGCCGCTCCGACACTCCGACCTCGGTTGCTTCAAGGTCAGAAGCGGTCATCATCGGTCGCGTCAAGAACACGATGGCCGCGCAATTGAACGCGATCGAAACGATGAGCAGGCCGTGAAGAGCTCGCATGCCAGGAATGCCGGCTCAGGGCCCGGTCTGAAATTCGGAAGGATCGGGTTCGGGCAACAGATGTCCCGCCTCGTTCATGAAGTCATCGAGTTTATCCTCGCCGACAACTCCGCCGATCCGCTGCGCCGTTTCAGCCAGCAGCGTTCCCAGCTCTGCCGAACGATGTTTGTACTCGAGGTCGCGGGACTCGCGAAGGGCATTGAAGCGTTCGTCCGCGCCTCGCAGGATGCGCGTGATCTCCAACGCACGTTCCCGTGGGAGCCCGTTCGATTCAACCCAACCCTTTAACTCGCCCAACCGGTAGTCGGACATGAGCTGAAAGTCGGCAAACCTCTGGGAACCCAACACGGCTTCGTACGCTGTCCCAAGTTCGCGATAGGCCGCATATCGACGCTCCCGCTCCTCACGGGTCGAACGCTCCGTGCCATAGCGTTCATCGAAGGCGCGGCGTACTTCGTACATGGCGATGTATTCGGCTTCGGTCGCGTTGAAATACCCTAAATCCGACTGAAGATCTTTTGCCGTCGTGCTTGAGCGCCATTCGTATTGCTCAAGTTCGGACGGTGTCAGCAGCCGGGCAATATCCGCCCGCCGTTGTTCTTCGAGGAACTTGAGTTGCGTGCGAATCTCCGAATACGGCGTACCGTACGAAGTCGTCCCGACCAGATAGACCAAGGCCTCATAGTCGTCATTGATCGCTTCAAGGCCCGTGATTCTTTCGAGAGAGAGATCCCCGTAGAGCTGTTCGCGTTTGTCGTAGGCGTCGTCGCCCGGAAGGCAGTACAGGTCTGCCCCTAGCAGCTTCCTCAATTTTTCGGTGGTTTCTTGGGCGAGGACTGACCGTCTGACGCGTCGTTGAATTTCCGCATCGTCGACTGGATTCTCTCCAAGCCAATACGGCACCGGCGGCGGGTCGAGGCCGAATGTTTTGCAGCGTTCCGCATAATCTTTCCAAAGCCGCTCCTTAATCCAGGCGCGAATTACCCTGGGCGGGACTCCCTCGCGGCGCAGCCGGGCGACAAACTCTTCATCCGTTGCGCCGTCAACCAGGCTATGCCAGTCCGACAGCGGACGTTGGGCCATGATCGCCGGTTCGGAGCCGCCGACACCGGCCTCAGCGCCACTATCGGGACCTCCCCTAGACCGTTGCCACCACGCCAAGGCCAAGACGAGATTGGCGGTCAACGAAACCACAAGAAAAAGCAGGCTGCGGCGCGACATGGGGAGGAAGACGAGGCGCGGGACGAACGGAACGTACCGCCGACCACTCTCCACGTCACGCGGGAAGTTCTCACCCCAACACCGCTCTGCGCACCTCCGCGCCCTCTGCGTTGAATGCCTGGCTTAGGGGGCTCGTCGTCCGCTTTGTTTCTTCAATGACGCGCACTGAGGCGGCTGGGGACAGCCGCCGCTACAGCTTTTCCCGACGGCGCCACCAGTTCGCCAGGAGCGAACCCGAGATGTTCATCCACGGACTGAATACAGCCGCGGCGAGGCCGACGGTGGCAAGCTTGCCCATGGCGCCGGCGAGGCCCGAGGCCATGCCGCCGTTCTGCAGGCCCACCTCCAGCGCGACCGTGCGCGCCGAGCGCACGTCGAGCCGGCAGAGGCGCGCAAGGGTGTAACCGAAAATGTAGCCGGCCGTGTTGTGCAGCATCGCCACGAGGACAAGAAGCCCGCCGACGGCGAGCAGGTTGTCCCGCCCGGCCGCCGTCGTCACCGTCGTGAAATAGACGATGCCTGCCATCGAGAGCAGCGGCATCGCCTTCTCGATCCGCGGAAAGATCCGTGTCATCTGGTGAAACCACACGCCGAACGCCACGGCCCCCATGAGGAAGCCGGACACTTCCACGGCGATCGCCGCGCCCGGGGGCAGCGCGAGGCGCCAGTCGGCGTTTCGCGTGATCAACAGGAGGACCGCCCCGGTGCCACCGACCGCCTGCGCTCGCGTCAGCCAGCGTGTCGCGGACGGCGTCGCCGTCTTGAGGTAATCATGCACCATCGCCGCGCCGATCGGCACGATCACGATCTTCACGATCTCCATCATCATGGTGAAGAACTTCACCTCCACCAGCGTGCCCGCGAGCAGCTTCATCCAGAGCGGGGTCATCAGCGGCGCGAGCAGCGTCGCGCAGGCCGTGGCTGTGATGGACAAGGGTAGATTGCCGCGCGCGAGGTAGGTCATCACGTTCGAGGCGAGGCCGCTGGAGCAGGCACCGATCAGAATCACGCCCGCAGCGATCTCCGGCGGGAACGCGAAGATCCGCGTCAGCGCGAAGCCCGTGAGCGGCATGATGAGGAACTGGCAGCCGACCGCGACGACGACGCCCCAGGGCATGCGCAGCACGCCCGCAAGGTCGCGCAGCTTCATCTGCGTGCCCATGCCGAACATCACCGCCTGCACGACGAGCAGGACGAGCCACTTGTGGCGCAGGTCGATATCGCCCCAGCGCAGGAACGCCGCCGGGTAGATCATCGCAGCCACCACGGCGACGAGGATCCAACCCGTGTAGCGATACGACTTCATCGACTCGACGCCGCCCAGTCCCAGTGTGACGCCCAACGCGAGGATCACCGCCGCCGGTTGCCAGAGTTCAGCCCGGCCGAGCGTTAAACCCGCCAGCAATGAAAGGCTGAAGAATCCGGCAGCGATGAAGCAGATGCGGTGAAAGGACGTCATGGGCTCAGGGCGGGCAACGCATCAAACCGTCGCGGCCTCGACCGGGTTAAACAACTTCGCGAGGTGCGCGATCGCCAGCGGCGGGCTCGCAAGAATGGGAACCCGACGATCGTCCGCCGCGAGGCTTTCGACCACCCGCGCCATCGACGCCTGCGCGAGCAGAATGACGTCCACCTGGGTCGCAAGTTCGCGCAAGGCCGACGCGACGAGGCGGTCATGCGTGGCCGCGTCGCCCGCCATCAAGGCATCGAAAGCCCCTTCGCAAAGTCGGGCGGTGATCTCAATGGTCTTGCCTGCACCCGACGCGCGCCGGCGTACGAGGTCAGTTGTCGGGTTGAGCGTTGTCGGCAACGTTGCCACCACGCCGATGCGCCGGCCGGTTCGCACCGCTTCATCGGCCATCGGTTGGTCGACGCGATGCACCGGGACAGAGCAAAACGGCGCCGAAGCCTCGACCGCCGGGCCGATCGACGAGCAGGTCACGAGGATGTGGTCCGCCCCACCTGCTTCCGCCGACGTGATGTACGCCTCCACGCGGCGCGCGATGTCGGCCGTCAGCGCGCCCTTCTCGCCGATGGCACGCACAAGGCTGTCATCAACGATGTTGAAGGTCGCGACGTCAGGCAGGTGCGCCTTGCAGAGCTGCTGGAAGACCGGCACGAGCGTCGCGGAGGTGTGGATGAGGGCGAGGGTTTTGCGGGACATGGGGGCGCGGAAGCGGAGAGTGGATGGTAGAGGATAGAGGATAGAGGATAGAGGATAGAGGATAGAGGCTCTTCGCGGCGTTAGGCTCCGCGGAGCGGGTGGCGACGTTGGACATGCGACCTTTGACCTGTGACAGGATGTTAGCGTGGGCCGAGGCGGGCGGCACCGAAATAGTCGACGGCGCCGACCTGACCGCCTTTGAAGTTCACCTCGAGGCGAGGGACGGGCAGGTGTTCGCCGGCAGCCAGGCACAGCGGGGCGCCGGGTGCGAGGGGTGCAAGCATGGTCAGGCTCTCGATGCCGAGGGCGCGGCCTGCGTAGCTGGAGGTATCTCCACCGGCGATGACGAGGCGACGCCCGTTCGTCGCCGCGAGCACTCCGCCGGCGAGCACGCCCAGCGCCGTGCCAATCTCGGAGACGGGTGCGGGCGTATCCGTGCCGCCCCGACTGGTGCAGACCACGACGGAGCGTCCGGCGCGCAGGTGCGACACGGCTTCGTCACGCACGCGGCCGATCGCCACGACGGTTGGGGCGACGTCAAGCACCGCGAAGCCATGCGATTCCGCCCACCGGCCGGTCGCGAAGGCGCTCGGGCCCAGGCACCCGGACACGACGAGCAGGGCGTCGACGGAGCCCGGCGCTGCCCATTCAGTCCGCGGCGAAAAGAGTCCGCCAGCCTGCCAGATGGCGCCGAGGGCGGAGCCCACCGCGGACGAACCGACGGAGAACCACGGCGCGCCGCGTTCGCGTTGCGCGGCCTCGACGAGGGCGCCAGCTTGCGCGAGGTGGGCCGGGGTGAGTCCATCGAACAGCACGATGCGGATCGCAGAATCCGTGAGACGCTCGGCAATCGCCGTGGCCGTTGCGTCGACGCCGGCCTCGAGGGCGAGCACGTCGACCAGAGCGCTCCCGAGAGCGGTCTGCGCTGCGAGGTGGACGAGCAGGTCGGCCTCGAGCATGGGCGTGACCGGGTGCCGGCGGAGAGCCGGATGCCGGTCAAGCCGGTGGATGGCCCCTGTGCTGCCAATTCCGAAGCGGGCAAAGAGTTGTCCAAACACGCAATAACGTCCGAGGGCCGGCGCCCCCACCAGCAGGGGTGCCCAGCGTTGCGAGAAAACGTCGAGGCCCACCTCGATCGCCCGCCCGATGCTGCCCACCTGGGGGGAGGAGTCGAAGGTCGAGCAGACCTTGTAGTGCACATGCCGCGGGCCGAGCGCCTTCAGCGCCGCAAAGGCCGGCCGCAACGCCGCTTCCATGGCTTCGGGCGCGAGCGAGCGCGTGAGGCCGGCGATACCGATGGCGTCGAGCTCACCATGCCGCGCCAGCGCCGCCGCCGAAGGCGGCTCGAGAAAGAGCGCTGTCCGCAGGCCTGCGCACGCCAGCGACTGGAGGGCATCGGTCGAGCCGGTGAAATCATCGGCGTAGTAGGCGAGGTGCATGGGAGTGCGGTGGGTTTCGGTATAGGCCCTATAGGGCTTATAGGGCCTATGGGGCCTATAGCTTGCCTCCCGCTGCGAATTTGCCTGCCGATTTGGCGAGCGCGGGATAAGCCGCGATCGCCTGATCGTACGACAAGCCCTCGACCGCGGCCTTCCACCAGAGTTTCAGCGAGGCCACGCCGGCGGGCGGACCGTCGGGGTGCGCCTGGATGCCGCCCCCGGCCATGTAGAGCAGATCGACCGTGTGGGTGCGCCGCCACGTCTCCGGGGCCTGGCCACCCCACTGGCCTGACGACACCACGGGCAACACGGGCTTGCCCAGCGGCTCGGCGCGCAGGCAGGCCTCAATCGAGGCCACCACGGAATCGTCGGGCTCCCAAAACTTGTTCGCGATGCCGTTGACGTGCAGCTGATCCACACCCGCCAGACGCCAGAGCGTCTGGTAAGCGGGAAAGGCCATGCCGAGCAGCGGGTGACGGTTGAGCATGCCCCAGCCATTGCGATGGCCGTGGATCGCAAGCGCGCCTTGGTCGCAGATCTTCTTCGCCGCCGAGAGCCCCACGCTGTTGAGGCTGAGCATCGCGCAGGTGCCGCCGGCCGCCACGACCTTCTCGTAGTGACGCAGCATCGCGTCGCACTCGTCGCTCACGTTGAACGCATACATCGGCTTGCGGCCGGTGCGGTCGGCGTACGCGTTGATCACGGCCATGATCGCGTCGACGCGTTCGTCAAACGGCGAATGAGGCGGGTTTGCCATCAACTCGTCGTCCTTCAGGAAGTCGATGCCTGCCTCAATAAGCTCCTTCACCATCGCAGCGGTCTGCGCAGGCGAAAGGCCGATGCTGGGCTTGATGATGGTACCGATCAGCGGACGCCCCTGCACCCCGGCGAGCTCGCGGCAGCCCGCAATGCCGAAGCGGGGTCCGCGGAAGGACGCGGCAAACGACGCCGGCACGGTGAAATCGAGCAGGCGCAGCCCGGAGAACTGCGCGAGTTCGTACAGGTTGCCCTGCAACGTCGAGACCAGCGCCGGCAAATTCGTGCCGAAGTTCTCCACCGACCACGAGACCTCGATCTCTGCCCGTCGGTACGCCGACGCCGGACCGCGGCCGGTCGGGAGCGACGGCGTCGCTACAGTCTCCAACTCACGGATACTCTCGACGCGCGCGGCAAACCGCAGCTTGAGCTCCGCGGACTCTCCGGGCACGGCGACAAAGGTGCCGGACGACTGCTCGCCCGCGAGGATCGCCGCGGCTTTCCCCGGCACGTGCGGCGTTTCGATCAGGTACGTGGCATGAACGCGTTCCATGGTCAGAGCGTGGTTTCGAATGCATACGCGCCGGACGGCGCCTCGCAGCGCACGTACCCGGCTTCGAAGCCGAGCGGGCGCAGGCCGTCCAGGGACGCGCCCGTTGCGGAGGCCGCCGGAACGTAGACCGATGCGGTCGTGTTGGGCGGCACCGTGATCTTCCACGTGAACCGTTTCCCGTCGCGCCGCCAGTGGCTGCGGATTTCGCCGTGCATCGTGCCGTAGGCCGCCCTGGCCCAGTCGAGGCCGGTGCCGGGATACGGCTTCAGCACAAACCGTTCGTAGCCGGGGTGCGCCGGATCGAGTTCGATGCCGGCCACGTGCCGGTACAACCACTCGCCGACGGAGCCGAGGGAGTAGTGGTTGAAGGAATTCATCGAGGGATTGAAAAAGCCTTCCTCGTGGGTCCAGCCGTTCCAACGCTCCCAGATGGTCGTCGCGCCATGCTTCACCGGATACAACCACGAGGGGTAGGTCTCCTGAAGCAGAAGACGGTAGGCGACGTCGGCGTGACCGGTCAGCGTGAGAATCGGATTGAGGAAACTGATGCCGATAAACCCGGTGCTGAGGTGCCAGTCGTTGTCACGGATCAGTGCAACGAGGCGGTTTGCCGCTGCGGCCCGATCGCCCTCGGGGATCAGATCGAAGGCCAGCGCGAGCAGGTAGGCGGTCTGCGTCTCGACGGTCAACCGGCCGCCGTTCAGGCAGAAGTCGCGCTGAAAGGCATCGCGCACCTCCACGAAGGTCGCGCGATAACGCGCTGCCTCGTCCAGGCGTCCCGTCGCCCGGGCCATCTCCGTCAGGCGCGCCGCATCGCTCGCCCAGTAGGCGGTCGCAAGCAGGTTCTTCATCGGCGACTGGGTGCGGAAGGTCGTGTCGGTGGGAATGCAAAGCCAGTCGCCGTAATTGTTGCGCAGGTCGCGCGTGCGCAGGTGGTCGGGATTGGTTCGCTCCAGATAATTCATCCACGCCGTCATCGCACTCCAGCTGCGCTCGACCACACGGGTGTCGCCGTAAACGCGCCACAGGGTCCACGGCACGATCACGCCGGCGTCCGCCCAGCCGGCGCCGCCGCAGAGATCGTCGAGACCGACGAAGTTGAGGTCTTCGCGCGGACGGGGGGCAACGTCGGGAAAAAGGCCGTCGGATGTCTGCGCGTCGATCACGTCGGTCATCCACTTGGTGAAGAACGCGGCCACATCGGCGTTGCACGTGGCGGTGCGCATGAAGACCTGCGCATCGCCCATCCAGCCGAGCCGCTCATCGCGCTGCGGGCAATCGGTCGGAACGGTGAGGAAGTTATCCCGCTGCGACCAAAGCCCGTTGAGCCAAAGGCGGTTCACGCCTTCGTGGGAGCAGGCAAAGGTGCCGACGAGGGGCGTCGCCGAATGAATCACGCAGGCCGTGACCGCGTCGGGCAAAGGCGCGCCTGCCAGTCCTGTCAACTCAACGTACTGGAATCCATGAAAGGTGAAACGCGGCTCCCAGACCTCAACGCCCTCGCCGCCGCAGATGTAGACGTCGGTCGCCTTCGCGCGCCGCAGGTTCTCCGTGTAGAGCGTTCCGTCCGGATTCAGCCGTTCGCCATGGCGGAGCTGCACGCGCGTCCCGGTCGGAGCCTGCACCTTGAGGCGCACCCAACCGCTGATGTTCTGACCGAGATTGTAGATGAAGACCCCCGGCGAGATTTCGTTCACCGAACGGGGTGTCATGGTCTCGATGATCCGCACGGGCTCGTTGCGTTGAGCGACAAGCGCGGCCTTCGGGGCCGGGACCTCGCGCGCGGGGAGCCCCTCGCCGATGCGACGGCGCGCGTCGTAGGTCTCTCCCATCTGAAAGTCAGACGACAGGATCGGGCCGGTTGCGGCCTGCCATGAGCCATCGCTCCCCACAACCATGCGCCGGCCGTCAACGAGCTCGACTTCGAGTTGCACGAGCAGGCTGTTCTCAAGGCTGCCATAGCGGCCGCGCTTTTCCTGCCAGCCAACATAGCCGGCCGACCAACCGTCGCCGAGCCAGGCGGACAGGCGGTTCTCTCCGGCCGCGAGCAGGCCCGTGACGCCGTAAGTGCGATAATGGATACGCGTGTCGTAGTCAGTCCACTCGGGAGCAAAGAGATCCTCCCCCACCCGGCGATCGCCGATGCGCAGCTCAACGATGCCGCGCGCCGAGGCGTACAAGGTCGCCCGGCGCACCGCGGCGGACAGCGCAAACGCCTTCGAGAAGATCGCCGGCGTGCCAGGTTCGGTCAGCGTGGGTTCGATGGCCTCGGGGTCGCGCCGCACGATCTCCGGGTCGGCGGCGATCCAGCGCGCCGACCAGTCGGCGGGCTCCAGCAGGCCCATGGTCCAGCGGGCGGTTTCGGATCGGACGGATCCGACCGATCCGTCGGATCCGTCGCCGGCCGCCCACCAGACCTCGACGCTCCAGTAGCAGGCGTCGCGCGAGCCCAGCGGCGCGCCTTCGTACACGACGTGGGTGGTGCGCCCGCTTTCGACGCGACCGCTGTCCCAGCGGTCCGCCTCGCCTCCGGTGAGCGTTTCCGGCGTACTCGCCACACGGATACGATACGCCCTCTGGCGCAGCCCGCGGCGCGGCGATGCCAGGGCCCAGCTGAGGCGCGGGGCGCGTTCGTCGATCCCGAGCGGGTCGACGAGGTACTCGCAGCGCAAGCGCTCGATCCGGACGTCGTTCGCGTTCATGTTCCGGTACGGTCGGGTTTGATCCAGAACAGCGCCGCACCGAACCACATCAGCATGCCGACAATCATGATCGTCGTATGGGTGCCGTGGTCGAGGCGGCCGAGGTAAACGAGAATCGCCGGAACGATCGAGAGGACGAGGCCGGCGTAGGAGATCAGGCGGAGAACAAGGTGCATGGCTCAGGCGGTCCGGGGTTGGACGAGAGGGGACGCGGTCTTCTGCTGGATCGCGCTGCAGAGGGTGTAGAGAACGACGGCAAGGATCCAGGCGGGCAGCACCTGCATGAAGAAGTCGGCGCGGTAGTTGGCGAGGAAGGCGGGCAGGTATTGGTTCACTCCGCTGAAGACGGCGTAATTGTCCTTGGCAAAGAGGATGAAGCCGATGCCGAACGAGCCGAACCAGCCGATGGCCGCGGGCCAGCTCGCGAGCAGGCGCCGTCGCTCGGCCCAGTTGCGCTCAAGGCCGAGACGGGGGAAGAGCCAGTAATCGATGAAGATGAAGGCGCCGAGCGGCATGAAGAAGAGGCCGTAGTAGGCGACGATGCGGTCGAGGAAGAAGTTAACGGCGGGGATGCAGGCCGTGACGATCATGATGGCGCCGGCAGCGAGCGTGACCTTCCAGCGGCTCCAGTTGGGCGTGGCGACCTGGAAGGCGAGACCGGCGCGGTAGAGCGTGGGGTTCGCGGTGGTCCAGCCGGCGAGGACAACACAGACCAGACCGGCCCAGCCGGCGCCGAGCCAGGCGATGTTGCCCGGGTTGACGTTGGGCTGTTCCACGCCGGCGGCGCGCTGGGTGAGAATGAAGGCGGCGCACATGATGCCGGAGGCGATCCACGCGATGTAGTGGCCGATGAACATGCCGAAGGCCGAGGCGAAGCCGTAGTACCACTTCTTCGCAAACCGGAAGATCGTGACATCGCCCATGCCCATGTGCTGGGAAATGTTGCACAGCCAGGCGAGACCGACGCAGCTCCAGAAACCGTACTTCGACTCGCCGGTCATCGGCACACCGGTCCAGATCTTCTCGTTCGCCACGGTCCAGAAATCCGAGAGGCTGCGCATGCCGAGCATCGGGAGGGAGGCGAGGGCGCCGGCAACGAAGATGAACGGCATCCACGGCGCGCAGATCTTCGCGAAGTGCGCCATGCGGTCGAAGCCCAGCACGGCGAGGACCGCCACGACGATGCCGACGAGCGTGGCGATGAGCATCCACGGCACGCTGGGAAGATACTCACCGGCTGCGTAGTTGGCGCTCTCGATGCCAAGGGGAAGCGTGATGGCGGTCGTGGAAACGTTGACCATCGCACCGGCGAGCAGACAGAGCACGACGGCAAAGGCGGCGGAGTAGACGACGGTGAGATAGGGTCCGGCGATCTTGCGAATCTGCCAGTAGACGGTGAGGCGCTCGCGGACGGCGATCGGCGCGCACATGAACGCCCAGCTCAGGACGGCGAGGACATTTCCGATCAGCAGGCCCACGAGTGCATCCGTCGCCGAAACGCCGTGCATGACGAGCAGCGGCCCGAGCACGAACTCCGTGCCGGCAACATGCTCGCCGGCAAACATGGCGATGAACGACTTGCCGCCGTGAAGTTTTTTGGGGGAGACGGGCTCGCGTTCGTA
>CAYOSX010000005.1:0-4894 GCA_964406745.1 uncultured Opitutus sp.
GAATGGCGAAGTCGAGATGGCCGCCGCGTTCGACCGCGCCGGCTTTACGGCGATCGACGTGCATATGACCGATCTGCTCTCCGGTCGCGTCTCGTTGCGCGACTTCCGCGGCCTCGCGGCCTGCGGCGGCTTCAGTTATGGCGATGTGCTCGGCGCCGGGGAGGGCTGGGCCAAAAGCGTTCTCTTCCATGAGCGCACGCGCGATGAGTTCGCAGCCTTCTTTGCGCGCGAGGACACCTTCGGGCTCGGCGTCTGCAATGGCTGCCAGATGATGAGCAACCTCAAGTCCATCATCCCCGGCGCCGACCATTGGCCGCGCTTCGTGCAGAATCAGAGCGAGCGCTACGAGGCACGCTACGTTTCGCTGAAAATCGAATCCAGCCCGAGCGTGCTCTTCCGCGGCATGGAAGGATCCGTGATCCCGATCGCCGTCGCCCATGGCGAAGGTTACACGGAGTTTCCCGACGCCACCGCGGCCGCCGCCTTCAGCCGGTCTGGCCTCGTTGCCGCGCGCTACGTCGACAATCACCATGAGGTCACCGAGCACTATCCGCTCAACCCGAACGGATCGCCTTTCGGCATGACCGCCCTCACGACCACGACGGGCCGCGTCACGATCATGATGCCGCACCCCGAGCGCGTCTTCCGCTCCGCCTGCATGAGCTGGGCGCCGAAGGACTGGCCGGAGGACAGCCCTTGGATGAAGCTCTTCGCCAACGCCCGCAGCTGGGTCGGCTGAGCAAGCAGTTTTCCCCGCGGCCGACGCTCCGTTCCGCAGCGGAACTATTTTCGATGGAAAGGCTTGGCCGGGCAACGTCGGCGGCTGCGCACCGCCCGCCTTCCTCGCGACATCGCGCTTTCCGGGTTAGGGTGGCCCATGAAATCAGGCTCCCCCAAACAGAATCGTCCTCCTCGTGTCACCCGGCCACCACCCGCGCTTCGAAGCGTTGACCGCCTCGGCTCGGGATCCCAGCGCAACCGCCCCACCGGGCACTCCCCTCTTCCCATGCTGAGGTCGGTTGCCCGGAAGGACTCCCGATGATCGATCTGAATCTATTTGGCTCCGCCAGCCGCTGCCTCCTTCGCCTTCGCGAGAATCAGGGTCAGCCGGTGATGTCGGACGAACGTTTCATCGCGAACTATCGCGACCGGTTTCCCGCCTGGGATGCGCGGCCCGGAGAATTGGATGCCGCCGGCATCCGTGCACTGGCTACTGAGCTAGAGGTCGCCAGGGCGGTCACCCAGACCGACGACTACGACAGCCTGGTCGAAGCATTCGAGGCGGGACACGACATCCTTGTTCTCACCGAGACGCCTCCCTTGCAGCGCCCGACTGGCCTGCCGCATCACCCCACCACGTCGTTGATCGTGACAATGGATCCGCAGGGGATGTCGATCTGGTGGCCGGAAGAAAGCGGACACGGCGGAATTCTGCCCCGGGCCGATCGCACCTGGTGGAAGACGTGGGGGGCCTCGGGATTGATCCTTCGCGAAACCCCGCTGCAGGCAAATGCCGGAAAACAAAAAAAGCCGGAATACTCGAAGCGGTATTAACCCCTCCGAGTGGTCCGGCTTTCAGCGCGACGCGCCCGAGTGCGTCACCCTTTCAATGCCGCCAGATCCGCTCCGTGATTGATGTGGTACACCTGGCCGTCGACCACGAGGGCGGGCACGGATTTCACGCCGGAGCGCTCGGCTTCGGCCAACCGGGCGCGCTCGGTGCCGAGGTGAACGACGGAAAGAGCGTAGCGCGTGCGATCGATGAGGGATTCGATTCCGCGTTCGGCGGAGACACAGACCGGGCACCCGGCGTGATAGAAGACAGCGTTTTGTTTCATGAGCGTGTTCGTGTTTGATGTGAAAGGCCCGACGTCGTGTCCGGCCACGCGTCCATTAAATCATCTTTGGCGAGTTCGCCCAGAGGGCACCTTTACGGGCTCCGGTTACCAAAAAGTAACCCGGTGACACGCCGCGCTCGTTCCTCTTATTATGTGTCATGAAGGCGAAGCCCCGCTACCTGTCGCTCGAGGATCGCAACCGCTACCGCACGCTCGAGGATGTGCTCGGTTGCAAGTGGAGCACCGCCGTGCTCGCGGCCATCGCCGAGGGCATCAAGCGCCCGGGCGCCCTCGAGCGCGCCGTACCCGGCATCTCCACCAAGGTGCTCAACGAACGTCTCCGCCGCCTGCTTGCCTTCGATCTGCTGAAACGCGTCGAGTTCTCCGGCCTGCCCGCCCGCGTCGATTACGAACTGACGCCGACCGGCCGCAAACTCGCGAAGATCATCGCCCAGCTCAAGTCGCTCAACGACAAGCATCGCGAACGTTCCTGAATCCCCGTGTCACACGAGACGAGGCTGCCTCGTCCAAATGATGCCGGGACGATCCGGCATCTTATGACACCACGATTCAATCACACCGACGCGGCGCCCGACGCGATCCAAGCCCAACTGGTCCTCGAAGCCTATGTCCGCCGCAGCGGGCTCGAACCTTCGCTCAACGCGCTTATTAAAATCCGTGCCTCCCAGATCAACGGCTGCGCGTACTGCCTCGAGATGCACACGCGTGAGGCGCGGGCCGCCGGCGAAACCGAGACGCGTCTCCACCTGCTCGCCGCCTGGCGCGAGTCGCCCCTCTTCACCGAACGGGAACGCGCCGCGCTCGCGTGGACCGAGGCGGTTACGCTCGTCGCGTCCTCCCGCGTACCCGATGCGGTGTACGAGCAAGCCCGCGCGCACTTTGGCGAAGCCGAACTTGTGCGGCTCACGCTCGCGATTAGCGTGATCAATACGTGGAACCGCTTGGCGATCTCGTTCCGGGCCGTGCACCCGGTCGCCGCCGATGCCCTTCCGCCCGCCCGTGATGCCCTCCGACGCTCCGCCTGATACTCACCCTGCCGTCGAGTTCTCCCGCCACCGCCCGCACTTGCTGGCGGTGGCCTATCGTTTTCTGGGCTCCGTGTCGGAGGCCGAGGACATCGTGCAGGACGCCTACCTTCGCTGGGCTGCCACCGACACCGCTTCGATCGACAACCCTCGCGCCTTTCTCACCCGCGTCACCGCCCGGCTCTGTCTCGACCACCTCAAATCCGCGCGCGTGCGTCGTGAGCACTACGTCGGCCCTTGGCTGCCGGAGCCGCTCGTTTCCCTCGAGGGTTCCGACCAGACCGACGAACCCGCCGCCCGCGACGACGTTTCCCATGCCTTGCTGCTCGCGCTCGAACGCCTTTCACCGCTCGAGCGCGCCGCCTTTGTCCTGCACGATCTGTTCGGCCAGGACTTCGACGAGGTGGCGGCGACGTTGCAACGTTCCCCGGCCGCCTGCCGCCAGCTCGCCACGCGCGCCCGCCGCCATGTGCGCTCCGACCGCCCGCGTTTCCGCGTCCCTCGTCACGAGGGTGCCCGGCTCGTCGATGCCTTCCTCGAAGCTGCACGTTCCGGGGACCTCGCCGGGCTCACCGGCCTGCTCGCCGCGGACGCAGTGCTGCTCTCCGACAGTGGCGGCAAGGTCCGCGCAGCCCGCCGCGAAGTGCTCGGCGCCAGCCGCATCGCCCTCCTCTTCACGTCGCTTACCCGCCGTCACGGTCCTCCGCAAAGCGCACTGCCCGTGATCGTCAACGGCGTTCCGGGGCTGTTGATGCAGGACAGCGCCGGTCTGCTGCAAACGCTGGCGTTCGACGTCCGCGACGGACGCATCCAAGCGCTTTATCTTATGCGCAACCCGGAGAAGCTGCGCCATCTCTCCGAAGCGGACGGTCCCGCCTCCCCCGCGTGCGCGATGCCGGAAATTGAGGACTGATTCCGCTTCGCCTCCGGTGTGACCCATGAAACGCCTTCATCGGTCCACCCCTTGCAACGCATCCGCGGGTGGGTACGGTCCGGCATGATTCGCCCGATGCGTTTCCTCGCGTTCTCCCTCCTCGGTCTCATCGCATCCGCCGTTGTGCGCGCGGATTTCACGGTGGAGGGCGTGCTGCCTGACGCCTACACGGGGCAGATCGCCACCCTCGAGCGCGAGTGGCTCGAGGACCGCGCCACGGAGGTGATTGACCGCTTGCCGGTGGAGCACGGACGCTTCGCACTCAAGGCAGACACCGAACCCGGCTTCTTCCGCCTTCGCGTCGGTGCCAACGAGGTCACGTTCGTCGCAGGCCATGGACAGCGCCTCTCCGTCACGGTGGAGAACGACGCCCTGCGCGTGTCGGGTGCGCCGGACCAGGAGAAATTCCTCGCCTATGAAAAGGTCCGGACGGAATCGCTGGGCCGTCTCGTCCTCTCCGTTCGCAAGGCAATCGTTGAGGCCCGGGCGGCGGGCAACGAGGCGGAGGTCGAACGTCTCACCGAGGCGGAAGTCACCGGCTATCAGGCGCACCGGCGGGAGTTGAACGACTTTGTCATCGAGCATCTTGGCGGGTCGCCAGCGCTGTATGCTTCGTCATTGCGTTGGGACGGCGATCACCGGCTCGGCGAACTCGCGGCGGCCGTGCGCGCCTTCGCGGTCGTCCACCCGGGGTGGGAAATCTCGAAGCGGATGCTCGCGCGCCTGGAACGCTTTGAGGCGACGGCGATCGGTGCGGTTGCCCCCGAGCTCGCGGGCCCGACACCCGACGGCGGGACGCTCGCGCTTTCGAGTCTGCGCGGACGATACGTGCTGGTGGACTTCTGGGCTTCCTGGTGTCCGCCCTGCCGCATCGAGAACCGGCACTACGTCGATCTGTATCGAACTTATCGCGACAAAGGATTGGAGATCTTCGCCGTCTCCGTCGACCAGATCGGCTCGGCGTGGCGCGCCGGAATCGCAGATGACGATGCCACGTGGCTGCACATCTCGGACCTTGCCGGGTGGAGATCCCCGCTCGCCGCCCGCTACAACGTGAGCGCCCTGCCCGCCAGCTA
>CAYOSX010000005.1:4911-54705 GCA_964406745.1 uncultured Opitutus sp.
GGAAGGCCGCATCCTCGCCAAGGATGCGCGAGGAGATCGGCTCACCGCGTTGCTGGCCGAGCACTTGGGCCCGGACAGGTAGGCGTTGCGGGTTACCTGTCGCGGGTGCTTCGAAGGAGCAGACCGCCGACGATGCCGACGGCCACGGCGATCGCCATGGCCTGGTAAGGATTGCTCCGGATCGCGGCATCGGTGCACCGGGCGCCGGCGACCGCCTTGTCGCGTGAAATCGAATACAACTCGGTGCAGCGTTCCCTCGCTGCTCCGATGCGTTCGCGCAAGGCCGCCGCGGCCTCGGCCGAACGGTCGGTGAGCGTCGCGGTCGCCAGTCGTTCGGTGTCTCTCAACAAAGTCTTCAGGTCGAGCAGGAGTTCCTTCGCGGTCGGCAAGTCGCCGGCGGGCAGGTTGCGGTCATTCATGGTGGATGGAGAAGCGGACATGGGAGTCAGTGGCTGAAGGTTGGGCGGTGGGCCGCGCCAGAGCGGAAACGGTTTCATGACGTCGTCTTCCCTCGGAACGACGATATCATGGGAGGAAATGTTGCCCGTCGGGGTCTCGGAACTCAGGAGCTCCGGGAGCCGCGCAGCAGCCCCCCGGCCCCTACGATAGTGGCGACCGCTCCGACGAGCAGAAGCCAGATGGTCTTGTCGGTCGGCGATCCGGTGAAGAATCGCGAGAGGTCGGAGCCAAGTGAGTCGGCTGCGATGACTCCGTAAACGAGCAGGATGATGCCGCCGATGAGCAGCACGAGGAAGAGCGTCTTGTTCATGATCTGTTGGGAAGGATGGAATAGGCGGGGAGTTGCCCCGGATCGGACACTTGCGTCACAGGTTGAGCGGGAGCGGCGACCCTTCGGCCAAAACACGCCTCCGCAAGCTGCCGGATAAGCACCCAAGGGGTGCGCACGAGGATTTCCAGGTCGAGAGCGGGTCTGCACGTCTGCGCATAAACGATGTCGAGGCGAATCATCTCCTCGAACGTCGTCCGGTTCTTTCCTGAGACCTGCCAGAGCCCGGTGAGCCCCGGCACTGCCTCGACCCGGCGGCGCTGCTCCGGCCCGAAGGCCTCGAACTCGCCCGGGATGCAAGGACGCGGACCGATCACGCTCATGTCGCCCAGCCACACATTGATCATCTGCGGCAACTCATCGAGGCCGGAGGCCCGCAATAGCTTCCCGCCAGGAATCAGGCGGCTGTCACCGATCCCATCCAGTTTGGTCATCGGCGCGCCGCCCGCGATCAACTGGCGAACGTAAGCCGCATGCCCATCGGTGTCGGCGCTCACCTTCATGGTGCGGAACTTGTAGATCATGAACCTGCGCCCGTGATGACCGACCCGTTCCTGTTTGAAGAGGACGGGGCCGGGGGAAACGAGGCGCGTGACCACCGCCATGATCAGCACCCCCAAGGCGAGCACCGGCAGCGCGGCCGCGCAGCAGGCCAGATCGAACCCCCGCTTCCATGCCGGCAGAGCCGGGCTCCGGGCGGACGCGCGGGGAGCGGTGGATTGAGCGAGGGACACGTGATTCACGGGAGGCAAGGGAGGAATGTGGAAGCAGGGAATAAAGGCGGGCAGTCGGCGCAATGGGAATGGTCAGGGATGCACAGCGGTCAGTGCCGGCAGGTTTACGGGTGTGAATATCATCATCGTGAGGATCCACGGTACACCCCGATGGCATCCGCCGCTATGGGGCCTTTCCCGTATCCAAATCGACCGAACACGTCGCGAGGGGTACCGTTCGACTGCGATCGGGCCGTAAAGCGACGTGTTCTTTAGGAGGTTAGCACAACACCCCATGGTCGGCTCGGGCACGGCGGGATATCATGGAAGGATGATCGCTCCAGCTGCTCGATTCAACCCATCCACCACGCGTCGTCATCATGCGTCCGACGCCAGTCTCGTGTCGACACGCGACGACGCCGAGCTCGTCCGCTTGTTCAAAGAGGGCGACGCCGAAGCCTTCCTGGAAATCGACCGCCGTCATCGCGCCCGCCTCCGGTCGGTCGCCTTCGGCCTGCTTCGCAACCACGCGGACTCCGATGAGATCGCCCAGGACACCTTGGTGCGGGCCCACCGTTGCCTGGCAACGTTTCGCGGTGATTCATCCCTCGCCACCTGGCTGCATCGCATCACGATCAACCTGGCCCGCAACCGGTACTGGCACTACTTCCGTCGCCAGCGTCACAACACCGACTCACTCGAGAACGTTCTCTTCGAGGGAAGCGATCAATCACTCGCCAACCATATTGCCACGGACGAAGCGAGTCCTGTTCGTGCGGAGCTGGCCCGTGAGTTCGTCCAGCTCGTCGCGACCTGCATGGTCCGTCTCGACTCGACCTCGCGGGAACTGCTGACGTTGCGCAACTCGCAGAACCTGTCGTATGCGGAAATCTCAGTCCGCCTGAACCTCAACATCGGTACGGTGAAAAGCAGGCTTGCCCGCTCACGCAACCGTCTGCGTGACCTGCTGGTCGAAGCCTGTCCGGACCTCGGGCGCGACGGCAATCTCTCGACGTGGTTCGAGCCGATTCGCCCCGCGAGCGGCGTCACCATGGCGTGCGCATAGCACGGCCTGCGGCGCCATCGCGCCCCCTACGTCATCGTCACCCGCACACCGCTCTCGATGATCCCATGGGCAATGGCAAAACGGGTCAGCCCGGCGGTGTCGTGAATGCCGAGTTTGTCCATGAGATGCTGCCGGTGTTTCTCCACCGTCTTGATGCTGATGCCGAGCGTCGCCGCGACTTGTTTGTTGGCGGATCCTTCGGCCACCAGCTGAAGGACCTCTGCTTCGCGGGCCGTGAGGCGTTCCGCGTTGACCACCGGGCGTCCGTCGCGTCCGCGCTGACCGGCCTGGCGTTGCGCACGACGTTTTGCGATCGACGGGCTGACGAAGGTGCGTCCTTCGAATACCGCGTGAATTGCCGCAACGAGGATGTCCCCCGAGGTTTGCTTTTCGAGAAAGCCCGACGCACCGACCACGCTCATCCGGTCCACATACTCGTCGTCGCTGTGCGCGGACAACATGATCACCCGGGAGTCGGGTTTTGCCGTGAGAATCTGACGCGTCGCCTCGAAGCCATTGAGCATGGGCATCGCGATGTCCATGAGGATGACGTCGGGTTTGAGTGCAGCCGCGAGATCCACCGCTTCGCGTCCGGTCCGGGCCTCGCCGACGATGGAAAAGCCTCCTGAATTGGCGAGCAGGCAGCAAAGCCCCTGCCGGACGACGGCGTGATCCTCGGCCACGAGGATGGTGATCGGTGGTTTGGTGTTCATTCGTTTCCGCGAGCGATGCGGCAAACCAGGCGAGCGTGCGTTTCCCGTTGCTTCATCACCGGCAGCCTGACCGCGATGGGGTCTCTTGAGAACCCCAAGGGCACGCGGGATAATGGGGTGAAACCCTACCTTGCTACCGCCAACGGGATGCGGCTTGAGCCGTTGGGCGCTCACGATTTCACCTCCGGGGGGTCGAAAATCCAGGGCAGTTCCGCGGTCACCGTGGTCCCGTCGCCCGGCGACGATTCGATCGCGAAATGCCCCTCCATCATTTCGACGCGTTCGCGCATGCCCAATAGTCCCAGGCGTCCCCGCCGCCGGCTGGAGAGCGCCCTCTGGGCGACGAACGCCTTGCCGTCGTCGTGAACCTCCAACCGCACGCGATCCTTCAACTTGTGCAACCGCAGGAAGACATTGCCCGCCCGGGCATGGCGCACGACATTCGTCAGCGATTCCTGGGCCACACGATAGAGCACGGTCTTGGAAGCAACATCGAGCTCCTCGATCTGCGCAAAGGCCGTCAGGTGAATGCGCAGGCCGGTGCGTTCCGACAATTCGTGCACGTAGTCGCGCAAGGCCGGGAGCAACCCCAGGTCATCGAGCAGGGAAGGACGCAGTTCACGCGCGAATCTACGCACCACCTGGATCGAGTTGGCGACGAGGCGGCGAAACTTGTTCACCTGCTGGCGCGCATTCTTGTGTTCGAGCGCACCACCGGCGGTGAGCGCGCCGAGGTGGACGTTGATGCCCGCAAGCACCTGGGCGATATGGTCGTGAAGTTCCCGGCTGATTTTTTTCCGCTCCTCCTCCTGGGCCAGCAGGATGTGCCGGGCGAGATACCGCACCTGGACGTGCAGCGTCTGCGACTCGGCGAGCAGCGCCCGTTGCATCTGCTCGCTCTCACGTAACGACGCCTCCAATACACGGCGGCGGGCAATCTCCCGGTTCGCCTCCTCATTGCTGGCGGTCAACTGCTCGACCCGGCGCTGGGCCTGCTCCGCCCGCTTGAGCGCGGAGATGTTGGAAACGATGATGTGGCACCGGGCGTCGGGCGCGGAGGCCGGACCTTGGGACGACGCATGGATGTCCGCCCAGAACAATTCTCCCTTCCCGTTCTTGAGCCGGGTCTCCCACACCCGGCGCCCCGGCTTGCGAAACGATCCCGCGAGGAATTCCGAAAAGGCCGGCCGCTCCCCCGAAGGCACCGCCAGCTGAAACTGCCGCCCGATCAAGGCGCTTCGCTCCACGCCCAGGAGCGACGCTCCGGTGAGGTTGCTCTCAATGACCCGCCCGTCGCCATCCAGCGTGAAATACCCGACGGGCGCAAAATCGTAGAGATCCGTGTACTTTTGCAGGGCCGCCTCGGTCTGTCCCCTCGCCTCGCGCAACGAGGCATTCTGCATCTCCAGCTCCACCTGATAGACCTGGAGTTCGTGCAGCGTGCGGCGCTGGGGATCGTCCGGGGGCTTCGGGTTGCGATGGGGCGTAAAACGCTTGGACGTGGACTCCAGCCGGGCTTCCGCCCGCGTGCGAAGACCCGCCGGGCCATCCCCGTCGAGAGCTGTGCGTGCCGCTTTGCGATGCCCGTGTGTTTTCATTGTCGTGTCCGGATACCCGTTGCGCGGTTAGGCTTTCTCCGGCTCCGTCAGCTCGCGAGCCGGCGTTTCATGGCGCGGCGTCGCGGCTGGAAGACGCAGGCAGAACGTGGTTCCAACCCCCATCTCCGACCGGGCTGTGATCGATCCCCCATGCCTCTGCACGATCGTGTGGCAGATCGCCAATCCAAGTCCCATGCCTTTGTCGACGCCCCGCGGCTTGGTGGAAAAATACGGATCAAAGATCCGCGGCAACACCTCATCCGGGATGCCGGTCCCGTGATCGATCACGCTGACCTGCACCCACTGCTGCGCGGACGCGGCGGAGCCGCCGCCCGACGGCTCCGTCACATTCTCCGCGCGCACGATCACGATCCCTCCGTCCGGCATGACCTCCCGGGCGTTCAAGATGAGATTGCGAAACACCTGCCCGATCTGCCGCTCATCAATCTCGGCCGTCCACAGGCCGGCAGGAAGATCGAACTCGGCCCGCACCGATGAGGTCCCCAACGCCGAATGCGCCGCCTCGCGGATCGTTTCCTGCAATGGCATCTGTTTGCGGCGGGACTGACCGTCCCTGGCAAAATCGCTCAGCCGCTGGGTGAGCGTTTGCGCAGACCATGCGAGGCTCTTGGCGTCCGCCAGGCGTCGGGAGAGCTCGCCTCCGTCCGGCGCGAGAAATCCGGCATACTCGATATCCAGCAGGAGGGCCGTCAGCAGGTTGTTGAAGTCGTGCGCGATTCCTCCGGCCAGCACGCCGGTCGATTCGAGCTTTCCCAGGATGAGGCCATCGCGAGCCGACTGTCTTCGTGCCGTGACATCGGTCGCCGCAATCATGGCTTCGTGACCCGATTCAGTGAGGCCCGCGTCAAGGCTCACGACCGTCGGCATACCTTTGGCAACAGCCAGGGTCACTTCGCAAGGCGTCCGTCCCGCGTGGTTGAACACGCCGGCAAGGAAAGAAACGAAGGCCGGGCGTTCGCGCGGATCGACACAGCTTGTAAAACGCCGGCCGAGCAATCGCTCCCGATCCGACTTCAGCAGACGGGCCGCGGCGAGGTTCGCCTCGATGATCCGACCTTCCCGGTCGAGCGTGAGGTAGGCGACCGGCGCGGCGTCGTAGAGCCGGATGTATTTGGTTAATACTACATCGAGCGCGTCGCGCGCCTCGCGCAGTTCATCGTTTTGCATCTCCAGCTCAACCTGATGCACCTGCAGTTCATGAACCAACTTGAGGGCGTCGCCCTCGGTCAGCCCCGCGCTTCCGCCCGCCTTTTGTTCGGCGATCCTTTGCTCTGCACGTCGGCGGAGCTCGGCGGAGGAGCGGGACGGAGGCTTCATGGCCGCCTCCGATGGAAACGGGAAAAGCACCACGCCCCCAAAATCGGCACAGACCGCCCAGTGCGGTTCAGGGCGCTCGATCGGAGATTAGGTTGGGTGATGTTCATGGAAAAGGGTCGGCGAAGAGCGGGCGGCAGGACAACTCCGCTCGCGCGCCCGGCGGTCAATGATCGGACTTGGATCGCGGTTTCGCCTTCGAGGGCTTCCGTCCGGCAATGCGTTTCTCAAGGCGGGCCTGCTGGCGGCGTAATTGCGCCTCAAGGGTCTTGGCCACCGTCACATCCGCGAAGGTGATCACTGCGCCGTCGATCCGGTCGTCGAGTGTCCGGTAGGGCATGATACGTACATTAAACCAACGGTCGTCATCCGCAACGACGGTCTTCTCCATGGGCGCGAGGGTCCGGAGCACCGCCCTGACATCATCGGCCAGGCTCGGATAGTTCAGGTCGGAAACCAGATCCGTGATCGGCCGGCCGGCATCGCGCGGGATGAGTTTGATGACTTTGGCCGCCTGAGAGGTGAACCACCGGACATTGAGCTCTCCGTCGAGGAACAGCGTGGCGATGTCCGTGCTGTTGAGAAGGTTCTTCATGTCGTTGCTGGTCCGGGTGTTCTCGTCCACCTTCGTCTGCAACTCGGCATTGACCGTCTGAAGCTCCTCGTTGAGCGACTGCATCTCCTCCTTGGAGGTCGTGAGTTCCTCGTTCGTCGACTGCAGTTCCTCGTTGGTGGACTGCAGTTCCTCGTTCGCTGAACGGAATTCCTCCTGCGCGGATTGCATGTCCTCATGCGTCCGCCTCGCTTGGTCACGGACATGCTGCAACTCCGCTTCCATCGCACGAATCCGCACTCCCGATGGGGCCGCCTTCGTTCCGCGTTTCACCACCTGCACCGGTGCGGGCGGGTGCGCTTCCGTGAACACAATCATGAGCAGGCCCGGTAGTGCTTCGGACTCGTCGATGCGATGGATGGAAATGTCGACGTAGCTGTCGGTCGTGCCGCCGGTGACCTTCAGGCCGGACAAGGAGGCGTCCTGCTTGTTACGCAGCACCTTCTGAAAGGCACTGGTGACATCGTAGCGGAGGCTTTCGCGCAGCATGGCGAAAAGGTTCCAGTTCGCCTTGCCGGCCGCAGGTTCGAGATAACGACCCGTCCGGCCACTCACATACAGGATGTCGCCGCGTTCATCCACGAGAACGGCGGGTGGAGCGTAGCGGCGCAGGATCAGCTGGTCCGCCGCGATCTGCAACGTCCCGAGCGGGCGGACAGAGGCGGAGGGCATCGCGCTGACGGACGATCCGGCATTGAACGAAGACGGGAACTCGAGCGGCACGGCACGCAGGCTGGACTCAACACGACGATACAACCGCATCTTCGCGTTCACCGGGGCAAACAGGTCGGTCGCGGAGCCGATTGTCTCGGCACTTCCAAGGAAGAGCAGCCCGCCGGGACTCAAACTGTAGTGAAACAGGGGAATCAGTTTCTTCTGAACCTCCGGCAGGAGGTAGATGAGCAGATTGCGACACGAAAGGATATCCAGCTTCGTGAACGGCGGATCCATGATCAGGTTCTGCGGGGCAAAGATCACGCTTTCGCGAATCTCCTTCCGCACCCGGTAACCGCGGTCTTCCTTGACGAAGAAATTCGAAAGACGCTCCGGCGAAATCTCCGCGCACTCGCTCTTCGTGTAGAATCCCTGCCGCGCCCGGGAGATCGCATCGCGATCGAGGTCCGTCGCAAAGATCTGAATCGCGAACGAAGCCTTCGGCTTGAGCGCCTCGACCGCTTCCCGAAAGACAATCGCAAGCGAATACGCCTCCTCGCCCGTCGAGCAACCCGCAACCCACGCGCGCAGGGTGCGATTGGGCGGACGGTTCTCCAGCAGGGCCGGGATCGCCCGTTTGCGTAGTTCGTCCCAGGCCTCCGCGTCGCGAAAGAAATTCGTCACGCCGATCAGCAGCTCCTTGAAGAGCAGATCCACCTCCGGCGGATTCTCCTGCAGATAGCGCAGATAACCCGCCATCCGGCTGATCTGGTGAATACCCATGCGACGCTCGATCCGGCGAAAGATCGTGTTTCGCTTGTACATCGAAAAGTCCTGCCCGGTGTGCGACCGCAACACGATGATGATCTTGTCCAGCACCCCCTGGGTCCGGGCGTCCGGGGCCGTGGCCTTCTGCACGATCAGCGGCGTCCGGTTCAGATAGGCGATGATCCGGGCGGGAAGTTCCTCCACCGGCGCGACGACATCGGCGAGACCGGCGTCGATCGCACTGCTCGGCATGCCGTCGAACGTCGCAGAAGCAGGATCCTGCACGAGCACCAGACCAGCCTTCTCCTTGATCGCACGCAGCCCGAGGGTTCCGTCCATTCCCATGCCGGAGAGAATCACACCGATGCTGTGCTCCTCCTGGTCCTGGGCGAGTGAGCAGAGGAAAAAATCGATCGGCAAACGCAGGCCGCGCGGCGCGGTCGGCTCGAGCAGGTGCAGCACGCCGCGCAGGATCGACATGTTCTTGTTCGGCGGAATCACGTAGACATGGTCCGGAGCGACCTTCGTGCGATCGCGCGCCTGCGCCACCTTCATGCCCGTCGCGCGCTGCAGGATTTCCGGCATGATCCCCTTCCGCGTTGGATCGAGATGCTGGATGATCACAAACGCCATGCCGCTCTTGGGAGGAACTGACCGGAGAAACTGCTCCAGCGCCTCGAGACCACCGGCCGAAGCACCGATGCCGATGATGGGGAACGCGGATCCGGCATCCGCCACATCCGTGGCCGCCGCCTTCGCGCGGACGGTTTTTTTGGAAGGGCGGCCAGGAGAAAGAAGGCGTTTGCTCATCAGATACGTCCGAGGACGTAACTCCCCAATACCTGCCGTGGAAGTTTATAGCGAGAGATATGTACGCGGGGCACCCGATTGCACCTAAACCGGTAGGTCATGACCCCATTTCGAACCGGGTGTTTATCGGCTAGGTTGGCATCGATGATAAACGCCGCCTTTGGATCCAGCTCGCTCCTGCCCACCATGGAGCAGGAAAGCGCCGCCGATGCCCTGTCCGCGGCCCACCCTCGCGCGTCGGTACTCGTGGTCGACGACGCTCCGGAGATCCGCGCGGTTGTCACCAAGATACTGATACGATTCGGTTTTGAAGTGGAGGTCGCCGCGGATGGCGCGGAGGGCTGGGAGGCTGCGCGCAGGCGGAATTTCGATCTGGTGATCACCGACTTCGTGATGCCCCGGATGAACGGGTTCGAACTTCTCCGGCGGTTGCGGGCAGCCAGTCCCACGCTGCCTGTGATCGTGATCTCCGGTTACTCGCCGTGGATGGACACCGACCTGGCCCACCTGCTCAAACCGGGAGCGTTCATCGACAAGCCGTTCATGTTTCAAACCCTGCTCGATGCGATTCGGGGCCTGCTGCCTGACAAGGTCCCGGCTTTGCCGACGTCCTATCCGAAGTCCGTTGCGCCCGAAGAAGCGACGGGGATGGTAGGTCAACGCCCCATGGCCGGCGCAGGCCGCCTTCAGGTATCCTCCTGAACCACCATGTCACTCACCACCGTCATCCTCACTCTCATCGTCGTCGGCGTCCTGCTCTGGCTCATCAACGCCTACATCCCGATGGATGGAAAAATCAAATCCATCCTCAACATCGTTGTCGTGATCGTCGTCGTCCTCTGGCTGCTCCATGGTTTTGGCGTCATCGGCGATTCGGGCGACATCAACCTGTCCTCAATCGGATTCACCCGGGTCGGGACTTGAGCCGTCCGCGTCAGTTGCAATCGGACGCCGTCCATCTTCCCCTCGCGGCCACAACGCAGGCGCCATGGTCATCCTCGGGCGCACGAATGGCAGCGACCATTGAAACCCGGCCGGAGCCCGTCTATATAGGTGGCATGAAACTCATTTCCGCGGGCACCTGCCCCACGTTGCGGGGCAACCCCGATTATTTCACCGGAACGGTCTGGCTGGACGAGATCGCCGGGCCCGAGGCACCGGGTCGTCTCCGTGCCTTTCGGGTGAGCTTTGAGCCCGGGGCCCGAACGGCCTGGCACACGCACCCGCACGGTCAGGTCCTCCACGTGTTGAGCGGCCTTGGTCTTGCGCAACGCGAAGGCGAATCCATGACCACGCTGGCCCCGGGCGACACCGTGTGGATCGCTCCCGGGGAACGGCACTGGCACGGAGCCACGCCCGGACATGGCATGGTTCACCTCGCCCTGCAGGAAGCGAATGAAGCAGGCAGCCACTCCACGTGGGACCGTCACGTGACGGACGCCGAGTATTGGGGCGACAAAGGGTAAGCAGGGCCGCCTACCCCTTCAACCTCGCGCAAAACTTCGCCAGCCGGGCGACGCCCTTGGCGATGATCTCGTCGCTCGTCGCGTAGCTGAGGCGCAAATACCCTTCGGCGCCGAAGGCGCTGCCCGGGACCGCGGCCACCTTCTCCTCGTCGAGCAGGCGGTTGCAGAAATCGAGGTCCTTGAGTCCGAAGCTCGAAATGTTCGGGAACAGGTAGAACGCGCCCTGAGCAAGCAGGCAGGAAACGCCGTCAATTTTGTTGAGTTCCCCATGGAGGAACTTTCGACGACGATCAAACGCGGCGAGCATCATCGCCAGGGCAGCCTGCGTCTTTTCCTTTTCCTTGAGCGCGGCCACGGCGCCGTATTGGGCGAAGGTCGTGGCGTTGGACGACATCTGGCTCTGCAGCTCGGCGCACGCCTTGGCGATCGGAGCCGGTGCCACGAGCGTGCCGAGACGCCAGCCGGTCATGGAGTAAGTCTTCGCAAAACCGGACACGATGATCGTGCGCGCCTCGGCCTCCTTGGAGAAGGTCGCCGGACTGTGATGCTTCGCCCCGTCGTAGGTGAGATGTTCATAGATCTCATCCGACATGAGGTAGAGGTTATGGCGCACGGCGACCTCGGTGATCGCCTCGAGTTCGGCCTTCGTGTAAACCGCACCCGTTGGATTCGAGGGGGAATTGAGAATCAACAGACGCGTCTTCGGCGTGATGGCCGCTTCCAGTTGAGCCGGCGTGAGCTTGAAACCCGTCGTGTCGTCCGCGAGGACCATTTTCGGCGTGGCGCCGGCCAGCTTCACCATCTCCGGGTAGCTGACCCAAAACGGCGCGGGGATGATCACCTCGTCGCCCGGCGAGCACGTGGCGAGAATCGTCAGGTAGCAGGAGAACTTGCCGCCCGGAGAAACAACAAACTGCGACGGCGCATACTTGAGGCCGTAGTCGGCGAGGTACTTGTCGGCGAGCGCCTGGCGAAGCGGCTCGATGCCGGGCGTTGGCGCATACTTGGTCTTGCCCGCTTTGATCGCGGCAATGCAGGCCTCCTTGATGTGCTCGGGCGTGTCGAAGTCCGGTTCGCCAGCGGCGAAACCGCAGACGTCTTCACCGGCAGCTTGCAGGGCCTTGGCCTTGGCATCGACGGCAAGCGTCGGCGAAGGCGAGACATTGCGGGCCCAGGTCGAGAGTGGCGCGGGGGCGTGGTTCATGGAAAAGGAAAAGCACGTAAGGGAGGTCGTTCCCGAAAGGCAAGACGACAGCCAGCGCGGAGGCGCCCGCCGTGAACCAAGCGGGCGCAAAAAAGGCGGTCGCTTTTCCGCGACCGCCTTTTGAAAGCGGGATGCCCTTGAATCAGGCGAATGGCTTAGCGGCCCTTCTTGCCGGCCGGGAGCGAAAGCTCGTCGAGCGCGACGCGCAGGAGTTCGCCAACGCTGACCTTCTTCTTGCGCGAGTGCTTCGAGAGCATGCTCTTCATGTCGGCCGGGAGGCGCACCGAGATCTGGCGGTGGTCTTCGGTTTCGATTTCGTAGCGGTCGAAGTTGAACTTCGCGATGGCGAGGCGGACCACTTCACTGGTGGAGCCGAGGCCCAATTTCTTCTGGGCGGATTCGATCTTCGAGATCAGCGAAACAGGCAGATCGAACGTGAGCGGGGAGGTCGTCGAGGAGGATTTCTTAGCCATGACAAAAGGAGGGGCGGGCGAAGTTGAAGGGCGAAAACGTAAGGTCAGAACAAGGCCAAGCCCGCACCGATGGGCAACGCAAATCTTACGACGAATCGAGGATTGATGGGACGGTCTTCGCGTGTATCCGGAAATCCCCTCACCCCACCAGCCCCCTGACGACGGCGTAGGCGTCCGCCGGATCCGCGACGACCCGCCACGCCTTTTGCACGATGTCCGCTTCGATTTCGCGTCCGTGGTGTATCAGAACCGTACGCACACCGACCTCCGCGCCGGCGAGCACGTCGACATCACCGTCGCCGACGTAAAGGGTCTCCTCCGGACGCACACCCAGACGGCCCATGATTTCCGCGAGCCCTTGCGGGTGCGGCTTGTGCGTCGGCAGGTCGTCCCCGCAAACCACCTCCCGCAGGCCGGTCCCGAGGCCGTGCTCGTCGAGGATGCGCACAGTCGTCTCCCGGTCACGGCCCGTCCAGACCGCAAGGGATCGCCCGTTCTCGCGCAGTTCATCGAGCAACCCGTGCGCCCCGTCAAAGGGCCGGATCTCCCGCCAGTTGGCATCACTATACGCCGCCATCCGCGCCAGCGCAGCAGGGACGTGCATGTCGTCGCCAATCAGCTCGCGAAAGGTGCGCGCCGGCGGCCCGCCCAGCCGGTGGAAGAGCTCAAGCTCCGTCATCGCGGGCCGGAAGGGCTCCAGGGCATGCGCGAAGGCGCGAAGCACCATGGGCATCGAATTGACGAGCGTGCCGTCGAGATCGAAGACGACGGCACTTATCGGACGGACGGACGGGATCATGGAAAAATCGGTTCGATCCGGTCCGGCGACGGAACCGCCGTCGCCAATCCGGGCGGCGTGAAGAGTCGCGACGCCTGCGCCGCCCCCGGCGCGGCGCCCGTCACGCTGAAGCGGGTCTTGTCACGCGTTGCCTCATTTCGCAGGTCGATGGACTTAACGATCCATTGCTCGTCAACCTTCTTCAGGTCGATGACGGTCATGGCTTTGACGGGTCGGCCGTCCTCGCCCAGCTGCTCGGCCTGGACCATCGCGCGGTATTCAAGATCCAGGTACACCCGGACCGCGGTCGGTGAGGGATGCCGGGCGGCGAAATCTGCGGGCGGATACAGCAGGAACGTGCGCGCCGTCCTCCCGCGCACACGCGTCACGCCTTCGAAGACGTACTCGTCCCAGTAAAGAAACGGCATCTGCAGGTCGAAGGCCGTCACTTCCGTCCCAGCCAGAGGCTCAAGCAGCGCTTCGTCCGGCAGGCGGTCGACGCGGTCCGGCGTTTCCGCCCGCCAGGTCCACACCGCCGGCTCGCTGCCTCCGCGCACCAGCCAGCGCTGTTCGGAATCGAGGCTGCCGGGGTTGAGGACCACACGTGTCGCCACGCCCTCCTCGTCCGTCCCACGCCAGAGAAAGCCCGAAACCCGCCGCTCTTCTCCCCGCCGGGGCAAAATGCGAAAATCGAAGGTAAAGAACCCGCCGGCCGCCTCCGTCAGTTGTCGAAACTCCGCCAGTATCTGCCGACCCGTTTCCTGATCCGGTGGCGCGGTTTGCGCATAACGAGGCAGCGGGCGGTTGCCCTTCTGTTGCGCCCAGCCGGTTCCGATCGGGACAAAACAAAGGCAGGCGACGCAAGCCGCCTGCCTCAAAAAACGCGTCCGGTGGGATGACCGGATCACAGGACTCAGGGCTGCGCCGGGGCAGCCGACTCGGTGGATTCCGGAGCCGTGGCCGGAAGGGTGACGGCCGGGACTTCGGAGGCAGGTGCAGCGGCATCGGCGGCGGGCGCCGGAAGTGCCGGGGTGTCGATGGTCGGGAGGGCGCCGCCCGAGGCCGTGCCATGCGAACGCTGGTAGATGTGACCCAGATAAAGAAGGAAGCTCAGGACAAAGAAAGCGACCGCCGCACGGATTGTGGCGGTGGTGAGCACGTTGCCCGTCTCGGCGCCAAAGGTCGCCTCGGTCACCCCGCTGCCCATCGCCGCGCCGACGCCGCCGTCGTTCTTGGCCTTCTGGGCGAGCACGACCAGCACCATGAAAATCGAGACGAGAATGAGGACGAAGGTGGCGATACCAATGAGGATGCTCATGAGGAGGGAAAGGTTTAACAGAGCAGACGCCCGGAAGGCTTGTCAATGCCCGGAGTACCTTCCGTCCGCATCGGCGCCGAGGAGTTTCGCATACCCTTCGCGATAGGTCGGAAACCGCGGCCGCCAACCGAACACGGCTTTCAGCCGGTCGTTGGCGATGACGCGATCCGGTGTGATCCTCCTTCGACCAAGCGCAGCCACGCCCGTAAAGCCCGGCGCCTCGACACCAATCTGGCTCGCCAGCCACGCTGCGATCTCAGCCTTTGGGGCCGCGCCGTCGTCCGCCACATTGAAGATCCCGCCCTTCACCTCCGGGGGCGCAGTCAGCACGGACACGAGGGCACCGACGATGTCGTCCCGGTGCACGAGGTTCAGCCGGTAATCGCCCTGCCCCGGCAGGGCCCCTGCCCCCTTTCGCAACGCATCCAGCAAATGATGGCGGCCAGGCCCGTAAATCCCGGCCAGCCTCAGCACAAAGGAACGCCCGGGCCACGTGCGGGCCAGGGACTCGGCTTCCAGCAGGATCTCCGCCGCACCTTCGGCGGGTTCGGTGGACGCCTGCTCGTCCACCCGCACTCCCCCATCCTGCGGATACACGGACGTGCTCCCGGTATAGACCAGCGTACCGGGTTCACGCGCACCGGCGCCCCACGCGAGAATCGAACGCAGGCCATCCACGTAACTGTGCCGGTAACCCGCCGTCCCGCCGCCGCCCGAGCTCACGCAGTTCACCACCCACTCCGCGTTGGCGGGCAACCGCGCATGCCAGTCGCTCCCGGCGAGGTCGGCGATCACCGTCTCGATGCCGTCGGCCGCCAGCGCCCGGGCCTTTTCACGATTGCGCGTCAACGCCCACACGCGCGCGCCGCGTCCCGCCGCCTCGCGTGCGAGCGCCGCGCCGACATAGCCGGCGCCAAAGACGACGAGCGATTTGCCCTCAAAAAAACCGTGTGCATCCCTGCTCATAACGCGATTACCTCCCCACCATGGCCACCGTTCTTGTGATATTGCCAGAGGGTTTTGAAGAGATTGAAGCCGTCACGCCGATCGACCTGCTTCGCCGTGCCGGCGTCGAGGTCACGGTCGCGGCACTCGGCGAAACGATCCACGTGACCGGTCGCAACCAGATCACCGTGCACGCCGACACTCCCCTGGGTGCGCTCGCGCCCGACCGGGCCTTTGACCTGCTGCTGTTGCCCGGAGGCCCGGGCGTGAAACACCTGCGCGCCGACGCGCGCGTGCGCCGCCTCGTGCTCGCCCAGGCCGCCGGACCGGGCTGGCTCGCCGCCATCTGCGCCGCACCCACCGTGCTGCACGACGCCGGCCTGCTCACGGGCCGCCGCTACACGGCGCACACCTCCGTGGCGGGCGAACTGACCGCCCTCCTCGCCGACGAAGCCGTCGTCGTCGACGGCCGCCTCGTCACGTCACGCGGCGCCGGCACCGCCTTCGCTTTCGGGTTGAAGCTCGTCGAACTTCTCACGGGGCCCGCCAAGGCGCGGGAAATCGCCGCCTCCGTCTGCGCCTGACCTCCCGCCCCTTCATGAAGAAACCTTACGATCTCGTCGTCATTGGTGGCGGCTCCGCCGGCTTCAATGCCGCGCGCGTGGCCGCCGGGCTCGGTAAACGCGTTGCCATCGTCGACGGCGCGCGCGACCTCGGCGGTCTTTGCATCCTGCGCGGGTGCATGCCGTCGAAAACCCTGCTCTACTGCACGGAGGTCCTCCACCTCGCGCGGAAGGGTGCTGTATTCGGACTTAAAATACCGTCGGCGCGCGCTGACATGAAAGCGGTCCATCGTCGCAAGCTGCGCGTGATCGGCGAGTTCGCGGAGTACCGGCTCAAGGCCCTCGCCTCCGATCGCTACGACCGATACCGGGCCCAAGCGCGCTTCCTCGACGAGCATACCGTCGAACTCTCCGACGGCCGGCGGGTGCGCGGACATCATTTTCTTATCGGCACGGGCTCGAAGGTCAGCGTCCCGCCCGTGCCTGGCCTAACTGAAACTCCCTTCTGGACCAGCGACGACGTGCTCGATCTGGATTTCGTTCCCGAGAGCGTGATCGTGCTGGGCGGCGGGATCGTCGCCTGCGAACTCGCGCAATTCCTCCGTCGCATCGGCAGCCGCGTGATTCTCATTCAACGCAGCAAGAACATCCTGCGCGACCATTCCGATGAGGCCAGTGACGTCGTGCAGCAGGCGTTCCGCGACGAAGGGATCGACCTGCACACCGACACGAAGATCCTTGGCGTGTCAGGCGACGCCCGCGGCGTGACGGTAAGCTTCCTCAGCGGCGGCAAGAAAACGATACGCCGCGCCCGGCACCTGTTCAACGCCCTCGGTCGCGAACCCAACCTCGAAGGCCTCAACCTCGCCGCCGCCGGCGTCAAGGTGACCGACGACGGCCGCGTTGCCGTGAACCGCTGGCAGCAAACGAAACAGCCCCACATCTACGCCGCCGGCGATGTCTGCGGCCCGCATGACATCGTCCATCTCGCCGTCGCCCAGGGCGAACTGGCGGCCCGTCATGCCTTCGGCGTGAAAGGCATCAAGCCCGTCGATTACTCGCTGCTGCTAAACGTGGTCTTTACCGACCCGCCACTCGCCACGATCGGCCGGCAGGAACGCGAGCTCGACGAAGCCGGGACGCCCTACCTCGTCGCCACCTATCCGTTCAATGACCACGGCAAGTCCATCCTCATGGACGCGAATTACGGGTACGTGAAGGTCATCGCCGAACCGAAACGCGGGCGCATCCTCGGAGCCGAGATCGTGGGTCACGATGCGGGCGAACTCATTCATTGTTTCAGCGGACCGCTCACGATGAAGGCCACGGTGTTCGATCTGCTGAAGGCGCCGTGGTATCACCCCACCCTCGCCGAAATCCTGACCTACCCGCTCGAGGAAATCGCCGAAAAGATCAAAGGCTGAGCTGCCCGAAGGAGCGGCGACACGTTTGTCGCCGAACGCGCACACGGACGGCCTTCGTCTGCCGGTCCTGCACCAAACCCGGCGACAGGAGTGTCGCCGCTCCTGGAATACCAGTCTTTCTCATCGAGGCATTCTTTGGGGGCGTAGAATCGCCGACAGAAGGCGCTACTCGCCTCGCCAAGACACCCCACCCGGCCGCCTGGAGGAGCGGCGACACTTTTAGCCGCCTCAGGAGGCCCTGTCGCCGAACCCGTACATGGACGCGCTTGCGAACGCCGCGCCGACAACCTTCAGCCGGCAATGCGCAACAGGTCGCTCAAGTCCACGCGCTTTTCGTAGAGCGCTTTGCCAATGATGACACCGTCGAGATTGGCCCGGCGCGCGGCGAGGTCTCGCAACCCGATCACGTCCTCCCGGCGGCTCACGCCCCCCGAAGCGATCACCTGGCATTTGACGGCCTCACACATCGCCTCCTGCGCGGCGAAGTTCGGTCCGGTCAACATGCCGTCGGTGCCAATATCCGTGTAAATGAGCGTGCGCACGCCCAGACCGTCCATGCGTTGAGCCAGCGCAAGGGCGCTGGTGCCAGTCGTATCCACCCAACCTTTCACCGCCACCTGGCCGTTCTTCGCGTCAATGCCGACGGCGATCTTGTCGCCGAAGGCCTGCACGAGTTCACCGACGAAGCCTTCGTCCTCGGCCGCACGCGTGCCCACGACGACACGGCTGACCCCGAGGCTCAGCGCCCGCTCCACCGTTGCCCGGGTGCGCATGCCGCCGCCGAGTTGCACCTTCATGCCGAGGGCGGCGATGGCCGCGACGCGCTCCAGGTTTCGCGGTTCACCCGCAAAGGCGCCGTCGAGGTCGACCACGTGCACCCAGGCGCTGCGCGCCGCCTTGAACGTCGCCGCTACTTCCGCCGGATTGTCGAAATAGACCGTCTCCTGGTCGGCACGGCCCTGCGTGAGCCGCACGCAGCGGCCGTTCTTGATGTCGATGGCGGGATAGATCGTCATGGAAAAGCCGGAGGTGTCGCGCAATCGCGCCGGGCCGCCAAGGTTAATTTTCCCCTTTGCCCCCACGGGCGATTGCCGGATGCTCCCGCCATGTCCAAATACGAGGTCCCGACCTTCCTTTCTGAACTGCTCGATGCCCGCTCGCCTTCCGGCGCCGAGTTCGCCGCGCAAAAGGTCTTCGATCGCCACGTCAAACCCGCGTCGGACACCTACGCAAAGGACGCCCTCGGCAATCGCATCGCTTCGCTCAACCCCAAGGGCGACCCCGTGTTGATGCTCGCCGGACACATGGACGAGCTCGGTTTCATCGTCACCTACATCAACAAGGATGGCTTCATCTACTTCGACACGATCGGCGGACACGATCGTGTCATGATCCCGGGCCGGCGCGTCGTCATCCAGACCGCGCGCGGTCCTGTGTCGGGCGTCACCGGCAAGCGCGCCATTCACCTCATGGATGAAGGGGATCGCAAGAAACTGCCCGAGATCCACGAGGTGTGGATCGACATTGGCGCACGCTCGAAGAAGGAGGCGCTCGAGCGCGTCTCGATCGGTGACACCGTGACCCATGAATCCGGCTTTGCCCTCTTGAACGGCAGTATCGGCACCGCCCGCGCCTTCGACAACAAGGTCGGCGCGTACATCGTCGGTGAGACCTTGATCCGTCTCGCCGCCAGCAAGCGGAAGGCGGTTGCCAAGGTCGTCGCCGTTGCCACGTCACAGGAGGAGATCGGTGTGCGCGGCGCGATCGCGTCGGCGTACTCGGTCAATCCGCACATCGCGATCGCGGTCGATGTGGGTCACGCCACCGATCATCCGGACTGCGATCATCGCAAGTACGGCGAGACCAAGCTCGGTGGCGGCCCGATTATCTGCCGGGGCCCCAATATCAATCCGGAGATCTACGACCGCCTGATCACCGCGGCGAAACACCTCAAGCTCCGTTATCAACTGGAAGCGTACCCGCGGCCCACCGGCACGGATGCCCGCGCCCTCCAGGTCGGCCGCGCCGGCGTCGCGACGGGCCTCATCAGTGTCCCCTTGCGCTACATGCACACCCCAAGCGAGGTCGTCGACCTGGAGGACGTGGAGGCCTGCGTGAAATTGCTCGTCGCCTTTGCCCTCGGCCTAGAGAAGGGCGACTACGCCCACTGGTGAGGCGCCGGCGCATGTGGCGATACGCGCCAGAATCGGAGCGCCGAACCCAGCTCGGGCCCGCGTGATCGCGTCCAAGGACGGAGGAATTCTTAACGCTTGCGCCGTCCCGGGCGGTGGTGCTCGCTCTGCCGTTTACTGAAATGAAGTTAACCGATTTGAACCGCGATGGCGGTATTGGCGCCAACTCGCTGTTTGTTCAGCTGGGCGACCTCAACATCCTGGTCGATTGCGGCCTGAATCCGAAGCAGGTGGGCCGGCGCGCCACCCCGGACCTCGCCCGCCTGCGCGGGGTCAACCTGGACCTGATCATCATCACCCACTGCCACCTCGACCACATCGGCAGTCTGCCGATCGTGATGCGCGAGCATCCCGAGGCGACGGTGCTGATGACGACCTCGAGCCGCATCATCATCGACCGCATGCTGCACAATTCGGCGAGCGTAATGCTGCGCCAGAAAGAGGATGAGAACATTCCCGACTACCCGTTGTTCACCCACGAGGAAATCGACCGGCTGGTGAAGCGTTTCGTGGGACTGAACTTCGGCCAGGCGAAGAAGTTTCGCGCGCGCAAAGACGAAGTGGAGATCCTGCTCCATCCCGCCGGCCACGTCGCCGGCGCCGCCGCCGTGGAACTGCATTACAAGCATCGCGGCATCTTCTTCACGGGCGACGTGCTCTTCGAGAGCCAGCGCACCCTTCCCGGGGCCAAGTTTCCCGCCGGTCATTTCGACACGATCGTGCTCGAGACCACGCGCGGCGCCACGGAACGCCCGCTGGGCAAGGAACGCGTCAATGAAGTCGCGCGCATGATCGCGATGATCAACGATACCATCCAGCGCGGTGGTTCGTTCCTTATGCCGGTCTTCGCGCTGGGCCGCATGCAGGAGATTCTCTCAATCCTCCACGACGCCCGCAAATTCGGCCGGCTCGTCGATTGCCCGATCTACGCCTCCGGTCTTGGCATGGCGCTCGCCGAGTATTTCGAGGAGATCACCCGCAAGACGAAGCACGTCAATTTTACCCGGACGATCATCAAGGATCTCAAGTTGATGCCTCTGCCCCGCACGCTCAAGGCGGGCGAGGACCCGCAGCAGAACGCGCTCTACATCATCAGTTCCGGCATGCTCGTGGAACGCACGCCCAGCTACACGCTGGCCTCGGGGCTCGTCAGCCATGCGCGCAATACCATCGGTTTCGTCGGCTACTGCGATCCCGACACGCCCGGCGGCGCCTTGCTCGCGGCAAAAACCGGCGACAGCTTCCTCTTCGAGGCGGCCAACGTGAAGGCCAAGCTGAAGGCGCACGTGGAAAAGTTCGAACTCAGCGGCCACGCCGACCGCGAGGAGTTGCTTGAATTCGCCCTCCAGGCCAAGCCCCGCAGCATCGTCCTGACCCACGGTGATCCGGAGGCCCGGGCGTGGTTTGTGCGGGAGTTCGCCGCGAAGATGCCGGAGGCCAAGGTGCTCGATCCGGTGCCGGGACAACTGTACCAAGTGTAACGCCCGACCGCGAAACGCCCCTCGCCGTTTCCCGGCGACGGGCGTCCGCCGGTCACACCGCCAGGACCGCGCGCAGCCGTGCGCAGATCGCCGCGTTGCCCGCGACGTAGAAGATCCGCCCCATCTTCAGATCAAAGGCCTTCATCGGGAACTGTTCGCCGTTCAAGAACTGCACCTGCCCGCCCCCCGCCCAAACGATGGGCACAGCCGCGGCGATGTCCCACACCTTCACGTTGTGGTCGACCGTCCCGTCGAGGATGCCGACGGCGACGTAGGCCAGGTGCAACGTGCTGCTGCCCAGGCCGCGGATCTTGAATTCACGCACAATCGTCTCCGCGTCATGCGCCCGCGTCTTGTCCATGGGCGTGTGGAAACCGATGAGCGTCTGCGTGCCCGGCGCCTCCTTGCGCACGCCGACCGCCCGATCGCCATCGAAAACGCCGAAGCCCGGGCCGCCGTGGATGAGAACGCGACGCGCGAGGTCGTAGATCACACCGTACACCGGTGTGCCGTTCTCCAGCAACGCAAGGGCGATGGCGCAGTGCGCGATACCCATGGCATAGTTGTTCGTGCCGTCGATCGGATCGAGCACCCACGAGAACCGCGCCGTCACCGGCACCGGCGCGTGGGTGTCAGCCAGTTCCTCGCTGAAGAACTGATCCTCCGGAAACTCACCACGCAACGCCGCGACAATCCCTTCCGAAATCGCCAGATCGACCGCCGTCACCCGCGAACCGTCGCTCTTCCATTCGCTCTTGGCTCGCCCGAACTCCCGATGCAGCAGGGCCGTCTGGGCTGAGACCGCGCGCTGGGCGGCGGCGATGCGGGCGAGAAGTTCGGGTCGATCGGTGGCGATGCTCATGAACCGTCCACATCACCGGCACCCTCCAGCGAAGTCCAACTCGAAGCACCTCCGGCTCCCGACCCGCGGGTGGTCATTCGCCGCTCAACGAGGTCAGAAAGACATCGTGGTAGAGCGGCTTGCTCCAACCTGGCTCCAGTGCCAACGCCTGCTCGAGATCCTTCACATCCAACTCCACAGCGTCGGGGCGCGTGCACCGCGCGATTTCGACCGTCCGATGCAGTTGCAGGTAATCGCCGGGCCAGTCGCCTTTCTCCAGCCACTCGAGCGCCTCGGACGTTAACGTCACCGCCGGCGCTCCCACCCGCCGCAACACCGCGCGCGCGATCTGCGGCAGGTCCTCCCGTCGCTGGGCAAGACTGGGGATCGCCAGCTTCATCGTTCCCGCGCGCATCAACAGCATCTCACTGAACTCGCCCGCGTCGGCCAGGTCCGTGAGAGATGCCTCAGCACAAAGAATCACGCGTCCCCGACGGTTGAAACCGGCCAGCACGCCATCGCCGCCAATCAAACCGTCCAGCAAATCCTGTTGGGACGCACTCAGCTTTTCCGCGCCGAGAATCGCCAACAGCACCGGGCGCTTCTGCGCAAACCCCGTCGCGAACAGCTTCATCAGCAGCTCGGCACTCACTTCCGACGCAGTGCAGGCCAGAAGCATCGCATCCTTTTCGTCCGCCAGTGCGGCCGCCACATCGATGAATGCGGAACCCGGGCCGCCCGAAATCGTGGCCGCCATGTTGAAATCCATGATCCGCCCAAAATCACGCGCCAGCTTTCGCACCTGCACCGAGCCGCCTTCGAACACCGGCTGCTCCATCACCACGTCCTCCGCCTTTTTCTTGCACCGCTCCAGCACCGCCGGGATCAAGTCGCGCAGTTTGCGGGGGTCCACCGGTTTGTCGTAAATCGCTTCGATGCCTTGCTCTTCATAGCTCGCGCGCAAATCGGGCGACAACGTGCCGGAGACGATCACCACCGGCAGCTCCGGCTCGAAGTCCCGCAAGGCGGCCAGCGTCTCCAACCCGCCCAGCTCCGGCATTTCATTGTCCAACAACACGAGATCGAACTTCTCCTCGCGCAACTTGGAGAGCGCCTCACGCCCGTCCACCACGCTCGTCACCTCAAACCCCGTATTCTTCAACAGAATCGCCAGCACCGCCCGACACACTTCGGAGTCGTCAACGATCAAGATACGCGGGCACGGCGCTGCGTCTGACGAGAGCGCGTCCCTCGCTTGCTCAAGGGACGGTTTCGCTGGCAGGACGTCGTTTTCTTTGTGCCCACCCCGTGCGTCGAGGAAGGATTTAATGCCCAGCGGGTGCATCAGGAGCCGTAGCGATCGGGTGTTCACGATGAATCAATTAGCTAATCGTGGACTCCACTGCTCCCTTACTCCTCTCAACCGTATGAGCGAAATTTCTGCTCCCGAAACCGGTGCCAACCCCGCGGGCGAATGATAGCGATGCGCGGCTCGCAACCGTAAATAACATGAGGCGCAGGGAAGGAAACACGAGACGCGCGGGAGCCAATTCCATGCCACGATCGAACCAGCTCCGCAGGCGATCCCTTAAGGAAATAATATCATTATACTTAAGAGAGGCCGGATTCCAAAAAATCATAAGTGCAATCCATTATACATCGACTAATTGTAATGTATTCCGACGTCCTCCGACCCTAGCTTAACACGAGAGCATCAACCCTACAGTAGCAATGATCTTGCATCTTACAAGCGTGTCACCGATCGCTGCCCGTATTCGCGATGAACGCAAAATATATGAAGATACTCCGCCGCCGCCCGGTGCCTCATTATTGCAATAAACAAGGATATTTCTCCCTCGTCCATCGCAGCCCAGGTCGTGCTACTCGTAGTCGTAGAGCTGCGGGTCGCGACGCGCGGGGCGTCGCCGCAGCGCCTTGAAGCGGGCGCGCTTTTCGCGCAGCTCCTTTTCCGGACCTCCTGCGTGCCCGTTGCCAGGTTCGCCGAGGGAACTGTCGTCACCCGAGCCGTCGTCACCAAGGGCGTCTTCGAGCGACTCCGGATCCGCGCCTTCCTCGAGTTTGCGCACGACCTCCTCCATTTCGCCGTCGAGCTTTTCGCCGGTCATTTCCGCCATGCGTCGCATCATCCGGCCCATGGCGCGGGGGTCGTTTTCGTCGACGTGGGCAAACTCCTGCTCCATCGCGTTCATCGCAGCTTCCATGCGTCCGTCCTCAGCCGCATCGTCTCCGCCCGCCTCGGCCGGCGGAGCCTCGTCACCCTTTCCGCCGCGCGTGACCGCGAACGACGATACGCATTTGACCATGCGATACTTCGGGTTGTCGGGACACTTCGGGATGGTTTTACCCTGCGCGAGGGTCTTCGCGTAGAACTGGTAGACGGTGTGATTGTCCGGGCAGTAGTACTCGTAAATGGGCATGGCGAATGAAGATCACCCGAAGCTAGCAAATCCATCGCGGGCCTGTCCATAGGTTGAACGGATTTCGCGCGCGGTCGGGTCGCCGCTCCCCCGAGCACCGTCCCTAGCGCGTGTCCGCGCGCCCGCCCTGTTTCGCCCGAGGAGTTACTTGGTGCCCGTGCGTCACGATGGCGTTGTGCCCCTGGCCGTTCAGACGGTCGAGCACGGCGGCAAGGCGACGGCGTTTCTCATCGGTCTCCGCGAAGAGGTCGAGTTGCACGCCGGCCTCGGCAACATTGGAGAAGCGCACACTCACAAGGCGAAGCGGTCGCCGCTGCGTCCACGCTTTCCGGAGCAGCGGCTCCACCCAAGGATAGAACGGGTGCTCCAAATCCGTGGCCTCCGTCAAGGTGTGCGCATGCGTCGCCTGCGTGAAATCCGGATACCGTATCTTCACAGTCAGGGTGCGCACCCGTTTTCCGTCTTCGCGCACCTTCGGCATCAGCTCGTCGATCATTCGCTTCAGGATGCGTTCGATGGTCGCGAAGTCGCCGATGTTTTCGCCAAAGGTTTCCTGCTGCGAATAACTCTTCGCATCCTCATGCTCCGTCTCCACGGGACGATCGTCCTCGCCGAGAGCCGCAGCAAGCATGTCGCGCCAGCCCGTCCCAAAAAGCCGCCGCAACTCGACCTCCGGGCGCGTGCGCACGTCGCCGATCCGCACCAGCCCCGCCGCGCGCAGGTGGGCTTCCGATTTCGGCCCGATCCCGGGAAGCCGTCCGATTTCGAGGGGCTCGAGAAACGCCGCCTCGCCGCCCGGAGGCACGATGACGAAGCCCCGGGGCTTGCGCAGTTTTGAAGCGATCTGCGCCACGAGTTTGTTCGTGGCGAGCCCGAAGGAAACCGTGATGCCGAGCGCCTCCTGGATTTTCCGCTGCAGCCCGCGGGCGGCCGCCTCGACTTGGTCCGGCGACTGGAAGCCGCAGGGACCGACATCGAGATACCCTTCGTCGATGGAGTTGCGTTGCACGAGCGGCGTGAGGGTCTCGCAAAGATCGAACATCTGCCGGGACACCTTGCCGTAGAGCCCCGCGGTGTGCGGCACGAGGATGAGGTCGGGACAGACCTGCAGGGCGCGCTTCGACGGCATCGGGGTGTACACGCCGCACGCCCTCGCCTCGTAACTGGCCGAAGAAATGATCCCGCGTTCGCGTCCACCCACCGCGACTTTCCTGCCTCGCAACGAAGGGTCGCGCGCCTGCTCGACCGAGACGAAGAACGCGTCGGCGTCGAGGTGCCAGATGGTGGGCAAATCGCGAACCATGCCGGCCAGTCTCGACAGGTTCACCCCCGAGGCAATGAGGACGCGCGCGGTTTCCGCGCGCGTCGGCTCTTCCCACGGGGCGCGTTGCCTGCCTACTCCGCCCGCGCCACCTGCATGCGGGGCGCGTGTTGCCCCACCAGCGCCATCAGTCCTTCCGGCGCCACGGTGGCGGAGACGATGACCACCTTCGTCCGTTCGCGCACGCCGATGGCAACGTCCACCCGACCGGCACCGGTGCGCGGCTCCTTCGCGTAAATCACGACCGTCTCGTTGCGTCCGCGCACCGTGACGATCCGATCCCAGCCCGGCATGCCTTCCGGGATCGCGAGTGAGGCCACCCCTGCGTCGTCAGCGCCCCCTTGGAGCTCGTAGATCCCCACACTCGCCCGCCGCACCGCCCCGAGCGCAATCCGGGCTTCCGGCGGAATATCATCGATGTGGCTCACGACGGCACGAGCCGCGGTCAAGACGCCCCACCCGGCGCTCAGCTGCAGCCGGGTTGCCCAGGCGTCACCGTGCTCAGCAGCGAGCTCCTCGCGTAACCAGGCGGCATCCCGCGAGAGTGTGAGCGTACTTGCGACCGCTGCGACCAGTCCCACTGCCAGCCCGGCCATCAGGAGCAGGACAAAGTACAACGCCGTCCGCCAGGGGCGACGACGGGGAAGGAGACGCGGCGAGGGCATGGCGGGAAGGCGTTGAGGGTGGCGAGGAGGATGAGGCGGCGGATTACTGCTTCGCCGCCATCCGGGTGCGTTTCAGCACGTCGATGTCGAAACGACGGCCCAGCTCGACCAGCTTGTCGGGGTTGATGTCTCCCACGACGTTGACGAGCACGGCCTGCTTTGAGCCTTCGATGACCGTCACCACGAGCCCTTCGAGCCCGCCGGCCTCGTTCATCTTGGCATGGATCGCCACGTCCTCACCGGCCTTGGCCTTGGCGGTCACGACGCGCTCCCAGCCCTGGCCCTTGAGATCCTCGCGGATGCGGGCGATGCGCTCGGTGGTATCGGCGCGATTACCCTCATCGAGGGTGACGACATTTACCCGCACACGCCGGATGGCCTTCAGCAGCTCGGCTGCCTCGGGCTCTTCGCTCGCGGCCACGCGGGCGGCGAACGTCAGCAGTGCGGGGTTAAGATCGACTTCGACGAACTCGCCCGACGCCGCGGGCATGAATTGGCCGAAGTCCACCTCGCCGGACGAAGCCGCGAGGGAAGAAAAAGGAAGCGCGGCGACAAGCGAGAGGCCGAGCAACGATGTGAGCAGGGTGCGTTTCATGGGAGGAATCGATGGTTTGAAGGTTGCGACCGCGATCGCGGCCTCCCGCAGTACCCCGGACGATCCGGCGAAGTTGCAGCCTCGCTTGTTTCTTTTGATTTGCCTCTCGCCCGAGGTGAAGGCCCTACGCATTTCTTCCCCTTGTCTTCCCGCCGGATTTCGTTGGAGATCAATCCGATGCAGGAAACCGGGGGGAACGGCCTATTCGCAGCGATTCGGGCGGCGCTATTCGCGGCGCTGGCGATCATGCTGCTTTCCGGCTGCGGCATCGCACCCTCGCGCCCCGCGCAGTTTGCGCCCGCGATGACGGGCGAGGTCGACGACCAGACCACCGCGGAGATCCGCCGTCACGCCCAGGAAGCCCAGGAAGCGGCCGTCGGGATCACGTTCCAGGGCAACAGCTGAGCGGTGGGGGCTTCCCGCCCAGACTGACCTAGCCGGCGCCGATCTCACGCGCCGTCTCGAAGGTGAGGGCAACGCGGTCCAGCGCACGCGATTCGTGTAACGAAACACTGAATACCGCCTCCCGGTCGTTGAGATCGTCCGCATCGACCAGCACCTGGGCGACTGTCCATTGTCCCGCATCCGCTACGTCGATGTGCGTGTGCTTTGCCGCACGGCCCTCGGGATCGAGCCGGAACCGCGCCCGGGCCTCGAAGTAGGGCCGGAAGGCGTCCTCGATCCGCCGCGCGAGGGCCGGATCGGCGTCGCCCGAGGCCTGCACCCGGAGCGCGGCGGCCTCCCAGTCGCGCGCGGCAACGTCCTGGAGGAAACCGTGGATGGCGTTGCGCACGAGTCGCAGAAAAGCAGGCCGGTCGCGCGTGAGATCGTAACTCGCGGGTCGCGCCGGCTTGTCCGGCTCCCCTTCGGCGACGACGTAGTTGGGGTCGCGCAGCCGCTCCCATTCCTCGAGCAGGCTCGAATCAATGCCGCGGATCAGTTCGCGCAGGTAGACTTCCATCTCCACCACGGGCTCGGTCTTGAACGCCTCCGGCACCGTCTGGCTGAGCACCTTCCAGACCTGGGAGAGATGCCGCAACAACAGGCCTTCGGAACGTTCCAGCCCGTATTCGCGCACGTAGTCGGCAAACGACAGGTAGCGCTCGTACATCTCGCGGGCGATCGACTTGGGTCGCACGTTCTCGCGATCGATCCACGGGTGCGCCGCGGCGAACGCGTTGAACGTGTCGTAGAGGAATTCGCGCAAAGGCTTCGGATGCTCGATCTCGTCGAGTTTCTCCATCCGCTCCTCGTACGGCACTCCGGCCGCGCGCAGTTCGGCGAGTTTCTCTCCCCGCAACTTGTCCGTCTGGCGACGAAGGATCTGGTCCGGATCCTCGACGATTGCCTCGCACAGGGTGAGCACGTCGAACGGATGGTCCGGCGAGGCGCGGTCGAGCAGCGGCAGCGTGTCCAGCAGGTAGAGTGAGAGCGCCTGATGAAGGGAAAAATCATCCTGGAGCGCCACGTTCACCCGCAGCTTGCGCCCGCACGGAAGGGGCGGGATCCACTCGATGATCTTGCGATCGAGCAACGCGCGAAACAACTGCCACGCTTTCTTGCGCAGGAGCCGCTTCTTGTGCGGCGTCTCGTGGCAATCCGCGATGAGCCGCTTCATCACGCGGCAGCCATCCTCGTCGCGCCCGAGCACCAGCAGCAGCATTCCCGCCGACACGTCGAACCGTGAAACGAGACCTTCCGCCGGAGCGGTCATCAGGCGTTCAAAGGTCTTTGCGTCCCAACCCACGGCACCTTCCGGCGCGGAACGTTTCACGAGTTTCTTGCGTTTCTTCGGATCGCCCGCCGCCTTTTCCTCGGCCCGCTTGTTCTCGATCACGTGCTCCGGCGCCTGCACGACGACGAAGCCCTTGTCATCGTAGCCGCGACGCCCCGCACGCCCGGCCACCTGGCGGAAATCGCGCACGTTGAGAATGGCCGCCTTCTGGCCGTCGTATTTCCACAACTGCGTGAAGACGACGGTGCGGATCGGCACGTTGATGCCGACGCCGAGTGTATCCGTGCCGCAGATCAGCTTGAGCAATCCCTTCTGCGCGAGGCGTTCCACGAGGATGCGATACTTCGGCAGCAGGCCCGCATGATGGACGCCGATGCCGTGGCGCAGCCAGCGTTTCATGTCCTTGCCGTACGGACTGTTGAAGCGCACCGATTCGAGCTCGGCCGCGAGGGCGGTCTTTTCCTCCTTCGAGCTCACGTTGAGGCTCATCAGCGCCTGCGCGGCCTCCGAGGCGGCGCGCTGGGTGAAGTGAACGAGATAGATCGGCGCACGATCCGCCCGCAGGAGAAGCTCCAGCTGCTCGGTCAGCGGCGTGTCCGAGTATTCGAAGGCCAAGGGCACGGGTCGGCGGTCGCTCCGGACGGTGACGGACGCGGCTCCGGTCAGCTTTGCGAGCTCCCGTTCGAAGAAGGCCGTGTCGCCCAGCGTGGCCGACATCAGCAGAAAGCGCGACTTCGAGAGGGTGAGCAGCGGCACCTGCCACGCGTAGCCTCGTTCGGCGTCCGAGTAATAATGGAACTCGTCCATGATGACCGCCGCCACCTGTGCATCATCCCCATGGGCGAGCGCGAGGTTCGCGAGGATTTCGGCCGTGCAGCACAGGACCGGCGCCCGCGGGTTCACGCTGGCGTCGCCCGTCATCATGCCGACATTTTCCGGCCCGAAATCGCGGCACAACGCGAGGAACTTCTCGTTGACGAGGGCCTTGATGGGACAGGTGTAGACCGAGCGCCGGCCCTCGCACAGGGCCTTGTAATGAAACGCCGCCGCAACGAGCGATTTGCCCGAACCGGTCGGTGTATTCAGGATCACGTTACGCCCGGCAAACAGCTCGAGGATCGCCTCCTCCTGCTCCGGGTAGAGCTCGAGGTTGCGCGCCGTCATCGCCGCGAGAAAGCGGTCCAGCACGGCGTCGGGGCCGGGGAAACCGGTGGGCGGCGCGAGCGGCGCGGTTAAACCGGGAACGGACATCGGCAGCGTCACGGCAGCCAGCCGTGGCCGCGCATCCACTGCTCGGCGCGCGCCGGCCAATCGGAAGCCTGCCCATGGCCCGCGCGCAGGCCAAAGCCGTGCGGACCTTTTTGATAGAGGTGCATCTCCACGGGCACGTCCGCCGCACGCAGGGCTTGATAGAAGTGCAGGCTGTTCTCGACCGGCACGGAGCGGTCCTCCTGCGTGTGAACGAGGAAAGTCGGTGGGTTGTTCCGGGTCACACGCGTCTCCATCGACATCGCCTCCACCGCCTCCGGCGTGGCTTCGGCGCCCAGCAATGCGCGTCGCGACCCGGCGTGCGCATGCGGCGCCTTCAACGTGATCACGGGATAAATCAGGAGGGCGAAGTCCGGACGCGCGCTCACGGCCGCGTCGAGCTCAGCCCCCGTGCGACCTTCAGCCGAATCGAACAGGGTCGAGGCCGAGGCCGCCAGGTGGCCCCCGGCCGAAAAGCCGATGATGCCGATGCGGTCGGGCCGCACACCATGGTCGCCCGCGCGGGCGCGCACGGTGCGCACGGCACGGAGCGCATCGCGCAACGGCGCCGGGTGGCCGTATTCGACCATACGATACCGCAGCACGAAGGCGGTGACCCCGAGCGTGTTCAGCCAACGCGCCACGTCGTGGCCCTCGTGGCCGATCGCAAGGCGTACGTACCCGCCGCCAGGGGCAACGATCACCGCGGTGCCGTTCGCCTTGTCCGCCGGCGCGGGATACACGGTGAGCGTCGGACGATGGACATTCGAGACGCGTTCGTTTTCGACCTTTTCAGCGGTGGCGTCGGCGCGAAGACCGGGCACGCCCTCCGGCCAGAGATCAATCGTCGCCTGCGATGCAGGCAGGGAGACGGCGGAGGCAAGAATGGCGACGAGGGAGGACGCGAGGCGCAATTTCATGAGGTTGGAAGGACGAACCATGGCCCTTCATCGCGCAGGAACAAACTCGAAGTGGGGTTCGATCGCTTTGTCACGGCAAGTTCGTCTCCGCGGCCTCTGCGTCCTGCTGTTCAAGGCATTTGGGCCGTGCCCAGCGCCGCGTTGAGCCCTCGCTTTCTGCATTGTCGCACGACCTCCCCCGGCTCATGCTATCCACTTGCCGGAACGCTCGTGCGGGCCTTCCCCCACTCTTTTCCATGCGCCCCGCCCTCTTCATGACTCGTCCGCTGTTTCGCTTCGGCTGGGTGGCGCTGCTCAGCGTAGCCCCGGAGTCCCTCGGTCAGACCACCGATCGAGCCGTGCCGTTTCGCGGTGCAATCACCATGGATGCCGCCCGTGCACTCACCCCGCGTCGCGCCGTCGTCGAGGGGCTGACCGAGCCCCTGCAATCCCTGCGTATCGTCGACCTGTCGGGGCGGGATATTTCCACCGACGTCAATCCGCGCACTCAAAACGGCACCATCACCCTCGATCTTCCCGCGCTCAACGCCGTCGTTCTCAAGCCCCGCGAGATTCGCACGGAGGTGCTTCGCGATCACGAACGCAAGGTGTTGCCCGGCGGTGCCGTCGTCTCGCCCACGCCCGGATCCGACGCCACCGGAGCCGCGAAAGCCGTGTGGTTTAGACTCACGCTTGCGGCGAGCCCGATGCCTGCGCCGTGGGACCCGATTCAAAAAAATTACCTCACACGGCTGACCTTCGGCCTGCGCCGACCCGACAGTGCGCCACCCGACCTCGTCCTCAATGCACCGGTGATCGTCAAGGTCGACTACCAGGGCCTGACCGCCCCGGAATCCGCCACGGTGATTCTCGACGCACCGGGACTCGAAAACGAGAAGACCCTCACGCTGCCGTTCACGCCGCTGACCGCCAAACCGACACTGCTCGTGCGGTCGTCGATCTCCGACGTGAACCTCGAACTCACCGCCCTGCCGCGCCTCGACGTCCTGCCCTCGCGCGACACGGTCCTCGGGCTGGGCCTTGAAACGCTTCCGGTGGCCATCGCGCGCGTTCTGCCCGACGGACGTCGCGATCCCGTGACGCGCGACACGCCGCTCACGCTTGAAGTTTCGGGCCGGGCCCGGATCGAAGAGGACGCGACCTTCCTCACCACGGGCACTTCCGACGCCCGCGTCACGTTACGCTCGGCAGGCTTGGGCGAGACGACGATCCGCGCCACCGCCGACGGCGTCACCGGCCTCGCCGTCGTTCATCAGCGTTTTCCGACGGGACCGCTGATCGCAGTGTTGCTCGGCGGCATGCTGGGTGGCGCAGCCCGGCGTTTCGTGAAAGGCGCCCGACGGGCGCTGACCGGCCGGCGCATTCTCGAAGGGTTGGTGGTTGCCGCGATCGCGTTCGTGGCCGGCGTGCTGGGCGTGGGCTATCTCGATCTCCCCGCCGCCATCGTCGCGACCGAGGCCGGCGCCTTCCTCACCGGCGCGCTCGCGGGGTTCGTCGGCGTCAACGTTGTCGAAGCTCTTGCGAGGAAAACGACGCCGGCCAGCGGCTGACGCGATTGCGCCCCGGCCGTCAACCGAGCCGTTTGCCGACTTCGCTGATCACTTGATAGAGGCCCAACGCCGCCATCAAGAGTGCGGCGATCACGAGGCAGGCCAGTGACAGCGCCCGCGCCCGCAGGTCGCGATGGGGATTCTTGAAATGGAAGTAGAGCGTCGCCCCGGCCAGGAAGGGCAGCATGAGCCCTTGGGCCACCGCCCCCCAGAAGACCAGTTGCACGGGGTTGCCCACCAGAAGGTAGAGGCTCGTGAAGGCGACCGGCAAAATCACGCTGCACACTTTCACCCACCGTACCCGATGCTCCGCGTCACGGTAACTCTTCAAGCGGAAGAGCCCCAGCGCATCGGCCAGCAGGCGGGCATTCGACGCCGTCGCGCCGAAGATCGTGGAATAGAGCACGATGACCGCGCCGATCAGGAAGAGCCACAGGCTCCACTCGCCGAACGCCTCCCGATACATGAAGGAAAGCGTCTCGATCATCTGCGCGTTCTCCACGCGCAGCCCCTTCGCGTGCAGGATGGCCGCCCCGAGCAGGTAAAACGCGATCGTGCAGGTCGTGTAGATCACGAACGAAACCCACGCATCAATGCGCATCACGCGCAGCCAGCCTTCGGCGCGGCGCCGCCACTCGGACGTACCGTCGTCGGGCCCAAGTTTGCGCGCGTAACCTTTCTCAATGCACCAATACGGATAGTAGATCAGTTCCGACGCACCGACGCCGATGATGCCAAAGGCACCGAAGGCCGTCACGATGTCGGGAGGCAGCCGAAAGGAAAACCCTTCCGCCAACTGCGCCCCGGTCACCGCATACTCGGTGTACTGCAAAGCGCCCACCGCCACCAAGGTCGTCAGGGTAAACGCCCCCACCAGCACGGTCGACGCCCGCTCCACCAGCCGATAACGTCCAACGACGAGGAGCAGCGCGCAACTTCCGCCGATCGCCACCGCAAGGGCGCCCACCGGAATCGTCACCCCACCGAGTCGCAACGCCGTGGCCGTACCGCCCACCATGCCCGCCACCTGAGGCACAAGGCACAGGTACATCGCGAGCCAGAGCCACACGACCCAGCCGACCACGAGACGCGGGCCAGGCAGGGCGTTGAGCGCGTCAAGCGTGGCCTTACCGCGCGTGATCGCGTAGCGGCCGAGCTCGATCTGCACAAAGACCTTCAGCAGGCAGCCGACAATTATAAACCAGAGGAGGGTGAAGCCAGCCTCGGCGCCGAGCTTTGGCGTAACGATCAGTTCGCCGGAGCCGACAATGATCGCGCTGATGATCAAACCGGGGCCGAGTTGTTGCAACAAGCCGCCGAGGGAAGTGGGAGCCGGCTCGGGCGGGGGCGACGCCGACGCCTCCGGGGAAGAAAGGGAAGCCATGGGGGTGGCGAAACCATGCGCGGACGAACGCGGGTTCATCAAGGCTGAATCGCCATACCAAAGTATCGGGCGATTGCGAACCCTGCCGAGTTTGCAGTTGATTCGACTCCGAACGTTTCAAGACTCCGCATCCGTCGCAACCCCTCGCGCGTATCCGTCATGCAATGTCCGTTCCACCATCCTCCAGCGCAGACGCCGGCGTGGCCGAGCTCACCGCCGGTCATCGCATTTCGACCAGCTGGAGGATCGCACGCATGACCCCCGAACCCCTCGACTCCGAAACCTCCGAGAGACGTCGGGAACACGAGGACGCCGAGCTCATCCGCCGTGTGGCAGGCGGGGACCGCGAGGCGTTCGCGAGCATCTACGACCGTTACTCCCGCCCCTTGTTCTCCATCGCCCTGCGCGTGCTCAACGATGCGCGCGAAGCCGAGGACATCGTGCACGACGTCTTCATCGCCTTGTGGAACAAGGCCGGCGATTTCGAATCCGACCGAGGAACCGCCTTCGGCTGGTGCGTCACCCTCACCCGCAACCGCGCCATCGACCGGGTCCGCGCCCGCAAGCGCCGGGGCGAACTGCTCGCCGAGTCCGCCCCGGGCGATCTGGGTTACGACGAAAACCAGGCGGAGAACACCGATTCGGGCGACATGCTCTGGCAGAAGGAAAAAGCTGCCGTCGTCCGCCAGGCCCTTGAGAGTCTTCCGGCAGAGCAACGCTCGGCCTTGCAACTCGCCTACTTCGGCGGTCTCACCCAACAGGAGATCGCCGCCAAACTAAGTGAACCCCTCGGAACCGTGAAAGCGCGCATCCGACGGGGCCTGCTTCGACTCCGGGAGCTCCTCCCCCAAGGCCTATGATCGACGAACGCATCGAAGAAGCTGCGTCGCTTTACGCACTGGACCTCCTCGAAGGCGAGGAGAAGGAGTCGTTCGAGGCACGCCTGAGGACGGATGCTCCGTTGAGAACATTCGTGGATGAGCTCCGCGTGTCCTCCACCACGCTCGCGCTCCTCGCCCCGCCGGTCGGCCCCTCCCCCGGGCTGCGCACCCGTGTCCTGTCTTCCCTTCCCTCGGACAACGTCCGCTCCCGACCCACCCCGGCGCCGGTCGCCTCCGTGATCCCGTTCCGCCTCGGCCTCTGGACCGGCTGGGCCGCCGCCGCATGCTTCGCAGTCGGCGCCGCCTACCTCGGGCAACGTTACGTGCAGTCCGAGAGCGAACTCACCGTCCTTCGCGAAAAGGAAGCCATCGCCCGTCTCGACTCCGAGAACTCCCGGCAGTTGCTCGAAGCCGAACGCCTGCTCGCCCAATCCCAGGTGTCCCAGCTTCGGAACGCCCGCGAGCAGATCGCCTCCCTCCAGCGACAGGCGGACGTCGCCCAGCTGAAAATTTCCTCGCTCGCTTCCTTGCTCACGGACTCGCCCGAAGCCCAGGCCATCGCCGTCTGGAATCCGGAGGCGCAAGAAGGCCTGCTCACCGTCGCCAACCTCCCCGCCCTCCCGTCGGACCGCGACTACCAGCTTTGGGTGATCGATCCCCAGTACCCGATCCCGGTCGACGGAGGCGTCTTCACCGTCGAGCCGGCCAGCGGCGAAGCCCATCTCCACTTCAAGCCCAAGGAGCCGATCAAGCAGATCGCAAAATTCGCCGTCAGCCTGGAACGCAAGGGCGGCGTGCCCAAGGCCGAGGGACCGATGGTCCTCATTAGCCCGTAGAGGGCTCAACACGCTTTCCGGGTCGCGGGATTCCCGTCGCCCGCCCGCCGCCGACAGCCTCGGCGTTCGTGACCAAAAAGCCGCCACTTTGTCACTTGCCACGAGCGAGTTCGACGAGAAGCCTCCGCGGCTGTCATGGTCATCAAACCCAAAGTCCGCGGATTCGTATGCGTGACCGCCCATCCGGCGGGCTGCGCCGCCCATGTGGAGGAGCAGATCAATTATGTGAAGGCTAAAGGTCCGATCAAAGACGGCCCCAAGAAGGTCCTCGTGATCGGCGCCTCGACGGGCTACGGGCTCTCCTCGCGCATCACGTCCGCCTTCGGATCGAACGCCGCCACGGTCGGTGTCTTCTTCGAACGTCCCTCCGAGGAGGGGCGCCCCGCGACCCCGGGCTGGTACAACACGATCGCGTTCACCCGCGCAGCGCGCGCCGCCGGGCTCTACGCCAGAAATTTCAACAGCGACGCCTTCTCGACCGACCTCAAGCAACAGGTCATTGCCGCAATCAAGGCCGACCTTGGCCAGGTTGACCTCGTCGTCTACTCCCTCGCCTCCCCCCGCCGCACGCATCCCGTCACCGGCACCGTGCACAAGTCCGTGCTCAAACCCGTTGGAGACCCCTACACCAACAAGACCGTCGACACCGACAAAGGCATCGTCAGCGATATCACCATCGAGCCGGCCAACGAGGCGGAGATCGCCGACACCATCGCCGTCATGGGTGGCGAGGATTGGGAGATGTGGATGAACGCCCTCGCCGACGCAGGCGTGATCGCCCCCGGCACCACCTCCGTCGCCTATTCCTACATCGGACCCGAGGTGACCTGGCCCATCTACAAAAACGGCACGATCGGTCTCGCCAAGAACGACCTCGAGAAGTCCGCGCGCAAGATCGACGCCCAACTCAAGGTCCACGGCTACGGCCGCGCATTCATCTCGGTCAATAAGGCGCTGGTCACCCAGGCCAGCTCGGCCATCCCCGTCGTCCCACTCTACATTTCGCTCCTCTACAAGATCATGAAGGCGCGCGGCACCCACGAGGGTTGCATCGAACAGATCCAGCGACTCTTCGCCACGCAGATGTACAACGGCAGCGCGCTCTCTTTCGACGACGGCGGTCGCGTTCGGATCGACGATCTGGAGATGAAGCCCGAGATCCAGGCGGAGGTCGCGCGCATCTGGCCCACCGTCAACACGGAGAACCTCGCCGAGCTCACGGACATCGCCGGCTACCGGCAGGAATTCCTCAGACTCTTCGGCTTCGGCGTCTCCGGCATCGACTACGACGCCGACATCGAACCTCACGTCCCGCTCGAATAAGCTACGAAATCGCCGGCCTGGACAGGCGTCCGGGCTTTCCGGTTAATCGCTTGACGCTCGTTTTCACCGGTCTTTACTCCTCCCTTTTCGCAGCTTCCTCAGGGTCGGATTAATTCCGGCGCTCACTCTCTAAATCCGCATTCATCATGGCTAATCCGAAACGCAAGCAGTCCAAACGCCGCAGCGCCAACCGCCGCGCCGCCAACGCTTTCAAGGCTCCGCAGGTCGCCAAGGACCCGACCGATGGCAGCGCTTTCCGGCCGCACCGCGTCAATCCGAACAACGGAATGTACCGCGGTCGTCAGGTGCTCGACGTGAGCGTCTGATCCCTCTGATTCGCTTCGCCATCCGCTTGCGATGGTTCCTCCCTCTGGCGTTTCCGGAAACATCGCGGTGGACGCGATGGGTGGCGACCTCGGTCCTCCGGAAGTCGTCGAGGCCGTAAAGCTCGCATTCGACGAGTTTCCCGGGCTCAACCCCGTTACCTTGGTGGGCGACCGGGAATTGTTGTTGCCCCTGGTCGCACGTTGTGGCCTCGGCAATCATCCTTCCGTCGATATCTATCATGCCTCGGAGGTGATCACGATGGAGGACAAGCCCATGCAGGCCCTTCGTCGGAAGAAGGATGCCTCCATGGTCCGCGCGATCGAGCGCGTGAAGGAAGGTCAGGCCGGCGTGGTGGTCAGTTGCGGCAACACCGGCGCCCTCATGGCCGGTGGCACCATCAAGCTGCGCACGATGGAGGGCGTTGACCGCCCCGCGCTCGCCGCCGTGATCCCGCGCGATGAAGGTTACTTTGTGCTGATCGACGCCGGCGCCAACCCTGAGGCCAAGCCCGAGCACCTCATGCACAATGCCATTCTCGGTTCGCATTATGCGCGCATCGTTTTCGGCGTGAAACGCCCTCGCGTCGGTCTGCTCACGATCGGTACCGAGGAGGGCAAGGGCAACAACCTCGTCGCCGAGACGCACGAGATGCTCAAGCGGACCGGCAGCCTGGTCAACTACGTGGGTCCAACCGAGGGATTCCAGGTCTTCACGAACCACTGCGATGTCGCCGTGTGCGACGGCTTCACCGGCAACCTCCTGCTCAAGAGTTGGGAGTCGCTGGCTCATTTCTTTTCCGGGATTCTCAAGAAGGAGCTCCGGGCCAATCCTCTGCGCATGACCGGCGCCGCCCTCGCCGGCGGAGCGTTCAAGGCCCTCAAGCAGCGCATCAACCCCGAGCGTTACGGCGGCGCCCCCCTGCTCGGCCTGCGCGGCAACGTGCTCAAGGCACACGGTTCGAGCAACCGCCACGCCATCAAGAACGCCATTCATATCGCGAGCGACATCGTGAAAGCCGATATGAACCACCTCATCGAAGCGGACGTCGCACAGGCCAATCTCTGCATCCGCCCCCAGCCCGTCGACGCGGCTCCCGACGTCTGACCCGACGTCCCGAATATTCATGGGTTCACCTGCCATCGCCCTTCTGGGCACCGGATCCTACGTCCCCGAACGGATCATGACCAACGACGACCTCTCCCATCTCGTGGAGACGTCGGATGAATGGATCTTCAGTCGCACCGGCATCCGCGAACGCCGCATCGCCGCGGAGGGCGAGGCCACCTCGGATCTCGCCGCCCATGCCGCCCGTCGCGCCTTGGAATCGGCCGGCATCGATGCCTCCCAAATCGACCTCGTGATCGTCGCCACGCTCACCCCCGACCTGCCCATGCCCGCCACCGCGTGTATTGTGCAAAAGAAACTCGGCATCCCCACCCACGCCGCCTGCTTCGACCTCAACGCGGCCTGCTCGGGATTCATCTTCGCACTCGATACCGCGTGGGCCATGCTGGGTTCCGGACGCTACCGCCATGCCCTCGTCATCGGGGCCGAGAAACTTTCCTCCGTCATCGACTGGTCCGATCGCACCACCTGCGTGCTCTTCGGCGACGCCGCCGGTGCCGTCGTGCTTGGCCCCGCGCGCACTCCCGATTCCGGCATCGTCGGAACCAAGCTCTACACCGAGGGCGGCCTCACCGACCTGCTGTGCATCCCGGGCGGCGGCAGCACCCCGCTCGCGGCCAATCGCACCATCCAGATGAAGGGACGAGAAATCTTCAAAATCGCCGTCCGCGAAATGGAAGACGCCGCCCGCGATATTCTGGAACAACACCACCTCAAGTCGGATCAGATTTCCTGCGTGATCCCTCATCAGGCGAACCTGCGCATCATCGATGCGATCGCCCAATATCTGGAACTTCCGATCGACCGTTTTTATATCAACGTGGACCGCTACGGCAACACTTCGGCTGCCTCCATCCCCCTCGCCATCGACGAAGCACGCCGCGAAGGGCGCATCCGTCCCGGGGACCTGACCTTGCTGGTGGCGTTCGGGGCGGGCTTGACCTACGGAAGCGCACTGGTTCGCTGGTAAATCCTTATGTTCTCCCCGCTCGCACGCGCCGCCCGACCGCTCTCTGTTGCCATCCTTTTTCTGGTCAGCCTCTTCGCCCTCCCCGCGCGCGCAGACCTGGTCTGGTCACCCGGCTCCGGCTGGACGGTCGAGGGCGGCGCCCTCTCCGGCCTGATCGGTGAGGACGCCAACAACGCGCTGGAGCTCATGAACCGCGCCCGCGAGGCCGAGGAACGGGGTAACCTGCGCTCCGCGATGCGCGCCTACGACCGCGTTTCCAAACGCTACGTCAACTCCATCTACGGACCCGAGGCCGTCTACCGTCTCGCCCGCCTGCGCCTCGCGAACCGCCAGTATTTCAAGGCATTCGACGCCTTCCAGATCATCGTCAGCCGATATCCGAACACGGAGCGCTTCAACGAGGTCATCGGCGAACAATATCGTATCGCCAGCGCCCTGATGGATGGCGCGCGCAACCGCACCTGGGGCTGGCTGCCCGGCTTCCGCAACCGCGACCAGGCGATCCTCTATTTCGAGCAGATCATCATCAACGCTCCCTACAGCGATTACGCCCCCCTCGCCTTGATGAACATCGCCCGCGCCCACCAGCGGCTCGGCAACGACTTCGAGGCCATCGATGCACTCGACCGGATGATCAACTTCTATCCGCAGAGCATCCTCGCCCCGGACGCATACCTGAAGCTCGCCGAAACCCACGCCTCCCTCGTGGACGGACCCGAGTACGACCAGGCCTCCACCCGCGAAGCCATCACCTACTTCGAGGACTTCATTATTCTCTTCCCCAGCGACACCAACGTGGCCGATGCGGAGCGTGGTCTCGGTTCGATGAAAGAGGTACTTGCCGAGAGCAAGATGACCATCGCCGAATTTTACTTCCACAAGCGCTCCAATTTCCGCGCCGCTCGTGTCTTTTATAACGAAGCCATCACCGCCTTCCCCGACTCCGCCGTCGCCGAACGCGCCCGCGAAGAGCTCGCAAAGATCGACGCCGCCGAGGCCGAGCGCGCCGCCCGTGCCCAAGGCGCCGCCGGTTCCGGCGCGCCCCGCCGCAAGTTCCTCGGCTTGTTCTAAGTCGTCGCCCGACCCCGGGCCGCCACCTCCGCCCGACCATGCTGCGACCGAACCTCTTTGGGTGCCTGCTCGCCATCTCGGCCTTCACGATCGCCGGCTGCTCCCACTACCAACTGGGCACGGGAGCCACGCCGTCCTTCGCTTCGATCTACGTCGCTCCGGTTGAAAACGACGTCGCCCTTCCCCAGGCCGCCGCTCTCGTGACCACCCGCGTGCGCGAAGCCTTCCTCCGCGACGGCCGCGTGACCCTCGCCGCCAGCCCCGAAACCGCCGACGCCATCCTCACCCTCACGTTGGCGGAGTTCACCCGTGATGTCGCCACGGTCCGCCCCGACGACACCGGTCTCGCCCGCAAGGTCGACCTCGACCTCGACGCCTCCGCCACGCTGCGCGACCAGCGCTCCGGCAAGGTCCTCTTCGAACAACGCGTGCTCAAGGCGCGCCGCCAGGTTTTCACCGACAGCGGACAGATCCAGGCCGAATACCAGACCCTCCCCCTGCTCGCCGAAAGCCTCGCCAGCGAGGCCGTGCGCGCCGGATTGGACGTTTGGTGACAATGCCCGCCGGCCTCGGCGTCCGCCACCTCGCGCCTTTACTTCCGCGCGCAGCTTTTCCCATCATCGCCCCGTGATCCACGCTCCGATCCTCGCGCCATCGCTGCTCGCCAGCGACCACGCCCACCTCGCCGCCGGCACCGACCTCGCCGCCAGCCTCGGGCTGTCGTGGGTGCACATCGACATCATGGACGGACACTTCGTGCCCAACCTGACCTTCGGTCCACAGACCGTCGCCGCCCTTCGTCCGCGCTCCAAGCTCTTCTTCGACGTCCACCTGATGCTCGACGAGCCACACCGCTACGTCGAACCGTTCATCAAGGCAGGGGCCAACCTCGTCAGCATCCACATTGAACCGGAGTACGACCACGCCGCCACCCTCGCCCGGATTCGCGCGCTGGGCTGCAAGAACGGTCTCGTTCTCAATCCCGGCACCCCCGCTTCCGCCATCGAACCTCTGCTCGATCAGGTGGACCTCGTGCTCGTCATGACGGTCCAGCCCGGCTTCGGCGGCCAGTCGTTCCGCGAGGATATGCTGCCCAAGCTCTCGCAGATCCATCGCTGGCGCCAGGAGCGCGGCCTCTCCTTCCGCCTCGAGGTGGACGGCGGGGTCGATCTCGTCACGGGCAAGGCCTGCCGCGCGGCCGGCGCCGACACCTTTGTTGCGGGCACCTCCTTCTTCAACGCGAAGGACCAGGCCGCCTTCGTCGCAACGGTGGCGTCGTGGTGATGACGGGCGGCGCCGTGGCACGGGCATCTTGCCCGTGGATTCGGAACCTGGGCAAGGATGCCCATGCCTCAACAAGCAGGCGCGGGCGCAGGGACGCGCCCGCCCAACTCGCTTACTCCCGCTCCCCGCGTGCGATTGCCTCGGCCTCGCCATACTGCCGACGAAACGCGCGCCCTAGCTCGCTCGCCAGCCGGATCTCCTCCACCTTGCTGCGTGCGCCGAGCGCGCGTTTGATCGCTCCATTGACCTCGTCGTAGGCGAGCACGTCGAGCGATTGCAGCACGGCGAGCGCCCGCGTCTTTCGCGGCTCGGGCGCCTCGATGATCGCCCGCCACGCGCGGGCGAGTTCACGATGGGAATCGAGGCACATCACACGGATTGCGAAGGCCATCTCGCGAAATATCCCGCCCGTCCACGCCGCCCGGTACACCAGCGGATCGCTTTGCTCGTACGGGAAATCGGTCGGATCCGACCGCAGGGCCGTCCACTCCTGACGATAAAAATCGCGACGCACCGGCAGCCGGCGCAGCGCAAACCGCTCCGGGCCGTCGGGCACGCCCGGACGGAAGTTCCAGAGCTTCTGCCCCTCCATCGACATGACGTAATCGATGAACGCGATCGCCACCTCCCGGTTCGGCGCACCACGCATGAGCGCCACAGGGTCGACCGAACTTACCGTCCCTCCCTGCGGCGAAACGTAGCCGAGATGGTCACTTCCGCTGCGACGCCGCACGGCCTCTTCCTGCTGACGTCCGTAGAAATCGATGCACATGCCGACCGCGCAGTTGCCCGCCGCCACGTCGATCGGTGGTTTCTGCGAACTGTCGGTGAAGTACCGCGCGTTGGCCCCGATCAGCTGCACGAGCCGCATGCCGTCCATCCATCCTTCACGCACCGCCCGGCGCTCGATCTCCGCCGGATCGCCCGAGGGCTGAGCCGCGCGCAACGCCACGAGCCGGCGTTGCATCTGTTGCTGGATCACGTTCTCAAACGCCTTGGCGATCGAACCGCTCTTCGTCGGGTCCGCCAGCGCCACCTCGCCGACGAAACGCGGATCCTTCAAATCATCCCATTGCGCCGGCGGCCCCTCCATGCCCAGCCGCTCGAGCGCATCCCGGTTGTAGATGATGCCGTAGCTGCTGAGGACGGTGCCAACCCAGCGACCTTGCGCATCCCAGTATTCCTCACCCGCAAACTCGCGCGGGATCACGTCGTCGACAAACCACTCGGGATGCCGCTGCAAAATCCCGCTGTCGACGATCCGTCCCGCCTGCGCCTGCCGGACAAAATCGTACGTGCCTCCTCCGAAGAACACGTCGATTCCCGAACCTGCGTCGGAGGCAAGGAACGCATCCCGTGCCTCGCGCGCCACCGCCGACGCGTCCGCCGGCAGCCGCCCGTTTGCAAAGGCCGCCTGTACTTCATTGCTCCACGGCCGCCCGAGCACCCGCGTCCAATGATTCTGAAACGAAGCGACGTATTCGCCCTCGAGAAACCGCGCGATCTCGCTCGTGCCGCCGATGACACGCCAGTCGATGTTCACCGTCCGCCCCGTCTGCGCACGATACCAGGTGCGGAACCCCACGCCGTACTCGTAACGGATCGCTTCATTGTGCGGCGTGATGATCACCAACGTGTCATCCGCCCGCTCTGCCACTGTTCGCGCCGGACGCAACACGAAGGGCACCGCCACGGTCACCACCAGCGCCAGCACGATGATGATGCGCCGCATCACGTCACCCGCCTTCCTTCATTCGCGCTGGAGCGTTTCATCGCGTTGCCCCCGGCGTGTTCACGACGTAAGCACGACCACGTCCTCGACCGTCACGCTCGCATGAAGATCGCCACGGGCCGATTGGCCGAGATGGCGCGGGTTGAGCTCGTAGATCTTCAACGACGTATCGCCCGCCACAAAATCGTACTGCGCCACCTCGCCAAGATACACGGACTCGCCGATCCGCCCCTTCACGCTGTTCTGAGCCCGCGGTTGCGTGTCGAGCGTCCAGCATTCCGGACGGATGGACAACGTCACCTCCGCGCCCGCTACCGGACGCGTCCGCGGATCGCCCAGCACGCCTTCGAACCGCCCGATGGCGGTCTCGACCGTCGCCCGGTCGCCGTCCAAACCAAGCAGGCGGCCTTTCACGAAATCGGTTTCGCCGATGAAGTTTGCCACCGTGCGGCAGGTCGGCCTTCGGTACACCTCGCGCGGTGAACCGACCTGCAGGATGTGACCGCTCTCCAGGATCGCCATGCGGTCCGAGACCGACAGGGCCTCCTTCTGATCGTGCGTCACATAGACCGTCGTGAGTTTGAACTCCTTGCACACCCGCCGGATCTCCGCGCGCATCTCCAGCCGCAGCTTCGCGTCGAGATTGGACAACGGCTCGTCGAGCAGGAGGCAACGCGGACGGATCACCAACGCACGCGCCAGCGCCACCCGCTGTTGCTGCCCACCCGAAAGCTGGTTCGGACGGCGCTCCGCGTAGGCCTCCATGCGCACCGACGCGAGCGCTTCCGCCACCCGCCGGCGGATCTCCGTCCTAGGTACCTTCCGCTCCTCCAGTCCAAACGCCACATTCTCCGCCACCGACATGTGCGGCCAGAGGGCATAGCTCTGGAACATCATCCCCGTGTTCCGTTTGTGCGGCTCGAGTTTCGTCACATCTTCGTCACCGAAGAATATCCGGCCCTCCTCAGGAATGTAGAAGCCAGCCAGGCTGCGCAGGAGCGTGGTCTTGCCGCAACCGCTCGGCCCGAGCAGGAAAAACAACTCCCCGGGCTCGATCGTGAGATCCAATCCATGTAACGCCACCACCGAGCCGAACCGCTTCGAGAGTTGCTGGATACGTATGGAGATCATTCCGACGGCGACGCTGCGCGAAAGGAAATCCGCCCTCCGCATGAGTCAAAGGAATTCCCCCGATTACACCTCGTGGTGGTCCGCGGAGAAACGCACGTCGTCCATGTGCCGTTGTCCTTGCCCCCTTGGCGGGGAATCTGCTTGCTCAGACCCCTCGCGCCATGGCCTCCACGCTCAAGCTTCATCCCGCCCACGTCGACCTCGAGTCCGTTCTCGTCACTGAGGACGCGATCAAGAAGCGCATCAAGAAACTCGGCACCGAGGTCGCCGCCGTCTACGGGGAGGAGGAGATCACAGTCATCTCCATCATCAACGGCGCCATCCTCTTCACGGCCGACCTGCTCCGCGCCATCCCCAACCCGATCCGGCTCGATTGCATCCGCATCTCCAGCTATCGCAACGAGACCAAGTCAATCGGCAAGCCGCAGATGGTGCACAGCCTCACGCTCGACATCACCAATCGTCACGTGCTCCTGATCGACGACATCCTCGATACCGGCAAGACGCTCGCGATGGTCGCCGCGATGATTCGCAAGCAGGCCCCCGCCAGCGTGAAGACCTGCGTCCTGCTCGACAAACGCGGCCGTCGCGAGGTCGAGTTCGAAGCCGACTTCGTGGGCTTCCGCATTCCCGACAAATTCGTCGTCGGCTACGGTCTCGATTTTGCCGAGCGTTACCGCAACCTTCCCTGCATCGGCGTGCTCCGTCCGCACCTGCAGAACCCTCCCGAGTGGGCCTGACCACCGCCCCCGGCGCCCGCCGGCTCCCGCGCCCCACCCCATGACCGCGCCCACCCCGACGCCGCTTCCCCCGTTCCACCGTCGGCTGGGCTGGCGCTCCGCCCTTGTTTTTCTGGCGACCCTGATTCTCCCCGTCCTCGCCCTCAACCGGCTCACACTCTGGGTCGACGCCCGCCTCGTCTTCGCGGTGCCGCTGCTCGCCTCCGTGGTCGCCTTTGTTCTCTCCCGCCTCGACAAGCGGCGCGCCGAAACCGGCGACCGGCGCATTCCCGAGACGACGCTCCACCTCGCCGAATTCGTCGGCGGCTGGCCCGGCGCCTTCCTCGCGCAACGCTTCTTTCGTCACAAGACGGCCAAGGTCTCCTACCAGGTCGTTTTCTGGCTTATCGTCGCCCTCCACCAATTCGTCGCCTTCGACTACCTCCAGGACGGCCGCTTCTCCCGCGACCTCATCTTCCTCATCAAATCGCGCTTCACCTGAGCAGGCTTTCGCCCAATGAAACATGGGTTGAGACAAACCGATCGATTTCACAGGAGGCAACTGAGGCAACAGAGCCCAATCAAGCAAAGGCCGGTCCAGGCTGAGGGAATCGATCCGCATTACAGGAGGCCGCAGAGAGCGCAGAGTCCAAACGAGGATAGATTTGAACGGGCCCGACCTCTGTTACCTCCGTTTCCTCATGTGAAAATTCAGACTTCGGTTCGTCCACCCTCAGCGTCCTCCGCGGCCTCCTGTAAAAACTCTTCCTGCACCGAGAAACAGGTTCTAAGCCGCGCCGTCGTTCTGCCCCAGCACCCGCATCGCAGCCGCCATCGGGGTTGCCCGTCCGTCCGCCACCGCCTGCTCCTCCGCCTGCAGCGCTGCCCGCACCCGGGGATCGCGATGGAAGCGCTCGCGCAAGCCTTCCTCGATGAGCGCATGCAACGCGGCCACCGCCTGGCTTCGTCTCCGTTCTTCGAATACACCTTCGCTCCTGGCGGTCCGGAAGTAAGCCTCCACCGCCCGCCAGATCTCCGCCATCCCTTCGCCGGTGAACGATGACGCCTGCAGGACCGGGGTCGTCCACCCGCGTGTCGCGGGACGCAGATAATGCAACACCCGCCGCAACTCGCCTTCCGCGATCCGGCAACGTTCCCGATTGTCGCCGTCGGCCTTGTGCACCACGAGGATGTCCGCGAGTTCCATCACGCCTTTCTTGATGCCTTGCAACTCGTCCCCCGCTCCCGCCAGCAGCAGCACGACGAAGCAATCGACCAGCGCGCGCACCGCGACTTCGTTCTGCCCGACGCCGACCGTCTCCACGATCACGACGTCGTAGCCGGCCGCCTCGCACAGCAGAATCGCCTCGCGCGTTTTGCGTGCGACGCCCCCCGGCGCCCCACCCGACGGCGAAGGCCGGATGAAGGCTTCACGTCGGCGCGCGAGGGTCTCCATGCGGATCTTGTCCGCCAGGATGCTTCCGCCCGTCACCGTGCTCGATGGATCCACCGCCAGCACTGCCACGCGCCTGCCGGCATCGACCAGCCGCACGCCCAGCGCCTCGATGAACGTACTCTTGCCCGCGCCGGGCACGCCCGTCAGCCCCACACGCATCGATCCGCCCGCACGCCCGGCGACCACCGCGAGCAGCCGTTGCGCCGCCGGGGCGTGCGCGGGGGCATTGCTTTCCACCAACGTGATCGCCCGCCCGAGCGCCACCGGATCGCGCGCCAGCACGCCCGCGGCCAGCGCCTCGGGCGTCGGACCGGGCCGGCGCGGCATCGGATTCGGCGCCACCCTTCCCGAGGGCTGCACGCCTTGCACCAGCCAGGTCGCAAAGGCCGGACCCGCCTGCTCCGGCACCCAATCCGGACGCGGCTGCGGACAACCGTCGTGCAACGCAGGCGGAGCCGGTTGCGCGCAGACAACAGGGGGCTCAGACGGAGACGGCCGGGATTCGTTCATGCAACAGCTCCAGCAGGCGCAGCGCGGCGCGCGGGATGACCGTGCCGGGCCCGAAAATCGCCGCCGCGCCGTGGTCCAGGAGGAAATCGTAGTCCTGCGCCGGTATCACTCCGCCGCAGACAAGCAGGATGTCCTCGCGCCCGAGCGCCTTCAATTCGTCGCGCAGGGCCGGCAGCAGCGTCTTGTGTCCGGCCGCGAGCGAACTCATCGCCACGATGTGCACGTCGTTCTCGGCCGCCTGCCGCGCGGATTCCTCCGGGGTTTGAAAGAGCGGCCCGATGTCCACGTCGAAGCCGAGATCGGCCAGCGCCGTCGCCACGACTTTTGCGCCGCGATCGTGTCCGTCCTGTCCGAGTTTCGCCACGAGGATACGCGGCCTTCGCCCTTCCTTGCCGGCAAACCGCTCCACCTCGGCCCGCACGCGGTTCACCGTCTCGTCCTCGCCGAACTCGCGACGATACACGCCCGCGATGGACCGGATGCGCGCTTGGTAGCGGCCGAAGACCGTCTCCAGCGCATCGCTGATCTCACCGAGCGTGGCCCGCGCCCGGGCGGCGTCCACCGCCAGCGCGAGCAGGTTGCCCTCGCCCGTCCGCGCGCACGCCGTCAACGCCGCGAGCGCCGCGCCGCAACGGGTGTTGTCCCGCTCCGCGCGCAACGTCTTCAGGCGCTTGATCTGCGCTTCGCGCACCGCAGTGTTGTCCACTTCAAGGATGTCGAGCGGCGCCTCCTTCGCGAGACGGTGCCGGTTGAGGCCGACGATGACCTCGCGACCCGAATCAATCCTCGCCTGCCGCCGGGCCGCGGCTTCCTCGATGCGCAGCTTGGGCACGCCGGCCTCGATCGCCTTCGTCATGCCACCGAGTTTTTCGATCTCGTCGAGGTGCACCCGCGCTTTCGCGATGAGCTCCTTTGTCAGATACTCGACGTAGTAACTGCCGCCCCACGGATCAACGACCGAGCAGACGCCCGTCTCGTGCTGCAGGTGCAGCTGGGTGTTGCGGGCGATTCGCGCGGAGAAATCGGTGGGCAACGCAATCGCCTCGTCGAGGGCGTTCGTGTGCAGGCTCTGCGTGTGTCCACACACCGCCGCGAGCGCCTCGAGACAGGTCCGCGCAACGTTGTTGAACGGATCCTGCTCGGTCAGGCTCCAGCCCGAGGTCTGCGAGTGCGTGCGCAACGCGCGCGACTTCGGATTCTTCGGATCGAAGCGCCCCACAATCTCCGACCACAGGGTCCGCCCGGCCCGCATCTTCGCGATCTCCATGAAGAAGTTCTTCCCCACAGCCCAGAAGAACGAGAGTCGCGGCGCAAACGCATCGACGTCGATGCCCGCCGCCACGCCCGTGCGAAGGTACTCGAGCCCGTCCGCCAGCGTGTATGCGAGCTCGAGGTCGGCCGTCGCGCCCGCCTCCTGCATGTGATATCCGGAGATCGAGATGCTGTTGAACTTCGGCATGTGCCGCGAGGTGTACGCAAAGATGTCGGCGATGATCCGCATCGAGGGCTCCGGCGGATAGATGTAGGTGTTGCGGACCATGAACTCCTTGAGGATGTCGTTCTGAATCGTCCCGGAGAGCGCCTCCGGAGCCACCCCCTGTTCCTGCGCCGCACAAATGTAGAATGCCATCACGGGAAGCACCGCCCCGTTCATCGTCATCGAGACCGACACCTTGTCCAAGGGGATGCCCGCGAACAGCGTCTGCATGTCGAGCACCGAGTCGATCGCCACGCCCGCCTTGCCGACGTCCCCGACCACGCGCGGGTGATCGCTGTCGTAGCCGCGGTGCGTCGCGAGATCGAAGGCCACCGACAAGCCCGCCTGGCCGGCCGCGAGGTTGCGCCGATAGAACGCGTTGCTCTCCTCGGCGGTGGAGAAGCCGGCGTACTGGCGCACCGTCCACGGACGCGTGACATACATCGTCGGATACGGTCCGCGCGTGAACGGCGCAAATCCCGGCAGCGTGTCCAACACCTCCGCCGGCGGCAGGTCGCCCGCCGTGAAGAGGGGCTTCACCGCGATCTGCTCATACGTGTCGCTCCCGCTCTCCGGCGCGCCAGCCGCGGGCGGCTCCCCACGCGCAAAGCGGAAGTCGTCATACGCGAGTTTCGTGAAGTCCGGTTTCCTGTTCATGTGAGCACCCCAATCCGTTGTTGAATCGCTGCGAGCACCACCTCGGCGTTTGCCTTCAGGTGGATGAATTCATCCACGCCGGCGGCGCGCCAGGCGTCCGCGACGGCCGGATCGCCCGGCAGGCCGGCGAGCACCACGACGCAGGCGGGGTTGTGCTCCTTGATCCTCCGGGCAAAGGCCGGCACGAGCGCCGGATAGGTGTCATCGGTCGAGCACAACACGATCACGGGCGCGTCCGCCGTCAGCGCAGCCACGGCAGCCTCCTCCGCGTTGTCGAATCCGCCGCCCGCGACCACGTCGAATCCACCCACCGCGAAGAACCCGCTCGAAAACTCTGTCCGCGCCTTGTGCTGGGCGACCGGCCCCATCTTCGCAAGGAACACACGCGGGCGGCTTCCCGTCCGTTCCCGATGACGTTCCGCCGCGGCGCGCAACGACTCGAACCCTTCGGCCACCCGGCCGGGCCGCAAAGTCACGATGGTCGGTTCACCCACGGGCGACCGCGCCATCCCCGCGGAGATCTGGCCGATCGTCGCCCCATCGCGTGCGGCGGCAAGCATCGCGTCGAACGAAGCCAGCAGCCCGGGCGCCTTCGGCCGGCGCGCCGCCACCTCCCGCGCCCGCTGCGTCACGAAGGTCTCCGGCACGCCGACCCGCGGCGACAGACCATCCTTCAGGTTGGGAAAGAGATTCACCC